>DAINRH010000242.1:0-5647 GCA_036741905.1 Methylobacter sp. | reverse complement strand
ACAGCCCTCCGAAGGCTGTGGTCGGACGTTCGAATCGTCTCGGGCGCGCCATTTGCTTCACTTCCCAATGCGCATTTCTGGTTTTGTGCCATAGATGTGCCGCGTTTTAACATCATTTAGCGTCCAATAAATGATGATCCCATTGGGGCTAATCAGTTACATCTTCTTCATTTTTGATGCATAACAACAGCGGCAAATAGCTTAGCGCTACCAGACTCAGGCAATGTCTGCCTGATGGTTTGAGCGATGCTCTGGAATTAAATGCAACTCGCATTATTATCGATCCTTCTTGTTGTAAAGCGGCCCCCTATCTAGCCAAAATGACTACACTACAGTATTCATTTTCTTCTTGAATTACATACAAATGGGCGGTTCATGCCGGATATGCCCCTTAAGATAAGGCCCAGAAGCCATGCCGGCTGCGGACTCAGGATTGCAGCAGAGCCTATGTGGAGACGGCATAAAGTCGGTTCAGTATAATTGCCGTTGTAGTTTTTTGCCGGAAGCACCCTTATAACCGGTTACATGGGCTGACAAAGTACCGCTTTTATGCGGGATTAAACGTTTATTTATGCATACAAGACTAAAATATCTATTACGGCTAGGCGCTTGGGCTTTGATTGTCGCCGAATCGACGGCGTCATTTGCCCGAACTGATAATTCAGGCGTCGATGCGGAAACTGTCGCTCTCGATGACATGGTGGTGGTCGGCAAGCGCGCCAGCCTGGCCACGGCGCAAGAGATCAAGCGCGACAAGATGGAAATCGTCGATTCGGTGGTCGCTGACGACATCAACAAACTTCCCGACATTAACGTCACCGACGCACTGTCCCGCATCACCGGCGTACAGATTCTTCGCGACCGCGGCGAGGGAGCGGGCGTGGCGATTCGCGGCCTCACCCAGATGGAAACGTTGTTGAACGGACGGGAGGTCTTTACCGCCGGTTCGGGGCGCACCCTCGATTTCGCCGACATCCCTTCCGAAATGCTGGCCGGCATTGATGTTTACAAAACCTCATCGGCCAAGCACATCGAAGGCGGCGTCGGCGGCACGATTGATTTACGGACGCATCGGCCTTTTGACTTTGACGGCCGTCAGTTGTTAGGTTCCGCACGGGTAATCCACGGCGATCTGGTGGACAAAGAAGAACCGCAATTTTCTACCTTGCTGAGCGACCGCTGGAAAACGGAAAGCTTCGGCGAATTCGGCGCGCTGGTGAATTTTGCTTATCAGCGGCGCGCCTGGCGGGAAGATCAAAAAGGCACCGGAAATCCCATTGCCCGCAGCAACATTATTCCCGGACAGTCGGTCATCGTGCCCAACGGCACCTCGGAAACGACCAGTCTAGGTCATCGCGAACGCACCGCCGGCAGCCTGGCATTGCAATGGCGGCCGGCGGACGCGCTTGAGCTCTATGCCGAAGGCAACTACGCGGAGTTCAAGACCCTTCAGGATTCCTACCAGATTAACGTCACGCCGTCTTCGAGCTTTGTCGCCGGTAGCCCAAGGCTGTTTCCGGGCACCAACGACCTGCAAAGCATCAGCTGGACCAATGCCCCGCTTTCCATTCTCAGCTTTGCCCGCGACACGGTGGACAGGACCCGGCAGGCGGCAGTCGGCGGCAAATGGAACAAAGACGCGTTAACGATCAAGACCGATCTGAGTTACACCAAAAGCTTTAACAACCTGTTTTTCTCAGGCCCGGTATTTAGCGGCAGGGCTGCGCAATTTAACCAGGATCTGTCCGGCCAGGTTCCGACGACCAGCGTTAGCGGCACCGATTTGCTCAACCCGGCCAATTTCCAATACGCGAGCATGGCTTACCGCACTCGACCGTTTAACGGCGAATTGTCGACCGCCCAGCTTGACGGCGATTACGAACTATCCGGCGGCTTCATCAAATCGGTGTCCGCCGGTTTCCGTTACGCCAAGCGCAGAGCGGGCAATGCACCGGGCCTGATTTTTGCCGACGCGGCGGTGACCGGTATTGCGGCGGCCGACAAGCCCGATTACATCGCCGCCAAGCCGGTCGGTAACTTTCTGGACGGCGAAGCCGGCAGCATCGGCAGCTACATGGGCGGCAACCTGGATTTTGCCCGCGACGCGACCGCATTGCGCAATGCTTTCGGCATTACCGCGCCGATTCCCGCCTCTGGCAGCCCATTGGGCGTTTGGGGGATCAGCGAGGAAACCCAAGCCGGTTACTTGATGAGCAAATTCGAAGCGACCGGTTTTCCCTTAGATGGCAATATCGGTCTACGCGCTGTACAAACGTCGGAGTCGGTAAGCGGCAGCCAGTCGGTGCCCGGCACCGGCACGGTGCGGCCCATTAATATTAACAGCACCGACATCGACTATCTGCCCAGCCTGAATCTGCGCTATCAGCTGATGAAAGGCCTGTACCTGCGCGGCGGCGCATCCAAAACCATCACCCGGCAGAATTTCGATCAGCTGTCGCCGTCGCTGACCTTGATCCGCAACACCGTCAACCCGTCGTTGAATCAGGGCAGCGCCGGAAATCCCGATTTGAAGCCGATCCGTTCCGACAATTTCGATCTGGCGGTGGAAAAATACTTCAACCCGACCACCTCGGTTTATATCACCGGTTTTCTGAAACAGGTCGACGGCTTTGTCAGCAACGTCAGCAACGCGGAAGTCCACGACGGCTTTACCTATCAAGTCAGCCGACCGCAAAACGACGCTGCGGCAACCATCAACGGCTTTGAAGTCGGCTACCAACAGTTTTACGATTTCCTGCCGAGTTGGCTGAGTGGGTTCGGCACGCAGGCCAATTACACCTTTATCGACAGCGAAACGCCGAACAGCGTTCTGGGCCAAAAAGTCCCGCTGCAAAATCTGTCCAAACACAGCTACAACCTGGTCGGCATGTACGAGAAAGGCCCGTTTTCGGCTCGAATCGCTTATAACTGGCGCGACACCTTCCTAAGCGGCGTTACCAATATCGTCGGCGTCGGCGCGTTGCCGGTTTACACCCGCGGCTACGGTTGGCTGGATGCTTCGGTGGGCTATCGCATCAACGAGCATTTCTCATTCACGGTTGAAGGCATGAATCTGCTGAGCACCTTACGCCGTTCCTATTACGGCGTGGAAACCAGGCCGCAGAGCGCATGGATTAACGATACCCAGGTCGGCGCGACGATGACTGTACGGTTCTGATGGCGGTCACGCCCATCAATTCTTATCATTCCCTCGTTCTGCGTGGGAATGCCGTGCAGGGCGCTCCAGCGTCAGGCAACGCTGCGACTGCATGGACAGATATTTGCTCCTGCAATATCTGCATTCCCCACATCCCTGTGGGTTATGCAGGAGGTAGAGCAATGCAGGAGCGGTTGCCGAGAGCGTTGCTGGCTGAATTGCCACGCAGGAGAGACTGTGAAAGTATTATCCAAATTAGACTAAAAACATTTTTTACCACGAAGGCACGAAGAACGCGAAGTTTTCAATATGTTGAATTTAAACGATTATTTTTATTCGTATCCTTCGTGTCTTCGTGGTGAATTCTTTAATTTTTTCTAAAAACGAATACTTTCACAGCCTCCGGAGCGTGGGAGCTATAGCGATACTTATTTTCGCGCTATGCGACGTGGCGTACGCCGATAACAATGCGTTGGAGCAATGGCGCAGCAAGGCCGGCAGTATCCGCCAGTTGCTGGAAAACGACGCGCCGCTGGCCTATGCCGAGGTTAAGCGCTTGCGAGCCGAACTCCCCTTTGAGGCGACGCCCTCCGACCGGGTGCGGTTGCTGAATTTGCTGTCGCGCATCGAAAATTCTCTAGGGGAGACCGATAGCTCCGCCGCATATGCCCAACAGGCGTTCGATCTGGCCAAGCAGCATGATGATAAGGCCGGGCAGGCGGAGGCGGATATTAATATCGCATTGAATGCGGTTAACCAGGGCAATATCGATGCGATGATTGCCGCCGATACTCACAGTCTGGCAATCCTCGATGGCGTTGACCGGCCCGATTTGCTGGCCGAAGCGATGCTTCGCGGTTCCATGATGTATACCCGACTGGAAAAGCTTGAAGAATCCGTCGCCATCGCTGTGCAGGCCATGGAAATCGCCCGGCGCGGCAACGACGATTGGGTGCTGGCCTATGCCTATCAAGGGATGGCGGTTGCTTATGACCAGAATGGGCACTATGCGGAAGCCCGTGACAACTATGCCGAGATGCTTAAACATGCCAGAGACGCGCACTCGAAAACACTTGAAGGCACGGCTTTAAACGGGATAGGCGCTATGCTTAATCATCTTGACGATTATCAGGAGGGAGCTCGCTTAATCCGGTCGTCAGTCGATCTTTATCGCGCAGTAGGCGCACCGTTCTATCTTGCCCGTAGCTTATTCGTGCTTGCCGAAAATCTGCGCAAACAAGGCCGCTTTGCCGAGGCTCTGCCGTTTTTCGATGAGAGTGCCGCAATTTTTCGGCAGCGGTTCAATAAAATAGGACTGTGGTGGTCGTTGTACCAACGTAGCGAGAATTACCTGGAGTTAGGGAAGCTTACTCAGGCGGATGCCGATGCTCAAGACGCTTATCGTTTGGCCAAAGAAATCAAATTTCCGGTTTATTTGAGCAAAAGCGCTCGGCGTTTGTCCGCAATCTCCGCTGCCCGAGGCGACTATCGCCAAGCTTACCGGCTAAGCGCCGAAGCGGATGAGTTGTCGGCCAAGGCCGCCAGCGACAATTCAGGCAAGCACATGGTCGAACTGACCAAACGCTACGAGACTGAAAGCAAACAACGCGAAATCGATAAGCTGAACCGCAGCAACCAGCAGCAAGCGACAGAACTTGCGCATCGTACGCTCGAACAGCGCTGGTTATGGACCGTGCTCGGCGGCAGCGTCGTCATGTTGGCCGGCATCGGCTTTTTCCTGCTGCGCCTGCGCGGTTCCCACCGACGGTTGAAAGAGCTCAATACCCAAGCGCTACAAGCCAAAAACAAACTGCAAGCGACGCTGGATACGATCCCGGACTTGTTGTTCGAAATAGGGCTGGACGGGCGCTATTACGATTATCACTCGCCGCGCACCGATCTATTGCTGGCCTCTTTCGAAGACCTGCACGATAAAACAGTGGCCGACGCCATGCCCGCCGACGCAGCAAAAATCGTCATGTCGGCTTTACAGGAAGCGCATCGGCTCGGCATCTCAATCGGCAAGCAATTTCAATTGACGTTGCCGCGCGGCGACTTTTGGTTTGAACTTTCCGTAGCGAGCAAACCCGTTGCCGACGGGGAGGAACCGCGCCTTATCGTACTGTCGCGTAATATCACCGAGCGCAAGCACATGGAAGCGCAAGCGCTGCAACGGGAACAGGAATTTCGCGTGCTGGTCGAAAACTCGCCGGACTTGATCTTCCGTTACGATAAGGACTGTCGCCGCATTTATACTAACCCGTCCGTGGCGAGGCTCGTTGGCAAGTGGGCTGACGGCCTGCTGAACCAATCGCCGTCAGAAGCGAAAATTCTCAGCAACGATCAAGCGGACAAGCTGATACAAATGATCCGGCAGGTGCTGGCGACAGGCCTGACAGCCGAGAGCGAGGTCGAGTGCCTGGACAGCAACGGGCAACTGCATTATTTTCATAACCGCTATGCGCCCGAGTTCAACGCGCATGGCGAAGT
>DAINRH010000241.1:0-5717 GCA_036741905.1 Methylobacter sp. | reverse complement strand
CCATGCACTGTTGCAGAGACCATGTGCGCCCGTCAACGCCGGGCAATTCAAAATCGATGGCTTTTTTGCCGAAATCGCAGATTGGGGTTTCTAGTGTTACCATTTTTATACCTGCTGTAGAAAAATTACGAAAAGATAGCGGGGTGTGCAGGAAACGCCTGTTCTTATTGCCGCTTAAACAAATTTATTCGGGTTGTTGCGCTGGATCTTTTTTAAATCCATTCAATAGCGTAACTAAATCATGCACAGTTGTGCTCGGATTATCCGTTGCCGGTTTTGTGGTGTCATGAGTATCAATCCATGATTGAATTAGACGAGTGGCATTTTTGATTGCAGTCTTCTGGTGATCTTGATTTAGGATAAATAACTCATTCTTTTTGTATTGATACTTATGTTCTAACTGTTTTACAAGCTCATCCCTATCAATGGCCGTATTTCTGTAGTTGAAATGCAATAAATACCAGATTTCAAAGCAAGGGTTGGAATAAGCAACTTTAATATTTTTACCCCTAGCTCTTGCTATAGCTTGGTTAAAGTTATCCAAAGTATGTCCGCCGCCATTGGTTCTTTCCACGTCACGGTCAATTACTATCCATTGGTGATCAAAGTCTTGGTAGTTGGGATGATCAAGCAAGTCATCTAAAACTCCATCAGGATCAGTGTGTTTATGTTTAGCAATAACCAACGATGATGCCGCAATGGCATGATTTTTTTTGAGGTCGTCAAAAATAGCGTTGAAATATAGGGGCGCAGATACGCTATCTTCGCATGCGATAATGAGCGTTTCGCGCTCATTTTGGGTGTTTTGTATTCTTTGGGCTATTTTTGCCTGTTTTCTTGCTTTTTTGCTACTTTCAAAACCTTCCGCCCCTTGTCTTCTGGACATTACAGCTCACCAATATAAGGCACGGCACCGTATCGCCCTTGTAGATAATGTTTTTCCAAATTATCTGTTGTCCTGACATCTTTACCTTTATTGTTTTTCCTAAACTCAAGTAACGAATAAAGCTTAGAGCTACCGTATTGGTCTTTTTCAGTAAACCAAATTTGATCGCGTTCAAAAAGTTCTGGAACTGATAACAAGTGAATATCGTGAGTGACGAAAACCAGTTGGGCATTTTGTTTATTCAGTTCTTTATTATTAAAGAGCTTGATAAAGCATTCAGTTAGCATCGGATGCAGACTTGCATCAAGTTCATCAATTAATAACACTTTTCCCTTATCTAACGTATCCAAAATTGGGGCGGAAAGTGCGAAGAATTTTTGTGTGCCTTGTGATTCATCCTCACTTAACTTAAATAAAACTGTGCCTATTGGTTGATTTTTAGAGCTAAACTTTTTATGACGGGTTTGTAATTCAACTGTAGTTACACCGCCATCGTCGAGCATTTTTTGCTTTAATTCTTCAGGAATAGGCAGGTTTTTAATAATATCTTGAGGGACATCATTTTCTTCAATTTCTATTTCGTCGATTCCCAAATCGGCAATTTTAACCAATTTAAGCAACTCAGACTTAGCATCGGTATTTTCCATTTGCTTTAAAGCAATATGTAAATAGCCTTCGTTTTCCAATCCATTAATTAAATTAAAATTATTAAACCATTGCAGGATTTTTTTTGAAATATCGCCGTTATTCTGGTCGCACTTCCAAATAAACAAATGATTGTCGAGGACTTTTAGTCCAACGCCTTCTTTAAATTTTTGCTTATTAACGTAATGAATATTCTGCTCGTTATCGCGCTCAAATAATCGAGATTCCTTGTTCTTTTCATCGCTATAAAGCCATTCAGCGTAGACAGTTGTACTGTCGGCTTCAAAGCCGTAGCGATATTTAACATCCTCTAAGAAAAACACGATTTCAAAATAACTGGAAGCCTGCTCCGTTTCGGTATTTAAACGAAAAGGATGATGCGGTAAATCGTCAGTTGATTGGGTAATTTTAGGTTTGTTTAAAACCAAATTTCGCATGAAGCTCATGGCTTTTAAGACATTGCTTTTGCCGCTGGCATTTGCTCCGTATATCACCGCGCTATTTAGCAGGTGGTAATCTCTTGCTTGAAAGCTATGATTGCTCGCTTCGTTTGAAGTGGTGTTCATGCTAAAAGTGACGGTATCTTTAATGGAGCGGAAATTGTTAACACTAAATTGCAATAGCATAATGGTATAAATATAAATAATAAAATCGTATTTTGTAAGTTTTGTACAAAACAAAGAATAAAGCAAGCGTATTTGTTTTATTGTTACGATTCGAGTTGACCATAAAGCATTTCTTTTAGGCTATACGTGTTCTATTTTGCTGTCTTTATTGAAACAACACCGCTGCACTGATGACCACCGCACTGACCAACATAGCCCATACCGTTCTGCGGTGATTGTTATCCATTTGTTGACGCAGCAGCATTAATTCCCGGTTTTGCATTTCTGCATGCTGCTTGGCGTGGGCGGCATTGTCCAGCGCTTTATAAATCAACGACGGAATCTCGGGGAATTGCTCGGCAAAGTCGGGAAACTGTTTGATCAGTTTGTCGATTTTGGCTTTAGGGCCGACGCGCTGATGAAACCATTTCTCAAGAAAAGGCTTGGCGGTTTGCCACAAGTCCAAGTCAGGATAAAGCTGGCGGCCTAGGCCCTCGATATTGAGCAGGGTTTTTTGCAGCAAGACCAGTTGCGGCTGAACGTGCATATCGAAACGGCGCGCAGTCTGGAATAAGCGCAGCAGCAATTGGCCGAATGAAATGTCTTTAAGCGGTTTTTCAAAGATCGGTTCGCAAACGCTGCGGATCGCGGATTCAAACTCTTCTATGCGGGTCGATTCGGCAACCCAGCCCGATTCGACATGCATTTCGGCCACTTTGCGGTAGTCGCGATTGAAAAAAGCCAGGAAGTTTTCGGCCAGGTAATGCTGGTCGGATAATGACAACGTACCGACAATGCCGAAATCAACGGCGATATATTTGGCCGGCAGATCGACGAAAATATTGCCGGGATGCATGTCGGCATGGAAAAAATTATCCCTGAATACCTGAGTGAAAAAGATTTCAACGCCGCGTTCGGCGAGTAATTTAAAATCGGCGCCGCCTTCTCGAAGCTGGTCGATGTTACCGACCGGGATGCCGTGAATTCTTTCCATGACCAGCACTTTGCGGCGCGTTAACGGCCAGTGAATTTCCGGTATGTAGATGATGTCGGAGTTTTCGAAATTGCGGCGCAATTTGGCGGCATTGGCGGCTTCTCTGACCAAGTCGAGTTCATCCAGCGTGGTTCTTTCAAATTCGGCAACGACATCGACAGGGCGCAGTCTTCTTGCGTCAGACCAAAAGCGCTCGGCAAAACGGGCCAGTTCATAGAGCAGGCCTATGTCCGAGCGGATGCGGCTTTCTATGTCGGGACGCAACACCTTAACGACAACGTTTTCGCCGCTGTGCAGGACGGCGGTATGGACTTGGGCGACTGACGCCGAGGCCAGCGGTTCGGCGTCAAACTCGGCAAACGCGTCGCTGATCGACATGCCCAGTTCTGATTCGATAATGCTGCGCGCAAGTTCGTTGGAAAAAGGCGGGACTCGGTCTTGCAGTTTGACCAGTTCATCGGCGATGTCATCGGGCAGCAAGTCTCTTCGGGTCGACAAGGCCTGGCCGAATTTGACGTAAATAGGCCCTAAGTCTTCCAGTGCGCGCCGGATTCTTGCGCCGCGGGAGTCTGATGAATTTCTAAGCCAGTAGTTGGGGGAGAAAACCGCCAAGTAACGGACAGGTCGGAATAAATGGGTTTTTAAAACGATTTCGTCCAGGCCGTGAAAGACCAGAACCCAGTTAATATGGATTAGGCGCAATAATAATTTAGGACGGATCACGAGTTACCTTTGTTTGATGGGTGGGCACAGCGTTTTGAGTTCATCAACCAGACTCACCACGAAGACACGAAGTTCAGGAAGAAAAACAAAGTAAACCTTTATGTCTTTGTGGTAAAAATTAAAATTTATTGTGTTGTTCCTATGTTCCGGCTCACTGCCATTAAGTTAAGCGCATCGACACTCTGTAGGAGCGGGCCGTGCCCGCGATGAGGGCGCGGCAAGTCTGCATCGCTGTGCAAATATCGCGGGCACGGCCCGCTCCTACAAGGCTTAATTTAATGGCAGTGATGTTCAAGCTTGGGAGCGACTGGGCTATAGTGGAAAAAATGCTTTAAGAATTAATGTTAGTACCCCACCTAATAAGATACCCAGCATCCATTTAATGAGATTAATGTCCGCTCGGATAGGGGCAAGTTCAATTTGCAAATCTTTTTTTGAAACCAAGTCGGCTTCCCCTGAAGCATCACGAAATGCTTCCGATATGGCTTTGGCTTGATCGTCCGGGATGCCGCCCGCTTTCAGTTTTTCAACAAACTTCAGTGTATCGAAAGTAATTGTCGCCATAACAGTGTCCAATAAGCTATTAGGGAAGTTGCAGTATAACAAAGCCGACAGACGAAAGCTTTTTAGTCTTGCGCTTTGGGTTTTATAGCTAAAAGATTTTTCAGGCGTTCAACTCTACTTTGCAATCGGTCAAAATCGGTGCGCAACTCATCGACCTGGGCATAATATATATCCGCTTCAGGCGCTGACGGCAAGTCACGGGTTTCTTCTTCTAAAAATTCTTTAGCATTCAGCCTGAAGGTTTCAATAGACTCTTTACTCCAGCTTTGACCGGCACGGAAAAAATTAGCTACTTTATGCGCGATGATGTCGCCGGTGAACTGCGATAGCTTTTCTTCCAGATCGATGTCCAGTTTGGCGAACAGTTCCTGGAATTTGCGGCCGGTTTGCATGTCGCCTTCTATTGTCACCTCGCCCGAGAAAACAGAACGCATCGGCGTTGAGCTGAGACCCATCAAGCCCAGCGCCCAAATCGAACCGCTCAGGCGGGTGTCGGCTTGGCCTGGAAACTGATCCAGGCACTGAATGGAATCGGTCGTCGGACACAGGTATATGGTTTCATCAAACGGCTGAACGGTGACGGCAATGACTTTGCCGGCCAGCGGCGTTAAAAAATAGCCGCTGTCCTGATCCAAGGCAAGATATTGATTAAGCGCGGTTTCCAGTGCGCCAATCAGCAAGGGCTTGATAGCCATACTAGATTTTATAACCTCTATGAACGGCGACGATGCCTTGCGTCATGTTGAAGTATTCGCAGCGCTCGAGACCGGCGTTTTCCATCATCTTTTTCAGCTCATCCTGTTTGGGATGCATGCGGATAGACTCGGCAAGATAGCGATAACTGTCTTCATCTTTGGCAACCACTTTGCCTATTTTTGGCAGCAGTTTGAAGGAATAAAAATCGTAGACTTTTTCGGTAATTTTATCGACCGGATGTGAAAATTCCAGCACGATCACGCGACCGCCGGGTTTGAGTACACGGTACATGGAGCGCAACGCGGCGTCCTTGTCGGTGACGTTACGCAAACCGAAAGCGATGCATACGCAATCGAAAGTATTGTCTTCAAAAGGCAGGCATTCGGCATTGACTTGCGCATAGCGGATATTGCCGACCAAACCTCTGTCGATCAGGCGGTCGCGTCCGGTGCGCAGCATTTCCGAATTAATATCGGCCAGGACGACTTGGCCTTCGGAGCCGACGCGTTTTTCGAACAGTGTGGTCAAATCGCCGGTGCCGCCGGCCAGATCAAGCACTTGCTCGCCTTTGCGCACATTGCTAAGTTGTACCGCAATGCGTTTC
>DAINRH010000240.1:0-5732 GCA_036741905.1 Methylobacter sp. | reverse complement strand
TTGATATTTTCTTTGCACCAGGTCGCGGGAGTTGTGATTGTCCGGAAAATTCGCCATATAACCGGTGGCGATCAACGCTTCCTGGTTATCAGGCCAGATCTCGTCACCGGCCAATTGTTCCTGGATAAAGCGGGAATAAGGCTTGTCCTGGTTAAATGAGTTAATCACGTAATCGCGATAGCGCCACAAATTTGGCCGCGTCTCATCATTTTGAAAGCCCGTGCTGTCCGCGTAGCGGGCCAAATCCAGCCAGCGGCGAGCCTGACGTTCCCCGTATTTGGGCGATGCCAGCAAACGATCCGCAAGCTTTTCGTAAGCATCCTGTGAACTGTCGTTGACAAAGGTTGCGACTTCTTCCGGCGTCGGTATGACACCCCAGGCATCCAGCGTCGCACGGCGTACAAACGCAGCGCGATCGACATCGGGCGAAGGCGTCAGTCCCTTAGCTTCCAAAGGCGCCAGCACGAACGCATCGATCGGCGTCCGCACCCAGCTTTTGTTATTAACCGTCGGTTGCTCCGGTGCTTTTATCGGTTGATAGGACCAAAGCTTTGATTTTGCAGCTGGTGCGCCTACCTCGGCCGCCGCTGGTTTATTCTCCGCCGCAACCGGTGCTGCTTGTGCGACCTGAGGAGCTTGTACCGCCTCGGGCGCTTTTATCTCAGCCGCCGCCGGCTTATTATCTGCCGCAGGTGCTGATTGCGCGCCTATCACACCAACCGGGCTGTTGAATAGATCCACAGCCGCCCCGGCTTCTCCGGCCACTGCGCCGGCAAGCCCCCACATCACTGCGAGATATAGTTTGTTTTTCATTAACATCCTCCAAAAATAAAAGCGTTCGAGACTATCGCCGACGTCGCTTTATCAAAAATTATTGCTTTTGTTCTGCCGATGGCTTGGGCGCAGGTATTTCTATTTTGGCCAGCTTACCGCCCTCTTCTTCGTAGTTTTGCGCGCCCACGGCACCCACCACATGGAAACCTTTAGCGGCAAGCAGATCGGCTGTCGCGCCGGCGCGACCGGCGTGATTGGACACAGTGACAATGTCCCTATCTTTAGGAATAAAAGCTAAAAAATTCTCTATTTCTTTAGACTGGACGCTGAAATAAACCGGGAAGCCACCTATCTTGGTGAGCTCGTCCGGACGTCGTACATCGATGATCAGCAATTGCTCGGGCTTGGCAAGCAATGCATCGAATTGTGCGCGATTAAGCTTCGGTGTTTTGTACTTGTATTCTCTTGCAGCCGGAGCATCGGCTTTTTTCTCATGGTCATGAGCCGCTCCAAATACGACAGGCGTAGCCAGGACCATCATCAGTAACATCAGTTTCGTAGGTTTCTTCATGGTTATATATCTTTAATTAATTGCTGGGAACGCACAGGGCGCGCGTGATTACGGTATATTCGATTAAGGATATGCAGCTACCGTACCAACACTATGACAGCACCCACAGATCGCCAAAAAGACGCATTTAACACATTGATTAGACACAACAATTAATTACTCGCCTGCTCCATAACCCACCTCATCCGGTTGCTGATGCATGCCGGACTTAAGCCGGCCTGCTGATAAATCAGCAGCCCAACACCAGACTATGTTCCTAAAAAAACACATAGCAGCAATGCCCACTTCCAGCGAACGGAAAAAGGAAGCTTAAGTTGCCGTAACTATTGGAGGAATGGATCATCGATTTATGCTTATTGCACATCAAAATCCGCTGACTTTATGCACCTGATACAGCAGACGCATAGGCGATACAAGGGGCAGTGGACAAGGAGAGGCAAGTACTTAACAAGCTTTTACGTCAGCTCTTCACTTGCTCTGTGGTAAATGTTTCGAAACACGCTGAAAGCTTTCTCTCAAGGCGGGATTAGGCTTACCATGGTTATAGCCACCATAAACAAAAAAGGCCCAGGGATAAACCCGGACCTTTTGCGATAAGTTTAAAACATCTCGATCTTAAATTTTTCCGCTCAACTGAACGCCATACCAAACCGGATAAGGATACGGACTATAGGAATTCCAACCCTCCTCGTGCTCATTATTACTAAACAAGTTCTTTACAATAAAACTTAAGTCCAAGACATTGTTCTTTGTACCGATACCAATCGCGGCATCGGTCAGGCTCCTGGATTTGGTCAGGCCGTAAGACGATAAGTTATCGGCGTTGTTGTACCCACTCTGGTAATTAGTGGTAAAACTGGTGTGAAACAGGTATTTATTCCAAACAGGCTTGGCATATTCCGCGCCGACAACAAAATTCCACTTGGATGCGCCTGGCAACAGCCGGCCGCTCATATCAACATAGGAACCCGGCAAATACGCCAACTCTTCCGGCTTGGCTGCATTCTTGTAGTCTATATATCTGGCAATGTTGTAAGCGCCATTGAAGCGAAATGACACGTTGGGGATAACATTAAACACACTATCCAGCTCCACGCCATGCACGCGCACCTTGTTAACATTGCCCTGCGCACTGGTGTAAGCTATCGGGTTGGCTTGACCGTTGGCAATATTGATGTCGGTCTGGAACTGATCCACGACTTGTACCGTTTGTTGATAGTTTTTTACATCCATCACAAAGATGTCGGTATTGAGCACCACTCTTTTATCGAGCCAGAAGGACTTCAGTCCAAGCTCCAGGGCATGGGTTTCTTCCGGCTTAACATTGCTCGAAACACTGTTCACGTTGAGTGCAGAACCCGACTTTTCACCATACTGCCAGGACAGGTAGGCGGTTAAGTCTTTATTGATCTTGAAACTGGGCGTAAGCTGGGCTGTATACAGAACATCGTTGTAATCACTCCTGACTGAGTTATACAGCTGCCCAATTTGTTGGGAGCGGATGGCTTTGGCCGTGCCGACCAGGTTTTTTTGGGCCGCGGTCAAACTGTTGTAAGCCACACCCGGCGTACCCGTCACGGTCGCGCCAAAGTAACGGTTCGCCACACTATCTGCCAACGCTAACTGAGCCGCGGAGTTGGTGCCCTGCAAATTACCGTTGGCAGCGGAATTAAAGCCGCCGAGTTGCACATTGCGTACAGCAACCGGATTCAAGGCGCCTCCGGCTCCGTTCGCCGACAATCCTACAACGTCCGTGGTACTCCGATTTTCTTTGGTTACGCGCAATCCGGAAGTTAACGATAAGGCATCCGTAAAATGTAGATCGGCTTCACCAAAGACTGAACCGGAAGTGGTGCTAACCGATGTGGTTCCCTTTTTACGCGCATCCTGCAAGGAATCCTTAAGCAAGGCCAATCCGGCTCCCCGGTTTGCGCCGGCATTAGTATCCAATATCTTGTATTGCGCATCGGTCGCAAACCAAGCGCCCGCATCGGCCCCCCAGCCTGTTTTTGAATCAATATCATCCCAGGTTTTAATACCGAAAAGACCGGCTTGATAATCGATAAAGCCGCCGGGTTTGTTCTTGATCTTAAATTCCTGGGTGTATTGCCTGTAATCCACACCGCCGCCGCCATCCACACTGATGTCGTAAGGCGTGCCTTCGTCATTGTGCGCGTCGAACCTGTATTCACGTACGGCCGTGTTCGAGCTCAGGATATGATCGGCCACATCCCAGCCGATCTGCACTAAGCCACCGCGATTGGATACCGTTTGTCCCTGGTTTTCATTAAAATTAGTTTGCTTGGTAGTTTCCCCGGCGATATAGTCGCTCCAGGTAAAACCTCTATTCTGGAAATAAGCGCGAGGACCGGTAAAGACGCCGGCATCATTGGTAAAACCGAATAACCTGGTTTTTCCCAGTAAATTGGAACCCGTAGCGGCGCCATTTGGGTCTACCAGGCTCCCGTCGGCATATCGGAAAGGTACGTCATGGTAAAACGTCAAACCGTTTTGAAGCTGCGGCTGGTTAGGCTCAAAATCAACGCTCAGTTTCGCTTTCAAATTATCGGTAGGCGTCAGCAGGAACTGCGCCCGCCCACTCAAACGATCCCTGTTGTAAAGACTGTAGTTATTATCGGCAGCATTGGTGTAGTAGCCGCGCCCTTTGTCGACAATAAAAGACCCCCGCCAAGCCAAAAGATCGTCGATCACACCACCGCCGAGCGCACCTTTAAGAATGAGCGCTTCGCGCAAACCATAGGTTGCAGAATATTCCGCGGTGGGGATGAAGGTAGGCGCTTTGGAAACAACATTAACCTTGCCTGAGCTCGCACTCAAACCGCCCTCGGTTCCGCGGGGACCGCGCGTAACTTCCACTTGATCGACATCGTAGAAACTGAAGTTGCCAAGTTGCGATAATCCGTAGCTAACACCGTCAACTGTTATGCCGACGCTGGGATCTTGAGTTTCAGTAAAACTTCTCTTGCCCAATCCCCGAACCGACAATGAAGCGCCACGGGTATTATTTTGGTTAAATTGCACGTTTGACGCGCGCCGGGTAATAGCTCCCAGGTCTAACGCCAGCTCGCGATCGAGCTCCTTGCCCGAAACCACCGATACCGACTGATTTACATCATGCAGCTTTTCAAGCTTTGGCCGTGCGCGCACAACGACTTCTCCAAGATTATCGGTTTCAGCAGCCTCTTTCTTGGCAACCGCTTCCGCAGCAGCGGTTGCTCCGGCGTCAGCTACTGCCGTACCAACACCCGACGGCACACCCAAAGCAGGTGCAGCACCTGCATCGCGCGTTCTTTGCGCTGCTAGCAATTGCTCTACTTGTTCACGCAAACGGGCGTTTTCCGCCTGCAATTCATTCACGGCTTTTTCACTTGGGGTTTTATTTTTTGAACTTCTCTTGGAACCTACCGCGTGCACATCCTGAGCCATCATTATGGAAGTGCCTACTAAGGCAGCGGCGATATACCCAGAGAGTTTACGTCGATGGCTTACCGCATGAGGAATATTCTGCTGTCGGCTAATTCCATCTGAAAAAGTACCTGCCAAACTATATGTCATTATTTATGCCCCTTGTCTAAAAAATGCAAACCTATGTCACTATTTCAAGCCTATGAAATGTACATTTGGTTTTTGCTTGGACAGCTAACTCAAGATTTGTCTAAATTATTGATTTAGCCGGAGTTTACCTGTAATACACAGGACTAATTAGATAGTGCAAGCTCTGCGCCATAGTCGGCATGAATTGAATTTTTCTAAAAAATACTCCGCAATAACAAGACTTAACATTGATTTTTATACGGTTTTTATATCTACAATACTGTACAACCCGCACTAACTTAGGTGGTTAATAATCTTTTAACTGTTTTGAACTGCTCATCAATACGCATCCTTTGCTAATGTAGTGTCTATTAATCAGCATCTTAGAAATAAACAAACCTCTTTCATCGACCCGTTTTTATAGCGGTCTAACAAAAATAGAGGATCTGAGCCTGGCAAACGTATTGGCCAAAAAGAGGATTGCAAAAATGTCGCGTATTTGAAGCGGGCTTTAAGCTGAAAGTCATGCCTTGTTCCCACCCGTCGTTATATGCAACCATCCGACATCCGCGCCGGACTACAAGCCAGTTCCAAACGAATATGTACATGCATCCACAACGGCATGGATGCAGGAGGTAGGGCACGAAGTGAATCCCTGCCGGAACGACGTACTTTAAAGTGCTTGTGTCTTCGGGGAACGCGTTGAGGTGGAAAGGAGGTAAACCACGTCGTTAGAGAATGATTTTCTTCTTCATGATTGTGACCAGATAACCATGGTATTCAGTTTTTTCATTAACACACCGTCCTAGTCTCGAATAAAAACCTTCAGACT
>DAINRH010000239.1:0-5741 GCA_036741905.1 Methylobacter sp. | reverse complement strand
TTCGGGGGCTTTAATATGGCTTGCGAGAGTGCTCATTCTCGGACAGGCTCCTAGAGGGAGTTGGCAAATTTCTGATAATGCTGAGGCATCATCGTTTTCTGTTGTTTTTCCAGGTTACGATTACCTAACCCCCACTGTCACTTTCAACAACCTCACCGGCGCAGCCGTAGGCGAGACAAAAGGCGAAGGCGCAAACGCCACCATCACCCTAGACACCGACGCCGCAGGCCACGGCTGGTACATCGACTACACCCCGTACCTGAACGAAGACTTCCTGCCCACCAGCAACCCCAACGAATGGGTTGCCAAAGCCGGCAGCGAGGCCGCTGGCAAAATGGACATGCTGTCCGTGCTGCTGCATGAATACGGCCATGCCTTAGGTTTGGAGCACAGCGCCGATGCCCATGACTTCATGGGAACCACCTTAACCCCAGGCATGCGGCGTTTGCCGTCGGCTGACGAGTTGACGCTGATGGCGCAATTGGTGGCGGAAGCCAAGCAAAACTTGGCCGGGCTAGACGGCACTGCGGTTTCCGGCAACGGCACCCAATCGCCCATCCCCGCGCCATCGCCGATCCCCACCTTGCCGCTGGGCGCCGGTTTCGGCATCTCCTTCCTCGGCCTGACGCGCCGCAACAATAACAGCGCCGGCAGCCTGTTTGGGGATGCCCTATCCGCCAACGCTCCTGCACAATACGACATCGCCGCCAACCCAACCTTGGTTAATAGCGAGCTGAACAGCGCAGACGGTTGGGAAACCACCGGCAACGTCGCCGTCAATCCTTCGGCGGGTTCAGGGCAGGCGGGAGGCGCGGCGGTATTGAGCGAAGCGGCGGGCAGCCAAACCCGCCTCAACCAAGTCTTCGTCCTCGGCGAACACGACCGCTTCCTGTCTTTTACCCTCGCCAACAGCGCGCTGGGCGATCAGGCAACAGGGCCGGATGATGCCTTCGAAGTCGCGTTGCTCGACGCCAACACCGGCCTGTCGCTGCTCGGTGCGACCGGTTTGACTCGCAACGACGCGTTCCTCAACCTCCAGGCCAATGGCGAAGAGCACTACGCCTCGGGCATCACCCGTATCAACAACGCCGACGGCAGCCGCACCTACCTGGTCGACCTCGGCGGTATTGCCGCCGGTACCGCCGTCAACCTGTCCTTCGACCTGATCGGCTTCGGCCAAGGCAGCGAGGCCGGCAACAGCCAAATCACCGTGCGCGACCTGCGCCTGGGCGTGCCGCAAACCAGCGATGACAGCGTAACCCTTACCGAAGATACGCCCACCGTCATCGAAGCGCTGACCAACGACCTCAACGCTTACCAACCGGGTTTTGTGCCGGTCATCGTCAACGCCCCGAGCCACGGCCAAGTCGCCATCAATGCCGACGGCAGCTTTAGTTTCACCCCGGAGCAAAATTGGTACGGACAGGATACCTTCACCTACAAACTGAGCGACAGCCGGGTCGATTCCAACCTCGCCACCGTGACCTTGACCGTCACCCCGGTCAACGATGCGCCGGTTGTTGCTGACAGTGCGGTAACCCTGGCGGAGGATGCCACGGTCACTATCGACCTCTTGTCGCTGGCCGTTGACGTTGACAGCAGCACACTCGCTTCTGTCATTGTTAGCGATCCGGCGCATGGCAGTCTTGGCCGGAACACCGACGGCAACTGGGTTTACACGCCGGATGGGAACTACAACGGTACCGATAGTTTCACCTATAAAGTCAACGATGGAGAACTGGACTCTAACCTTGCTACGGTGACGCTGGACATCACCCCGGTCAACGACGCACCGACCGCAGGCGACCAAAGCCTGACTGCCGACGAAGACACGCCGATCACCGGCAGCCTGCTGGCGGTTGCGGCGGACATCGACAGCACCCTGTTGCAAGGCCGCATCGTCGCCGGGCCGCAACACGGCCAAGCCAGCGTTGCCGCCGACGGCAGCTTTACCTATACGCCGGATGCGAACTACAACGGAGCCGACAGCTTCACCTACAAAGTCAACGACGGCGAATTGGATTCTGCTATCGCCACGGTGATGCTGACTATCGTTCCCGTCAACGATGCGCCGGTGGCTAGCGCCATTGCCGCCACCCTGCTCGAAGACGGGCGCATCACCCTGAACCTGCTTGGCAGCGCCAGCGATGTCGATGGCGATACGCTCAGCGTCAGCGTCGGCAATCCACAGCACGGCCAATTGCTCAAGAACGCCGACGGCAGTTATACCTATGTCCCGCAGGCCGATTACAACGGCGAAGACAGTTTCAGCTATTCGGTCAGCGACGACCAACTGGATTCCGGCCAAGCTTTGGTGCGTCTGACCCTCACCGCAGTGAACGACGCTCCGGTCGCGCAGGACGATAGCGACACGCTGGATGAAGACCACAGCATCCATCTGTCCATCATGGCTAACGATTATGACGTCGATGGCGATAATTTGAACCTGATTATCGTGGACCAGCCGGCGCACGGCACCCTGGTGGTGAACGCCGGCCACACCGTAAGCTACACCCCGCTAGAAAATTGGAGCGGCGAAGACCGCTTCAGCTACAAACTGAACGACGGCGAACTCGACTCAGCTATCGCCACCGTCCGGCTTATCGTCAATGCAGTGGCCGATGCCCCGGCCTTAGTGTTGAGCGAAGTCGGCGGCGCTAGCCGCGAACTGTTCCGCACCGGCTGGGAAAGCGTGGCTAACCGGAACGTCAACTCGACACTGCTTGAGCAGCGCGAACTCGACGGTTGGATATTTGTTGCCCGGCCCGAGCAACACCATGATGAACACGACGACCATGATGACCGTGACCGTCACGACGAGCACGGCAGCTTCGAAATCTGGAGCAGCGGCGACCTTATGCGCGATGCCGAAGGCCAGCGCAGAGTTGTCAATGCCGTAAACGGCAACGGCAGCAATTGGTTCGAACTCAACGATGCAAAGGGAGAAGGTCACGAAACCCTGGGCATCGAGCGCCGTATCGACACCCTCGCCGGTGCGACCTACACCTTGAGCCTGGATCTCGCCGGCCACCTGGGTTACGGCACCGACTTCACCCGGATTGGCATCTACCTTGATGGCGTAAAAATCGGCAGTGACGAAAGCACCAGCCCAGACACAATGCTCAACTGGCAAACCCGTACTTTCCAATTCATCGGTACCGGCGGGGCGCAAACCCTCCGCATCGTCAACGAAGCGAGCCGGCGCGAGTCTAATGGTCGCGGCATGATGATCGACAACATCGGCCTGACTGAAACCCTCCCGGCCAACACCGGCTTTGAGGACGGCGCCGTTCCGCTATCGGCCATCGGCGCGCTGTTGCAGGATACCGACGGTTCCGAAATCTTAACCTTGACCGTTGGGGCTATTCCGGTCGGCGCGACGCTGAGCGACGGCGTCAACCGCTTCAGCGCGACCCTGGACAATGCCACGGCGGATGTGACCGGCTGGAACCTGGGCAAGCTGACCCTCCTACCGCCCAAGGATTTCAACGGCCAATTCGCGCTGAAAATTGTCGCCACCAGCACCGAGCAAGCCAACCTATCGCAAGCGAGTAGCGAAGCCGATCTGTTGGTCATCGTTCTGCCCGTGAATGACGCCCCGCTCGCCGTCGGCGCCAGTTACACCCTGAGCGAAGGCGGCAGCGGCATCATCGACTTTGCCGGACTGATCGGCGATGTCGATGGCGACGTGCTGAGTTTGGGCTTTACCGATCCTAAGAAAGGCAAACTCAGCAAGAACGCCGACGGTACTTACACTTACACGCCAAAGCGCGAATTCTCAGGTACGGAGACCTTCACTTACACCGTTTCCGACGGTAAGCTCGCCACCACGGCAATCATCACCTTGACCGTATTGCCTAAAAAAGACGAGGACGAAGACCATCACGACAACGGTTGGCATCACGGCTTCGGGCATAGCGAGCACCACGGCTACCCAAGCTACGATGACGAACGGAGCGCCAAGATTATCGTGCAGTCCGTCCACGCCGATTACAGGCAACGGCATGACGACCGGCAAGATGCTATCGTCGTCAATCGGCACAGCAGCGGGATGGAGGATAAGATCGACTGGGCAGGCCAAGCGCCGAACCTGGGCAAGCTCAAAAAAGACGATTGGGTTGCGGAACAGTTGACCGAGCGATCCAAAGAGCAAAGCTTGGCAGAGCTGACGGGGTTAGTGGTGAAAATGAAGTGACAAAAATGCGGGCGGGAGGTCGGGCATACTGTTTATGCCCGACAACAACGCTTGGTTTAATGGCCCATTAACATTTATTATCAGCAAAATAGTGCGTTAGCATTCAGCCATGAATAAAGCCCACGATTCCTCGTATAAATTACTGTTTTCGGAACCCGAAATCATCATCGACTTACTGCAAGGCTTTGTCCACGAACCGTGGGTTAACGAGCTGGATTTCTCCACCCTTGAAAAAGTATCCGGCAGCTACATCACCGATGACTTGCGCAGCCGGGAAGACGACGTGATCTGGCGGGTTAAATACCAACAAAGCTGGATTTACGTCTATTTGCTGATTGAATTCCAATCGACCATAGACGCCTACATGGCCGTCCGGCTGATGAGTTACATGGGGCTGCTTTACCAGGATCTTATAAAAACCAAACAGCTGACCGCCCAGAAACAACTGCCGCCTATTCTCCCCGTCGTTTTATACAACGGAGAAAAACGCTGGGATGCAGCTACCGAGTTAAAAGACCTGATTGTCAAAGTCCCCGGCGGATTGGAAAAATACCTGCCGTCGTTAAACTACCTGTTGCTGGACGAAGGCGCTTTCGATCTTAAAGAACTGACACCCTTAAAAAACCTGGTTGCGGCCGTTTTTCGACTGGAAAACTCCACGACGCGAGAAGATATAATCGAAGTGATCAGTAATTTGATAGAATGGCTGGCAACGCCGGAGCAAACTCGATTAAGGCGTAGTTTTACCATCTGGATCAAGCGGGTGCTTTTGCCCGCTGAAAGTCTTGAGCAGCCCATGCCCCACATTAACGATTTAGCGGAGATAAAAACGATGTTGGCACAACGTGTATCGGAATGGACCAATGAGTGGAAACAGCAGGGATGGATTGAAGGCATGGAGAAAGGCATTAAAAAAGGAATGGAAAAAGGAATGGAAAAAGGTATTGAATCAGAGAAAATGCTACTGGTTCGGCTAATGCAACGCCGTTTTGGACAGGCGACCGCCATAACCGCTCAAACTATCCTACAGCCGGTAATGGATACCGATACGCTGGAACAAATCGGCGATTGGATTATCGATTGCGATGAGGGAGAAACGCTTTTAAACAAGTTGAGAGCGTTGTAATGTAATCCTGTAAAACAGGGCGGTAGACGCGGAAGGTCTTAGTCATTATCTGTTCACCCTATGCAACCCTGCAATGATCGCAACGCCACCGCTGCTGGCGAGACTAACAGCGAATTATCTCTTGGATAGAGACAATAACTATATCTGATTCGTAAACAGCATCCCGAATGATAACAGCGTATTCTTGATTGCCCGCAACCGATGCAAGAGTCGCTGACTACAAATACTAATTAAGAGTTTTTTGCATGCCGATCAGCAGTGTATTGAGTCTTCAAAAAATAACTTTAATAATAAAGCCCGCCACTTTTTTCCATATGCTTCGCTGTTGGCGAATGATGTTGGCGATTAGCCTATCTTTGCCCGGCATAGCTCAGGCCGAGACCTTATCGGCCTTATTAGACATGGCGAGAGTTAATGAAC
>DAINRH010000238.1:2991-5774 GCA_036741905.1 Methylobacter sp. | reverse complement strand
CGCATTATCAAACAGCGCAACCAAAGCCCTGCTGCTCGGCAGCGGCGAGCTGGGCAAGGAACTGGCTATTGCCCTGCAACGCTACGGCGTGGAAGTCATCGCCGTTGATCGCTATCCGAATGCACCGGCGCAACATGTCGCGCATCGCAGCCATGTGATCGACATGACCGACACCGCAGCGGTCAAAAAACTGATTGCTCTGGAGCGGCCTGATTTCATCATCCCGGAAATCGAAGCGATTGCAACCCAGGCCTTAATTGACATTGAAGCGGAAGGCCAATGCACTGTAGTACCCAACGCCAGGGCGATTCAGTTGACCATGAACCGGGAAGGCATCAGAACTCTGGCCGCCGAACAGCTTAAAATACCCACCTCGGCCTATGCGTTTGCAGAAAATTTTGAGCAATTGCAGGCCGCGGTAGACGGCGGCATCGGTTATCCGTGCTTTATCAAGCCGACTATGTCATCATCCGGCAAAGGCCAGTCAATGGTAAAAAGCGCCGACCAACTTAAAGCAGCCTGGGATTATGCCAAATCCAGCGGCCGGGTCGATACCGGCAAAGTCATCGTCGAAGCAAAAATCGACTTCGACTTTGAAATCACCCTGCTGACGGTCCGCGCCCTGAATCAACACGGCGAAGTCGAGACTCACTTTTGCGCGCCGATAGGCCATGTGCAGGAAAACGGCGATTACCGCGAGAGCTGGCAACCGCAAGCCATGACTGACGCCGCCATTAAAGCCTCGCAGGACATCGCTTTTAAAATAACCAATGAAATCGCCGGACTCGGCCTGTTCGGCGTTGAACTGTTCATCCAGGGCGATGCCGTCTGGTTTAGCGAAGTCAGCCCCAGACCGCACGATACCGGCATGGTGACATTGGTCACCCAGAAACAAAACGAGTTTGAATTACACGCCAGGGCCATCCTGGGTTTGCCGGTCGATACCGGCATGCACAGCCGAGGCGCCAGCGCCGTTATCCTGGGCGGCCTGAATGCACAAGGCGTGATTTACGAAGGGCTGGACAAGGCGCTTAGCGTTCCGAGCAGCGAAGTCAGATTATTTGGCAAGCCTGAAGCATTTACCAACAGGCGCATGGGTGTTGCGTTAGCTACCGCTGAAACTGTCGATGAAGCCAGGAACAGAGCAGTCAAAGCCGCAACAATGATCGTTATTAAACCTGACCGATAGGTGACAATATGATGAGAATGCACGTCAGGCTATCCTGCCTGCCCTTCGGGTTAATGCAAAGCTGTCCCAGACCGATTTGTGCCGTTATCTTGACCACATTACTCATCTCAGCCGAGGCGCAGGCCGACATTTATAAATTTATCGCCAATGACGGCCGCATCTACTATACCGACAAGCCTAAAAACAGCCTGTACAAACGCATCATCCGAACCAGGCCGATAAATTATGCCGCCGCCCTGCCCTATATGGGCACCAACAAAAAGAAATTCGCCGATCTGATTGCCGAGGCGGCCAACCGACATCAGGTTGATGCCAGATTGCTACACGCCGTTATTCAGGCCGAATCCGCTTACGATGCCAACGCAATCTCCACCGCCGGAGCCGTCGGTTTAATGCAGCTAATGCCCGATACCGCAAGGCGCTACGGCGTTGTTAACCGGAATGATCCGGTCCAGAATATCGACGGCGGCACCCATTATTTGAAAGACTTGCTCAGAATGTTCGATTCGAACCTGGACTTGGCCGTTGCAGCGTATAACGCCGGTGAAAATGCGGTGATCCGGCACAACAACTCCATTCCGCCCTACCCCGAAACCCAAAATTACGTCAAAATAGTAAAGGCTTTGTATAACAGGCGCTCTTGAGCTGGATCATAAGCTGTTGGGTAGCTCGCCAAGGAGCCAAGCATGATAAACGCAAGCGACACTGTCGACTTAAGTCGTTTCACGAATGCGCAAGAAAGCGTCTATGACAGCGTCCTCGCAGAGTTAAGAAACGGCCGGAAACGCACTCACTGGATGTGGTATATATTCCCGCAAATTGATGGCCTGGGGCACAGCGCAACGTCAAAACACTATGCCGTTAAGAGCATAGAAGAAGCTCGGCAATACCTGAATCATCCCGTTCTTGGACAAAGACTGCTGGAATGCGCCGAAGCGGTTTTTGTCATTGAAGGACGATCAATTTCAGAAATCTTCGCTTACCCTGATAATCTAAAGCTTAAATCTTCCATGACATTGTTTGCCTATGTGGCAGCGCCATGCTCCGTGTTTGCCCGTATCCTCGATAAATATTTTAATGGCGAGCAGGACGCTTTGACGCTCCAATTATTAGAGAAACTTAAGGCGAAATGAGCCGGAGCCGGCTTTATATGTCCTGAATGCACGTAGGCGATACAATTACCTTTGAAACGTTTAGTGCCTTTTCCATTAACAGGTCAAGATGAAACCAATCCGCTTATGCTTTAACGTTGCAAGGCGCATTGTTTGCAGAGTGTCATCGGCGTTGTGAGCATGTTTCTACGTAACTTATCAATTTAACCTGGAATTTAATGTATGCAAACCAGCAGTCAATTAATGCATCATAATCAAACCACCCTTCCTGAACCGGTTCTGGAAGCCCGGTAGGGTACGCTTCGCGTACCTTTATTGAACTTGGAATAATTGAAAAATGGTACGCAAAGCGTACCCTACATTATTATGTAACCTTACTGATTTATAGAGCGTTTATATGAAAACAGTCAAATTCACATCCTGGCACGATGACACATTTTTTATTGGTTTTCTTAACGAATATCCTGATTACCAGACTCAAG
>DAINRH010000238.1:0-2891 GCA_036741905.1 Methylobacter sp. | reverse complement strand
TCAATGAAAACTTGGCTAAGTCCATAATCAAAAAACTAGGCGATGCTTAACCATACGCCCAAGCGAAACAGTGTAAGAGGTCAATTAAGGCGCCATAGCCCGGTAGGGTACGCTTCGCGTACCTTTATTGAACTTGGAATAATTAAAAATGGTACGCAAAGCGTACCCTACATGATTATGTAACCTTATTGATTTATGGAGCGTTTATATGAAAACAGTCAAATTCACATCGTGGCAAGATGACACATTTTTTATTGGTTTTCTTAACGAATATCCTGATTACCAGACTCAAGGCACAACCAAAGAAGAGCTGATCGAAAACTTGAAAGATTTACTGCTTGATGTTGAATCCGGCCAAGTGCCTTACATCCGTAAAGTCGAAGAGTTATTGGTTGCTTGACGATTTAATCAAGTTGCTTGAACAAATGGGCTGCATTTTAGTCCGTAATGGCGGGCGACACGTTTGGTATACCAATCCCCGGACCAAGCAATCACAGCCTGTGCCTCGACATACCGAAATCAATGAAAACTTGGCTAAGTCCATAATCAAAAAACTAGGCGATGCTTAACCATAGACTATGGCCGGACGGGGGGGCAACCCCCGTCCCGCTCGAGTCAATTAAGGCGCCATAGTCAGACCACTATTCCAGAGCAGGTACTGGAAGCCCTGAATCTGCGTGAGGATAATACAATTATCTTTGAAATTGATCAGGCCGGTGTCCATCTGCGCAAAGCGCCGCTCATTGACACAGCCTTTACAAAAGCGCTGCAAAATACCTTGAGCGAATGGAATTCTGCTGCCGATGACCAAGCGTATGCTGATCTGTGAAACATTCGCTGGTTCCCCAAGCTTGGGGAACCAGCGCTAACTCAGGCCTATTGAAGCGCCTGTTTTAAAGCCGCATTGAACCGATCCGGCGCTTCCTGCGGGATAAAGTGCCCGACATAAGGCACAACAATAATTTTTTCCGCCGCTGAGGGTTGGTTGGTTTGGGCGGCATTAATATGAATCAACGGGGACTTCAACCGGCCCCTCTTGTTTTGATAATCGCCTGATACCCATTTAAAGATATTTGTTAATGCGCTGATGCCGACTTCCGGAGGCGCCGAAGCCATATCATCGGCGATATGTTGAACGATAGCCGGGTCTGCGGTCGGCGCAAACATGCTCTTAACCATCTGATAGGTGGTTTTATAAAAATCGCTTTTAAACGGCGCAAGGACTTCGGCAATTTTATTTTCCGGCGGCCATTGGAATTGAGTCTCGAACGAATCCACCGCAACCAATTTAGTAACACGTTCCGGCATCCGCAGTGCGGTTTCGATAATGACCGCCCCGCCCATCGAATGCCCGACCAAAACTACTTTTTTTAAATCGAGACTGTCGATGACGCGCTCTACATCATCGGCAAAACCGGAAATCGTATAGTCCTCCCTGCCCATTCCCGATTGGCCGTGGCCCGCTAAATCAATGGCGACCACCCGATAGTCAGCGGCAAAGTCATCCATTTGCGCCTGCCAGTAACGGCTGTCGCAAGACCAGCAATGCACAAACACCAGCGCGGTATCGCCGGTGCCGCGCATCGTATAGTGAATGGGGACGCCGTCCGCCGATTTGATATTGCTTTCAACAACTTGAGGCTGTTTTACCGGCAATTCCTGACAAGCCGGTAAACAGGCGGCCAAGATGAATAAGGTTATTATTTTCTGGTAAAATTTCATCGTTTTTCCTTGTTAATAAATCATTTAAGCCTTAGCCCGACTGACCACATAAACGCCGATCAACACCAAAGCAGTCCCGGCCAGTTGCGCCGCCGTCAAGGTCTCGTTTAACAGCAAAAAGGCCAGCGCCAACGTACCTATCGGCCCTATAGAGCTGATAATGGATGCCGAACCGGCGCCGATGCGCCTGATCCCTGCATTCATTAAAAACGCCGGAAGCACGGTGGAAAAAATCGCCATGATCAGCGCCAGCCAATAAACATCGGCCGGTAAATTCAATAGCTTGACGCCATGCTGAATCACGAAATGCAGGCCGGTAGCCAGGCAGGCGACGGTCATCGAATAGGCGGTAAAACGCGTCGAGCCTATCCGTTTGACCATCATGCCGCTGCCCATCAGGAAAAAAGCAAAAGCGATGGCGCTAGCCAAAACCAATGCCGAACCTAACAACAATCCCGATGACGCCATTTCCGCCCTATTGTCGGCAAACACCAGAATCATCCCCGCATAACTTAAAGCCAAGGCAAGCGCCTGATGCCGATTAATGGCCCGGCGTTGCAGCGCCGCGGTGAATAAAACCACGAAGGTCGGATAAAGAAACAAGATCAATCGCTCAAGACCTGCCGAGATATATTGCAGCCCTGCAAAATCAAGGTAGCTGGCAATGTAGTAGCCCAATAGGCCCAAGCCGAAAATCATCAGCCAGTCCCGCCTGTTCAAGCGCTGCGCATCTTCCGCTTTTGTCGAATTATTGACCGTCCATAACGCAACCGCCAGAAAAAAAGGCAATGAAATTGCCATGCGCAACACCATCAGGGTGATGACATCCAGTTGATGACTGTAGTCGTAAGCTAATTTGATCAGCACCGCTTTGGCTGAAAAGCCGAACGCGCCTAGTAAGACAAACAGGCAACCGATAATCGCCTGGCGATTGTTTTGCGGTATAACGGATTCGGGTTGATGCACAAACTTCTCCTTAAAATGGAAAAACTGCGAATCTTGCCGGAAAGACTACCAAAGCAACGGGGACAAGACCCGCAGTTGCTTTGCTAAAATGGGATTAATGAACCAAAAAGACAGCACTGCGGTGAAAGCTAATAATCTTTCGCAGCCATCGTTTGCTAATTTTCAGGGATGAGGTTATCTGGTTCATGGTTTGTATTCTATGA
>DAINRH010000237.1:0-5863 GCA_036741905.1 Methylobacter sp. | reverse complement strand
TCAGTAAATTGTTCACTCGCAAGTCGCCGCCAAGATGGCGCAGCTGGTTGCGGATAGCCGCAAGATCGACACCCTCGCCCTCGCCGTTCGACACCTCCCCGTAACCGTCGCGCAAGACCAACGCGACATCAGGACGATCCTCAATCCAGCCCAACTGGCGGCTCCGTTGCATGACCCGCTGAACATCGATACCGTTGCCATCATCCTCTACCGTAATAGCCACATGATCCTCGTGCTTAACCAGCAACACCCGGCAAGTCCCTCGCCCGACCTTGCCTGCACCGACACGGTGCTCCGGCGCTTCAATGCTTTGGCTCACGCAAAAGGCCGCCAAGGTACGCAACGCCGACTTCAGCGTATCGAGCATACTAAAATCGAGCTCTATTTCATCGCCGATAGTCACCAGCGATACCTGCCGGGAGTGCTGCCGCGCCAGCCCCTCTATGAACGGCGCCAAGGGTTTGAGCAACAAAGCGGCCGGGCGCACGCGCACGGCAAGCGCTTCATCCTGCAAGCGGTTCAGCAACGCAGTGTTTTGCGATTCGAGCTGAATGAGCTTTTCCACGCTTTCCAGCCAATTTTCCAGCGTCTCCCGCACCCCGCCGCGCGCCGCCTGCCAGCTATCCCCGGCGCCGGCCATTTTCGACTCGACAGTGCGCACCAGATCGGACTCAAACAAACGAGTCAGCAAGTGATGCACCATAGCCTGTCCAGTGACCAGTTCGCCGATAGATTCGAGCATATCGCCCGACATCGTTCCTTGCATCGCCATGGCGCGGGTAACGTCCTCCTCGGCGGAAGTTACAGCCTGATCGCCGCCAACCTTGTCGCTCTCATGATCTCCTGCCTTACGATCCACCAACGCAACTTCCACGTGCAGACACTGGCCTTTCGGGTCCAGCACGATCAACGCCTCATTGAAACCCACCTCGTCAAGGGGACTTGAGACCAGGAAATCGAATAGCGAACGGTTGCCCTCGAAGACTGTCACATTACTGATAACCTGGGCAGCACCCGAACTCATCCAACTCAGAAAATTCGCCGCCAACTCTTCATCGTTGTTGAGATCGGAACGTACAATGTAAAAATGGTGACCGTCTTCCAGACCGGACAATGCAGTCTGTACATTCTCCGGCGTCAGCACCTTGTGGAAAGCCTTCGGCAAGCCCAGACGCGCCTCTATCTGCGAGGAAGATACCGTGCCGTTAGCGGCAAAGGTTGCCTCGGACGCTTCCTGCAACAGCTTTTCAATCTGCGCCATATCGGGTGTTTCGCCCAGTTCGGCGACATCCAGGATAATTTCAATGTCGCCGATAAACGATTTGGCGATATGCAACAGCACCACATCCGGGGCCGTCTCGCCGATCTCCGCGCGCGCGAACAAATCCACTATCGACATACTCAAGTGCGCCGCCGTTTCCATGCCATAGAACAAACAGGCGTGATAAACCTGGCGCATCAACTCGATCATGCGCGTACACTGCAAGCGCACATCCTCCTGACGCTTGATGCGCTCTATCACGTTACGCATATCAAGCAGGCTCTCAAACACATGATTCGCACACCAGGCGCGCAAGGTGGTTCGAGGATCGGTAGACAGTCCGAAGCGATCTTCGAGCATCACCTCGGCCACTGAGGCGAGTTCCTCGTAGAGCAGGAATTCAAGGCGGGCGAAATGGGCGTTCAGGGATTCAATTCCGGTGCGGGCATCGGCGATTACCCTGTCCAGCACATCCATCACCCGCACAAAACCATGCGCTTCGGCAAGCGCCCGCACCTCTCCCGCCGCAGCCACAATAGCCTCCAGCGACAGCTCTTTGTCTGCTGATAGATGATTGCCCAGTTGCGACAATCTACCGAGAGGCTGTTCCAGCGCATCGAAAAAACGGCGCACCGGATCGTCAGAAGCAATGGCTTCACTGCTAAGGTTAGGTTTCTGTGTAGCAAAATTCTGATCATAAAGCGCTTGCAAGCGGGACAGCAGCGCCTCTGCCTGACCTCGTGTAGCCCCCACGATCCCCAGAAAATCCTGCAACACCAGCAGCCATTCGAGCATGCCGATCTGCTCCGCCGCATGGCACAAGCGCTCGGCTTCCTCGATAACGACATTTAACGCTCCGCTAGAATCAGCTTCCAGTATCGAGCGCATCTCATGCAACACGTCATGCGCCATACCGAAAAATATCTCGCGATAGACCGGATCGTTGGCCAGAGAAGCCGTGTCTAGCGGCTCGAACACAATCGACTGCGGGGCCTCGGCAACTGCTCCTGCGTCGCCTAAAGCGCCTACTGTTGGTGCTCTCGGCAATTGCTCCATGCATTGGTCTACCTCCTCCATCCGTGGAGTCGTACCTCCTGCGTCCATGCAGTCGTCGGCAACGGTTCCTGCTTTTAGGTGTTCGTCCTCCTGCATCCATGCAGTCATTACGTCACGAACGGCTGTAAACTTTTCCTTCATGCGCACCTTAAGATCGCCCGCCATCGCAGAGGGTGCATCCTGATGCGTGGATACCGACGTTTCCAGCATTCCGCGCAAGATATCCGTCGCCTCCAGCAGCAGATCGACGATTTCCCCGTCCAGCGCTACCCCCTCGTCGCGCACCAAACCGATCATATCCTCCGCCAGATGCGCCACCGATTCGATCACCGACAATCCCAGCATACGGGCATTGCCTTTATAAGTATGCATCGCGCGGAACAGACGCGCCACCGCTTCAGTATTCGACGGCTCGTCCCGCAAGCCTGTCTTGAGCCAAGCCGAAAGAATCAGCAGGCATTCTTCGACTTCATCGAGAGAGCACCCGCCTTCTTCAGCATACAAGCCCCAGACCTCATTTATATCTAACTCATCGGACATTCCACAACCCTCAGTCAATTTTGACGTTAACAGTCAAGTTTTTTGTTTTTATAATTCACCGTAGGGTACGCTACGCGTTCTTACGTTGATCGTCGTGATATTTAAAAGGACGCGCATGAAACCGCGATATGTAGGGTAAATGAATTTGCCTCTATAAATCGTTCATTAATTCTACTTTGTCAGATTTTATGGTTACACAATTCAAGGTCGTCATTCCAGCAGGGATTCACGTCAGGCTATCCTGCCTGACGCCCTTCGGGTTAATGCAAATCTGTTCCAGACAGATTTGTGCCTGAATCCAGTGCCATGGATGGATTAGAGCTTACCATCCATGGCACTGGATACCCGCTTCCCGGCGGGTATGACGAGCTTACGTATAATCTGACAAAGTAGAATTAAGTGACGGCACTTAACCAACGCCTTATATTTCGGACGGAGCTGCATGCACCGTCCGATTCGCTAAGACCGCCCCCTTAGCCTTTTTACCTCAACCCCACCAATTGCCTCATCACCTGACTCAACTCATCGCCGCGCTTATCGACCAAATCGAGCGACACCGCCCCAGAAGGCTTGGTAACAATGGCATCCGCCCCCAGCTCGCGCGCCTTGGCCGCATAAGGCGAACCGGAAAGCGCCACCGACGACAGGATCACAATCTTGGCCTTGCTCTTGAGCTTGGCATAGCGCAAAAATTCCAAGCCGTCCATTTCCGGCATTTCAATGTCCAGCAGAATCAACGCCAGATCCTTGTGCTTATCAAGCTCTTCCAGCGCCTTCTTACCGTTTTCGGCAAAGGCCACTGCCGTAAATTCCGGCATTTTGGTAACGAAACCTCGAATTACCGTGCGCATCATCACCGAATCGTCCACTATCAAAACCTTGTGTTCCATATTGACTCCTTATTTCTTACAGTTAAAAAATGGGTCTCCTTCCCACGTGGCAGTGACGTACTACGTGGAAACGAGAAAAAAATCGTATAGCTTCGCGGGTTTGGTCATGTTCCCGCACGCCGACCAACGGGAGTATCGTAGGTCGGGTTAGGCGCTAGCCGTAACCCGACACATTCGCGCCTTATGTCGGGTTACGCTATCGCTAACCCGACCTACCCGGCTCATTCCCACATACTACGTCACGCCATTAAGTTAAGAGCTACGCTGGTTCCCAAGCTCCCGCTTGGGAACCCAGTGAGCAAAGCTCCAGCTTTGCGAGCCGGGAAGCTAGAGCTTCCCGTACTGAATTCCCAAGCGGGAGCTTGGGAACTAGCGCGCAGAGGAGCTTTTTTCTTAACTTAATGGCAGTATCGTAGGTCGGGTTAGGCGCTAGCCGTAACCCGACACACGCGCGCCTTATGTCGGGTTACGCTATCGCTAACCCGACCTACCCGGCTACCCGGCTTGCAGGCGAAGCGTGCACTCCGGCTATTGGCGTGGGAACGATACCCCCGTCAGCACCATCAAAAACCGCTAAAACCCCGCTCATCGGCATCCAAAGGCAACACCGACTTAGGCGACTTGGCGCGTGCCGGGGCTGCCGCTTTCGGCGCTACACCTTGACCAGCCTGTTCTGCCCTCATCATCGCCATAATTTGACGGATCATCTCCGGCGATATATTTTCCAACCCCACGCCGCTCGCTTGATGCTGGCGCTCGCGCAGCTTGAAACGGCTGATTTCCACGCGCATCTGGTTCGCGACATTGGTCAGCTCGCCGGAAGACGAAGCGAGTTCCTCCGCTTGCTGGCTACCTTCCTGTGCAGCCTTGGCCACCTGGTTCATCGCCACGTTAATCTGCGACACGCCGCGCGACTGTTCGGTGCTGGCGGTGGCAATCTCGGCCACCAAATCCTTGACCTTGACCACATTGCCGACAATCTGGTCGAGCGCCTCGCGGGTTTCATTGGCGATCCCTACCCCTTCAGTCACCCGCTTGGATGAATCCTCGATTAAATCGGCAGTCTCCCGCGCCGCCTTGGCGCTACGCCCCGCGAGATTGCGCACTTCCTGCGCCACTACCGCAAAACCGCGCCCATGCTGACCGGCGCGCGCCGCTTCCACCGCAGCGTTAAGCGCCAGCAGATTGGTCTGGAAAGCGATCTCGTCAATCACCTTGATGATCTTGGCAATATCCTGCGATGACTGGTTGATCGCGTCCATCGCTCCAATCATGCCGGCCATCTTCACCTGCCCCTGATTAGCCGCCTGCGAGGTATCCATCACCAATTGGTTGGCGGCATTGGCATTGTCGGTGTTGGCCTTAACCTGACTATCGGTTTCCTCCAAGCTGGAAGTCACCTCTTCCACCGAAGACGATTGCTCTTCCGAATTCGCCGCCATGTTTTGCGAAGCGGCATTCAACTGTTCGGCGGACTCGCCGACCTGCTCAACCGTATCGGCAAGCTGAAAGAAGGTGTTGTTGAGGCCGACGAAGGCGTCCTCGAAGGCATCAATGATCTTGCGGTAATCCCCTTGGTACTTCGAGGCATCTGTCTGCACGTGGATATTTCCATCGACGATGGACTGAGCTAACTCCCCAGAGTCAGCGATTAGCGTACTTACAGCGCCATGAACAGCATTAATGGCGTCTTTCATTTTCTGATGATCGCCGTGGCAGATGATCTCGACCTTTTCGCGAAAGTTGCCAACTGAAATTTGAGACAGTATGCGGTTACCTTCTCCGATAGGCAGCAGAATCGCATCGAGCATGTCGTTAGCACCTTTGACGATCTCGCCGTAAGCCCCATCGAACGCAGCGACGTTACCGCGTTTGTCGAGTTGCCCCTGACGCGAAAACTCGGTCAGTTGCGCGAATTCTGCCTGGAACTTCTGCATTATCAACGCGACGTTGTTGACGTTCTGCTTCATTTTCTCGTGGTCACCCTGATAGGTCTTGGCGATCAACTCATCGATCTTGCCATTTGAAATCTGGTCGAGAATACGGTTGCCTTCGCCGATCGGGATCAGGATTTCATCGAGCATCTGGTTGACGCCGCCGATCAGTTCGGCAAAAT
>DAINRH010000236.1:0-5878 GCA_036741905.1 Methylobacter sp. | reverse complement strand
CCGCGCTACGATCCAGCGTTAAATAATCGAGGCCGACATTGACCAGGAATTCCAGCCGCTCCTGGATTTCCTTGACGATTTTTACAGCGACTTCGCCGCGTTTGCCGGTCAAGTGAAGATGGGCAAAAAAGTCCAGGGATTTGCGGATAGGGAAACGGGTCAGATGGTGCAGCGGCAAGTCTTCGACAAACACGTTCCTGGCCGAGACATTAAGCCTTGCGCCCTCGCAAACGTTACAGGGTTTTTGCGATAAATATTTAGCCAGTTCATCGCGCACCAGTTGCGAATCGGTCTCATGGTAACGCCGATCCATATTGGCGATGATGCCTTCAAAGCTATGGTGCTTCTTCTTGACCGAGCCGGTTCCGGCCATGAACTTGAATTCGATAACTTCATGGCCGCTGCCGTAAAGAATGATGTCCTGAATTGCTTTGGACAGCTCGGAAAACGGCGCTTCCGGGTCGAAGTTGTAGTGTTTGGCCAGCGAACAGATGATTTGATAATAGTAGGCATTGCGTCGATCCCAGCCGCGAATCGCGCCTCCGGCAAGGCTGATGTCCGGGTTATGGATAATCAGCTCGGGGTCGAAATGCTGGCGCACGCCCAAGCCGTCGCAACTGCCGCACGCGCCTTTGGGGTTGTTGAACGAAAAGATGCGCGGTTCCAGTTCGGACAAGCTGTAGCCGCAATGAGGGCAGGCGTAGCGTTCGGAAAACAGCAGCTCGGTAGCGTCGTCTATACAGGCGGCGATGGCGATGCCGTCGGCGATGCGCAGGGCGGTCTCGAAGGATTCCGATAGTCTTAAGGCGATGTCGTCGCGGATTTTGAAGCGGTCGACGATGACCTCGATGGTATGTTTCTTTTTTAAATCCAGTACCGGCGGCTCGTCCAGGTCGTACACGGTGCCGTCGATCCGGGCGCGGATGAAGCCTTGGGCGCGCAGGTCGTCGAGCAGCTGAATATGTTCGCCCTTGCGGTCGTTGACCACCGGCGCCAGCAGCATCCAGCGTTGATCTTGAGTTTGAGACAGTACATGGTCAACCATCTGGCTGACGGTTTGCGCTTCCAGCGAGACATGGTGTTCAGGGCAGCGCGGCGTACCGGCGCGGGCATACAGAAGTCTTAAATAATCGTAGATTTCGGTAATCGTGCCGACCGTGGAACGCGGGTTGTGCGAGGTCGATTTTTGTTCGATGGAAATGGCCGGGGATAGGCCTTCGATGTGGTCGACATCGGGTTTTTCCATCATCGATAAAAACTGGCGGGCGTAGGTGGAAAGGGATTCTACATAACGGCGTTGGCCTTCGGCATAAATGGTGTCGAAAGCCAGAGATGATTTACCCGAACCGGACAGCCCGGTGATAATGATCAGTTGATCCCTGGGCAGGTCAAGGTCGATATTTTTCAGGTTATGGGTTCTGGCGCCACGAATGCTGATCGTATCCATTAAATAAATCCGGCAATTTAAACAACCGTATAATATACGAGCAAAGCCGCATTAACACAAACGGCATACACACTGCTTAGGTTTAAATAATGCTCATCGACATATTAAATTCATTCGTTCTTAAATATATTAAATTTATCGAAATGCTCGGCGTGCTGATGCGTATTTTCAGTTTTTCATTGGTTAGCTGGATGGGGCCGGAAAGTCCGTTTTTATTCGTCTGGGCTTTTAATACCACGGATGCGGTGATTTTTTCCTGGTGCTCCATACTCAAGAAAGACAGCCTATACCTTGCTGAATGTGTTCTGGATTATGGTCGGCATTGTCGGGATGCTTAGGGCCAGCCAAATTTCAGCGACTGATTTTAAATCGGCCTGGTTGCATTTGTTGACACAGGCCATAGCGCTGTTCAGTTAAGTTTTTGGGTTCAGGTTATATGTTCGGTTTGGTGCGGCGATTTCAGTAGCAAGGGAGTCGCATGCTCACTATGCAAATAACTCTCCGACTGCATTTCAATCAACCTCGACACCGTCCGTTCGAATTCGAACGAACCTTCGCCATCGGTGTAGAGTTCCTGGGCCGGGACTTCGGCGGTGCAGATCAGTTTTACTTTATGCTCGTACAGCGCATCGATCAAGGTGACAAAGCGCTTGGCTTCATTGCATTTTTCCGTGGTCATTTTCGGAATACCCGCCATTATGACGATGTCGAAGCGGCTGCCGATTTCCAGGTAATCGGCAGGGCCTAAGGCGTGCGTGCAGAGTTCGTCGAATGAACTTAGCGCGACATTGCCGTGTACCGCAAACAACGCGACTTTTCTGCCGAGTACTTCGACAACGCCCGGTTTCAGCGGGGCGGAATTAGTCAATTCGTTATAACTTTGTTGTATGAAGCCGGCGGCCTGTTCATCCAGCGGATAATAATAAGTGGTCTTCAGCGCATGTAAATGGCTGAGCCGGTAATCCTGGTCTGCAATCAGTTCGATGACCTGGGCTTTTTGTTGCACTAGCCGGACGAAAGGCAGGAATAGCTCCCGTTGCAGGCCGTCGTGATACAGTTGGTTAGGGTGACAGTTGGAGGTAATCACGACCACAATGCCCAGGTCGAACAGTCTGTTGAACAGCCGCATTAGCACCATTGCGTCGGCGATGTCGGAAACATGAAATTCGTCGAAGCACAGCAGCAGTTCCGATGCCCTGATATGTTTTGCCAATGCGGAAATGGCGTCGGTATGGTTTTGCCTACGCCATTGGTGGATGAAGGCGTGGACTTCGAGCATGAAGGCATGAAAATGCACTCGGCGCTTTTCGCGGATCGGGCAGGCGTCGAAAAACAAGTCCATCAACATCGATTTGCCGCGGCCTACGTTGCCGAAGATATACAGGCTTTGGATATTGGCCGGTTTGGGTTGGAAGAGTTTATGCAGCGGGGATTGTTGATGGTAGTCGACGTTGGTCAGTAGGTTGTCGAGTAGCGTTTGCAGGTGATGCAGCGCGGTGATTTGCGCAGGTTCGTAGTGGATGTGGCCTTGGGTTACCAGGCTGTTGTATTGTTTTTCCAGTAAGCCGGGGTGGATTCCGGATTGTTCAGCGAGTCTCTGTTGGGGAAGGTTTTTTAGCATAAGTTAGGTGTTACCTCGTTCCCACGCGGCGCGAGGGAATGTAGTTAAGATGCGCTGCGCCTTGGAGCAGGCGCAACGTCTGATAACGTAGCCAGTACAAGCACGGGACGCAGCGCGCCCGGCACGGCGTTCCCACGCGGCGCGTGGGAACGAGAAAATCCCTGCCGGTCTGACGTTGATACAAATTGTGCGACACCTCAGCGTCTGACTTTAACAGGTCGGCTGTTTAGTTCTACGCGACACTGCCTGCCTTTTCCCGATAGCTATCCATCCGGTCAAAGTTCAAATAACGATAGGTATCCTCGGCGGTTTCGTTAATCTGACCGGCATAGTGCATATATTCGTCAAAAGTCGGAATCTTGCCCAGGATCGAGCACACTGCCGCCAGTTCTGCCGATGACAGATACACATTCGCGCCATTGCCCAAACGGTTGGGGAAGTTGCGCGTCGAGGTGGAAACCACGGTAGCGTTTTCGGCGACCCGCGCTTGATTACCCATGCATAATGAACAGCCCGGCATTTCGGTACGCGCTCCGGCTTTGTCGAAGGTGTCGGAATAGCCTTCCTCGGTTAATTGGTTTTGATCCATTTTGGTCGGCGGGGCCACCCACAATTGGGTCGGCAATTCGCCTTGGTGTTTTTCCAGCAATTTACCGGCGGCGCGGAAGTGGCCGATATTGGTCATGCAGGAACCCAAAAACACTTCGTCGATTTTAGTCCCGGCCACAGCGGACAGCGTTTTCACGTCATCGGGATCGTTGGGGCAAGCCAGTAACGGTTCCTTGATTTCATTCATGTCGATTTCGATGATTTCAAAGTATTCGGCATCGGCATCAGCTTCCAGCAATACCGGATTAGCCAGCCATTCTTCCATGGCTTTAATCCGGCGCTCAATGGTGCGCACATCGCCGTAACCCTCGGCTATCATCCATTTCAGCAGGGTGATGTTGGAGTTCAAATACTCGCGGATCGGCGCTTCGTTCAGGCGCACCGTACAACCGCCGGCGGAACGTTCCGCCGACGCGTCGGACAGTTCAAAAGCCTGCTCGACTTTTAAATCCGGCAGGCCTTCGATTTCCAGGATGCGGCCTGAGAACACATTCTTCTTGCCTTGTTTTTCAACGGTCAGCAAGCCGCGCTGTATCGCCACATAAGGAATCGCATTAACCAGATCGCGCAAGGTGATGCCCGGTTGCATTTCGCCTTTAAAACGAACCAATACCGATTCCGGCATATCCAGCGGCATCACGCCGGTTGCTGCGGCAAACGCGACCAGTCCCGACCCGGCAGGAAACGAAATGCCGATAGGAAAACGGGTATGCGAGTCTCCGCCGGTGCCGACGGTATCCGGCAGCAGCATCCGGTTCAGCCAGGAATGGATAATGCCGTCGCCGGGACGGAGCGACACGCCGCCGCGGTTCATGATGAAATCAGGCAAGGTATGCTGCATGGTCACATCGACCGGTTTGGGATAAGCCGCAGTATGGCAGAACGATTGCAACACCAAGTCGGCTGAAAAGCCCAAACAAGCCAAGTCTTTCAACTCGTCGCGGGTCATCGGCCCGGTGGTGTCCTGAGAGCCTACGGTGGTCATGTGCGGTTCGCAATAGGTGTTCGGACGAACGCCCGCAACGCCGCAGGCTTTGCCGACCATTTTTTGCGCCAGCGTATAACCTTTGCCGCTGTCTTCGGCGTCAACCGGACGGCAAAAAACAGTGGATGCGGCCAGTCCCAGCACCTTGCGAGCGCGATCGGTCAAACCTCGGCCGATGATTAACGGGATTCGGCCGCCGGCGCGTACTTCGTCCAGGATCACATCGGTTTTCAGTTCGAACGTGCAGATCAGTTCGCCGCTGTCGTGACGCTTTACTTCACCGGCATAGGGATAAATGTCGATCACATCGCCCATCGCCATTGGGGTTACATCGCATTCAAAGGGCAGGGCGCCTGAATCTTCCATGGTGTTGAAGAAAATCGGCGCGATTTTGCCGCCGATGCAAACCCCGCCTTCGCGTTTGTTCGGGATGTACGGAATATCATTGCCCATGAACCACAATACCGAATTGGTCGCCGATTTACGCGAAGAACCGGTGCCGACCACGTCGCCGACATAAGCGACAGGGAAACCTTTTTGCTTGAGTTCGGCGATTTGCTGCCCGGCGTTGGTAATGCCCTCGCGCGGCATTTTCAGCATGGCTTTGGCATGCAACGGAATATCCGGCCGTGACCAGGCGTCGGGTGCCGGTGACAGATCGTCGGTATTGGTTTCGCCGGTTACCTTAAACACGGTGACGGTCAATTTTTCGGGCATTTTGGGTTTGCTGGTGAACCATTCCGCTTCCGCCCAGGCATTAAGCACCTGCTTGGCGAATGAGTTACCGGCATCGGCTTTTTCCTGCACATCGTGGAAAGCGTCGAATATCAGCAAGGTGTGGGACAGCGCTTTGGCGGCAATCGGAGCCATCGCCTGGTTATCCAGCAAGTCGATCAACGGCGCGATGTTATAACCGCCCAGCATGGTGCCCAGCAGTTCGGTGGCGCGCGCCGCATCCAAAATCGGCGAACTGATTTCGCCTGTTGCGACCGCCGCCAGGAATCCTGCCTTCACATAAGCCGCTTCGTCAACACCGGCAGGAACGCGGTTAGCCAGCAGGTCGAGTACGAATTGCTCTTCTCCAACGGGCGGTTGTTTAATCAGTTCAACTAAAGCGGCGACCTGTTCGGCATCAAGCGGCTTGGGCACAATGCCTTCGGCGGCGCGTTCTGCTACGTGTTTACGGTATTGTTCTAGCATGGGGAATTCCTGGAAG
>DAINRH010000235.1:0-5922 GCA_036741905.1 Methylobacter sp. | reverse complement strand
TTACGGTTTTCTGGGTTTGACGACCGGTGTGATTATCAGCCAGATGGAAAGCGACGCACGGCGTAAAGCTTATGCGTCGGACATCACCTACGGCACTAACAACGAATTCGGCTTTGATTATCTGCGCGACAATATGGCGTTTAGCCTGGAGCAGAAAGTCCAGCGGGATTTAAGCTTTGCTGTTGTCGATGAGGTGGATTCGATCCTTATCGATGAGGCGAGAACGCCGCTGATTATTTCCGGGCCTACCGAAGAAAGCACCGAAATATATATCAAGGTCAACAAGATCATTCCTTTCCTGACCAAACAGGAAAAAGAAGGCGAGCCGGGCGATTATTCGGTCGATGAAAAAGTTCGCCAGTTGTATCTGACCGAAGCGGGTCATGAGCGGGTCGAAAACTTGATGGTCGAGCATGGCTTGATGGCGGAAGGCAGCAGCTTGTACGATGCGACCAATATTCGCTTGATGCACTATCTGACGGCTTCATTGCGCGGTCATGTTTTATTCAAAAAAGACGTCGATTATATCGTCGCCAATAATGAAGTGATTATCGTCGATGAGTTTACCGGCCGTATCATGCCGGGACGCCGTTGGTCGGAGGGCTTGCATCAGGCGATTGAAGCCAAAGAGAACGCGACCATCCAAAATGAAAACCAGACGCTGGCCTCGATTACTTTTCAGAACTATTTTCGCTTGTACGAAAAACTGTCCGGCATGACCGGTACTGCGGATACCGAAGCGTTCGAGTTAAACAAGATTTACGGCCTTGAAGTGGTGGTCATTCCTACGCATCGCAATATGATTCGTAGGGATTTGGGCGACGTCGTCTTCCTGACCGCCGACGAGAAATATGTCGCTGTTGCCGAAGATATTAAAGAATGCGCCAGTCGTGGGCAGCCGGTGTTAGTCGGGACTACCTCGATTGAAAACTCCGAACGGTTGTCGGCATTATTGCAAAAGCAGGGCATTAAACACGAAGTGCTTAATGCCAAGCAACACGAACGCGAAGCCCATATCATTGAACAGGCCGGTATGCCAGGGGCGGTGACTATCGCGACCAACATGGCCGGACGGGGTACCGATATTGTACTCGGCGGTAATCTGGAAGCGGAACTGGCGGCGCTGGGCGAAGATGCCGGCGAGGCCGATAAGGAACGAGTCCGTGGCGCTTGGTTGGATAGGCACGAGCAAGTTATCGCCACCGGCGGTTTGCATGTTATCGGTTCGGAACGGCATGAATCGCGTCGTATCGACAACCAGTTGAGAGGCCGCTCGGGTCGTCAGGGCGATCCCGGTTCAACCCGTTTCTATCTGTCGCTGCAAGATGATTTGATGCGGATATTTGCATCGGATCGCGTGGCGGGATTAATGCAAAAATTAGGCATGGGTAATGGCGAAGCCATTGAACATCCTTGGGTAACCCGCTCTATTGAAAGCGCCCAGCGCAAGGTTGAAGGCCGCAATTTCGATGTGCGCAAAGAAATTCTTGCCTATGACGATGTCGCTAACGATCAACGTAAGGTTGTCTATGCGCAACGTAATGAGCTGATGGCGGCGGAGGAAATCTCCGACATTATTACCGCGATACGTGAAGATGTAGTTAATAATGTGATTACCCAGTATATTCCGCCAAAAACCATGGTTGAGCAGTGGGACACCAAGGGGCTGGAAGAGCATCTGCATCAGGAATTTAACGTTGAAATTCCGGTGCGTAAAATGCTGGCTGAAGACCATTCGTTGCAGGAAGAGTCTTTACGTAAGCGTATTGTTGAAATTCTGGAACAAAACCATAAAGACAAAGAACAGCAAATGTCCAAGGACGTGCTGCGACATTTTGAGAAATCAGTGATGCTGCAAGTGCTTGATAACAGCTGGAAAGAACATCTGGCGGCGATGGATTACTTGCGTCAGGGCATCCATTTTAGAGGTTATGCGCAAAAAGATCCCAAGCAGGAATACAAGCGCGAAGCATTTGAAATGTTTACTAACCTGCTTGAACATATCAAGTATGAAGTGATAGGGATTCTGTTTAAAGTTCAGGTCAGACAGGAAGAGGACGTTCACGCGCTTGATGAGCAGATGCAGGCACCCAGGGAAATGCATTTTGAGCATGCGCAGGCCCCCGCTTTGGATGCTTACGAAGAGTCGTTACTCGCAGTTGAACAGGAAGAAGATGTTGCTGCTGTCGAGCAGCCATTTATCAGAGAGGGTCAGAAGGTGGGTCGCAATGATCCGTGCCCTTGCGGTTCAGGTAAGAAGTTTAAGCAGTGCCACGGTCAGTTAAGTTGACTTAGTGCCTCATAAGCACATTGGGAAGGCGCCACGAAAACACTAAGATCACGAAGATATAAACATAACTTCGTGATCTTAGCGCCTTCGTGACTAATATTTTAAATTTAAAATAGATTTTCAGTCGGTTTCTCATCAGACTGTTCTGAATCTGAATCTGAATCTGAATCTGAATCTGAATCTGAATCTGAATCTGAATCGGGTATCGAGTCGCGGGATGCGAATCCGGTTGGAACATGTTCCGCTTGAAAGAACTCCCATATCCCGTGTTCATCTGTGGCCGTTGTTAACAGGCCGGTCTCAGGGTTTATAAACGCTTTGACGATGCCTTCGGGCATTTCAAGAGGGATTTCCGAGGTGTTTTGTAGCGCTACCTGCATAAACTCTATCCACATTGGTAACGCGGCTACGCCGCCGGTTTCAGCGTTGCCCAGCGGAGAAAAGTCATCGAACCCGATCCATGCGCTAGCCGCATTCGACTGCGTATAGCCATTAAACCAAGCATCCCTTTGTTCATTTGTGGTTCCGGTTTTTCCGGCAAGATCTTGTCTGCCTAATACTTGTGCGCCTGTTGCCGTGCCGTGTTGAACGACATCTCTCAATAACGAGTTCATCAAAAAACAAATTTGCGGGGTAATAATCCTGGGTGCGTAGTTGCGCTTTGATTCCTCAGGGCTGTCGCAGGTAGGGCAGGCGGTTTTAGGCTTGGCCTGATAAATAATCTCGCCCTCGTTGGATTCAATACGATCAATAAAATAGGGTTTGATCAGGAAGCCGCCGTTGGCAAATGTGGCGTAAACCTGCGCCATTTGCAGGGGGGAAGCATAGCCGCTGCCTAGAGCCAAAGACAGAGTCTTGGGTAGTTGATCTTCGGTAAAACCAAAGCGTAGCGCCGTTGCGACGGCTTTTTCAATGCCCATTTCGTTCAATAAACGAATGGAGATAATATTCCTTGAGTGGGTTATGGCCGATCTGATGCTGGTTGGGCCGTTGAATTTCTTGTTGTAATTTTCCGGCCGCCACTCGTTTTCCTGGCCTGGATTGTCGATGACGATGGGGGCGTCGTTAATAAGGCTGGCGGCGGTGTAGCCTTGTTCCAGGGCGGTGGTGTAAATGATGGGTTTAAAGCCCGAGCCCGGTTGCCTTTTTGATTGGGTCGCGCGATTGTATTTGTTGCGGAAAAAATCGAAACCGCCGGTTAACGCTAAAATGGCGCCATCGGCAGGATTTAATGAAACAAATGCCCCTTCGGTCTCGGGTACTTGCGTTAAAGCCCAGGTATTATCCGGCAGTTTGCGAACACGGATAATATCGCCTGTTTTTAATAGATTTCCGATAGAACTGCCGGTCCATTTGATATTTTCCGACGGTATTTCAATGATAGAACGGGTTTGAAGGGCGGCAGTTGCGAGATTATCTTGTACGCGCAGAACGGTGGCTGGCAATGTATCGCCGATAACAGGAAGTTCGTTGAAATTACTGGTTCTTATGCGTAAGCGGCGATAGCCGTGGCGCTCGTCATAGGCGTGCAAGGTATCGTTAAGCGCCTTATTTGCAGTGGATTGCAGCGTACCGTTTATTGTTGTATAGACTTTGAACCCGGAAGTATAGGCTTGCTCGCCATAGAGCTCGAAAAGTTTTTGTCGCACCATTTCGGCTAAATAAAGCGCTGAAATCTCGGGTGTGACCGATTGCAGTTTTGCGGTAGAGGGTTGCCGGGATGCGTGCTCATAGTCCTGCCGAGTAATGTAATTAAGCTCAAGCATGCGCTGCAAGACATAATTGCGTCTTTCAATCGCGCGTGCCTCATTAGTAATGGGGTTGTATATAGAGGGCGCTTTAGGCAATCCGGCAATCATGGCGTGTTCGGCCAGGCTTAGCTCGGTTAAGGATTTACCGTAATAGACCTGAGCGGCTGCGGCAACGCCATAGGCTCTGTGGCCCATGAAAATCTGGTTTAAATAAAGCGCCAGGATTTTGTTTTTCGAGTATTCGCGCTCTATTTTTAACGCCAGCATGATTTCTTTTAACTTGCGGGTGTAAGTTTTTTCGCTGCTAAGCAGGAAGTTACGGGTAACCTGCATGGTGATGGTGCTGCCGCCCTGCTTTTTCTTCCCGGTTAAGGCGAGTTGCAAGCCTGCCCGAATCAGGCCCTTAAAGTCGACGCCGGGGTGTTGATAAAAGTTGTCATCCTCAGCGGCAAGGAATGCATTAATGAGTGGTCGGGGGACGTCCTCTATATTAACCGGCGTACGTTTTTTCTCGCCGAATTGAGCGATCAGCCGGTTATCTTTACTGTAAATACTTAAAGGAGTCTGGTATTGAACATTATGCAGGGTCTTGACATCGGGCAGGTCGGCTGAAAGCTTGTTGTATAACAAATAGCCTGTAATTGCTGCGCCAAAAATGGTGGCCGTAAAAAAAATAGCAAACCATTTTAGAATTTGTCCGCTTAATGTTTTTTTAGCCACGAGTGATCCTGAGAAACAGCGCGATAGTGATAAAAAGGATAAAAGATACGTTTTTTGTTAAATGCCGGTTGAAGTATTCTCGCGGGAGATAAAAACAACTGGATAAACAAATAAATTGAACATTTTAAGCATCAAAATAAAAAAGGCTACTATACTTTCGCCAGTAAAAAGTTTTGTGATGGGTGGTTTGTCGCTGAACGACTGCATCAGTGCAGTAGATAGAGCAATACAGGAGCCGCATAGCGAGTTACCGAGAGGCCTGCGTTGCAATTGATCGATCACATTATTCATCAGGTTTTTCAAGGGTTAGTTCATGAGTTGGTTTAGTCAGAAACAGGGCGCGGTTCTTGGTATCGACATTAGTACAGCGGCGATAAAATTACTCGAATTGAGTAAGGTCGGCGCTCGTTACCGGGTCGAGAGTTATGCGGTGTCGCCTTTGCCGCAAGACGCGGTTATTGATAAAAATATAGCCAATATAGAGGTGATAGCCGAGGCTATAAAAGCCGCTTTAAAACAATCCGGGTCAAAGTTAAAGCAAGCATCTGTCGCTGTTGCGGGATCTTCAGTGATGACCAAGGTGATACCGATGCCCGCTTCATTAACCGACGACGAAATGGAAGAGCAGATCATGGTTGAAGCGGACCAGTATGTGCCTTATTCGCTTGATGAGGTTAATTTCGATTTTGAAGTGCAGGGCGAAAATGAAAGTAACCCTGAAATGGTCAACGTGCTGCTCGCAGCGTCAAGAAAAGAAATTATTGAAGATCGTGTGGAGGTGCTGGCAAAAGCAGGCTTAAAGGCCAAAATTGTCGACGTTGAGGCCTTTGCGATGGAAAATGCTTTTGCTTTGTTGATCGACCAGTTGCCGGATGCCGTAGAAGGCCAGACGATTGCCATCGTGGACATCGGGGCGACCATGACCGCCTTAAATGTTTTATATAATTGCCGGACCGTATACACAAGAGAACAGGGCTTTGGCGGCAAGCAGTTGACCGAAGAGATTCAGCGTCGCTACGGACTAACTTATGAAGAGGCGGGTCTGGCAAAAAAGCTGGGCGGACTGCCGGACAATTATACCGTTGATGTGCTTGAGCCGTTTAAAAAGGCAATGGTTCAGCAAATTCAACGGTCGATACAGTTTTTTGTTTCATCAAGCGC
>DAINRH010000234.1:4048-5943 GCA_036741905.1 Methylobacter sp. | reverse complement strand
CCGGGTCGCCTTTTCTTTGGTTACTTTCTTTTGGCGAAGCAAAAGAAAGTAACTCGCCTTCGGGTGCGACAACCCGATTCAAATAATCGTCGCGGTAGCGACACTTTCTAAATTCGACTAACTGCGTAACATCAGTAAGTAATTAAACAGCAGGAACTTCAGATGAAACAGCGGCTAGTGGTTATCGGTAACGGCATGGCCGGCATGAAAACTGTCGAGGAATTATTATCCGCCGCGCCGGATGAATACGACATTACCGTGTTCGGCGCCGAACCCTACGGTAACTATAATCGGATCATGCTATCGGCGGTATTATGTGGCGAAAAAACCATTGAGGATATTGTTATCAATAGCCGCCAATGGTATATCGATAACGGCATTCAGCTCTATGCCGGGCAGGATAAATCGGTGGTGCGCATCGATCGGGTCGGTCGGAAAGTCATTGCAGAAGACGGTACGGTTGCCGAATACGATCGTCTGCTGATCGCGACCGGGTCCAAAGCGGTGGTGCCGCCTATTCCCGGTAACGATCTGGAGGGCGTCATCAGTTTTCGCGACATTATCGATGTTAACAAAATGATCGGCTATGCGGCGCGCAGCCGAAAAGCCGTGGTGCTGGGGGGCGGGTTATTGGGCTTGGAGGCCGCTAACGGGCTTGTTTCAAGAGGCATGGATGTGACTGTCATTCATAGCAATGAGGTCTTGCTGAACCGGCAAATGGACAGGCAAGCCGGAAAAATGCTGCAAACAGAACTGGAACGGCGCGGATTGAAGTTTAAAATGGCCGCTAAAACCGAGGCGCTGTTAGGCGATGAAAAAGGCCATGTCCAGGCGGTACGCTTTGAAGACGGCAGCCGGCTGGAATGCGACCTGTTCATTATGGCAATCGGCGTGCGGCCCAACATGACGCTGGCCCAGCAATCGGGGATTTATTGCGAACGCGGTATCGTCGTCAATGACACCTTGCAAAGCTACGATCCCAGCATTTATGCGGTAGGCGAATGTATCCAGCATCGCGGCGATACCTTCGGCCTGGTCGCCCCGCTGTTTGAGCAGGCTAAAGTCTGCGCCAATCATCTCAGTGCGCACGGCGCGGCCGAATATATCACCTTGCCGACCGCGACCAAGCTCAAAGTGACAGGGATCAACCTGTTTTCGATCGGCGATTTTCAAGGCGATGAAAGCAGTGAGAGCATCCATTTTACCGATCCCGCTTTAGGCATTTATAAAAAACTGGTTATTAACGCCAACAAGCTGGTCGGCGCGGTGCTGTACGGCGACACGGCCGACGGCGGCTGGTATCAGGAATTGCTGGAGAAGGGAGACACTATTTCCGAGATAAGGGATATGCTGATTTTTGGTAGAGCTTATGCAGGGTAGGGAGGTGTTATTCCTCCCCAATCAATTTAAAGCATTTCACCACGAAGACACGAAGTCTTGTAGGGTACGCTGTGCGTACCTTTATTTAAATTTCGTGGTAGTTGATAAGGTACGCACAGCGTACCCTACGCGTTTCGTGGTGAATTAACCTACTTACATTCAAACTGTTTTTAATGACTAAAACCATACAAACCACTTGTCCCTATTGCGGCGTAGGCTGCGGCATCAGCGCCAAGATCGATGAAACGCACCATCGTCTTAAAATCAGCGGCGACATCAGCCATCCGGCTAATTTCGGGCGGCTTTGCTCCAAAGGGTCGACGCTCGGCGAGACCATCGACCTCAAAGGCCGGCTGCTACAGCCGAAAGTCTACGGGCGCGAAACCAGCTGGACGGAAGCGCTGGATTTGGTCGCCGACTCTTTTATCAGCACTATCGAAAAATACGGCGCGGACGCGGTGGCGATTTACGGTTCCGGGCAATTGCTGACCGAAGATTATTATGTCGCCAACAAG
>DAINRH010000234.1:1131-4017 GCA_036741905.1 Methylobacter sp. | reverse complement strand
TATCGGCAGCGGCAATATGGATACCAACAGCCGCTTGTGCATGTCGTCTTCGGTCGCAGGGCATAAACGCGCCTTCGGTTCCGATACCGTGCCGGGCTGTTATGAGGATTTCGAACAGGCCGAGATGATCGTGCTGATCGGCTCGAATGCCGCGTGGTGCCATCCGGTCAGTTTCCAGCGGATACGCGCGGCCAAGGAAGCCAATCCTGCCCTGAAAGTGGTGGTGATCGACCCGCGCCGCACCGGCAGTTGCGACATCGCCGATTTGCATCTAGCGCTGGCGAGCGGCACCGACGCCGCCTTGTTTAACGGCCTGCTGCATTTTTTGAACGAACAGAATGCGCTGGATGTTGCTTACATTGAAGCGCATACCGAAGACTTTGTTGACGCCCTGAATGCCGCCGCTATCGATATTGAACAGGTCGCAAAGGCTTGCCGCTTGGACAAAGACGACCTGCACCGTTTCTATCAATGGTTTGCCGGGCATAAAAAAGTCATGAGCCTGTACAGCCAGGGCATCAATCAATCGTCATCCGGCACCGACAAGGTCAATGCCATTATCAACTGCCATCTGGCGACCGGCAGCATCGGCAAGCAGGGGTGCGGGCCGTTTTCGCTAACCGGACAGCCCAATGCGATGGGCGGGCGCGAAGTCGGCGGCTTGTCGCATCAGCTGGCCGCGCATATGGATTTTTCCAGCGCCGACGATATAGAGCGAGTCGCACGGTTTTGGAATACCGCAAACATTGCCCAAAAGCCGGGTTATCCGGCCGTGGAATTATTCGACGCCATTTACGACGGCAAAGTCAAAGCCGTGTGGATTATGGGCACCAACCCGGTGGTTAGCTTGCCCAATGCCGACAAAGTCAAACAAGCCTTGCAGGGCTGCGAGTTTGTAGTGGTGTCCGATTGCATCGCCGACACCGATACCGCCGCCTTGGCGCATGTGCTGTTACCCGCGCAAGGCTGGAGCGAAAAAGACGGCACGGTGACCAATTCCGAACGGCGCATTTCACGGCAGCGGGCTTTATTTAAACCGGCGGGCAGCGCTAAGCCCGACTGGTGGATTATCACCCAAGTAGCGCGGCGCATGGGCTTTGAACAGGCGTTCCATTATCAAAGCCCGGTGGAGATTTTTCGCGAACACGCGGCGCTGTCCGGTTTTGAAAATAACGGGTCGCGCGATTTCGATATATCGGCGTTTGCGGATATGTCCCGGCATGATTACGACCGATTGCAGCCGACCCAATGGCCGGTTAATCAGGCTTATCCGCAGGGCAGGGCCAGATTGTTTGAGGATGGCCGGTTTTTTACCGAGTCGGGCAAAGCCCAGTTTATTGCCGTTACGCCGCGATTAGCGGTCAATCGGCCGGACCGGGCTTACCCGTTGATTTTAAATACCGGCCGAGTGCGTGACCAGTGGCATACCATGACCCGCACGGCGATTGCGGCGAAATTAAATCAACATAAGCCCGAGCCTTTTGTGGAAGTGCATCCGGTCGATGCTCAAAATTACGGCTTGGTTGCAAACTCTCTGGCAATGATTGAAAGCCTTTGGGGATCGATGATTGCACGGGTGCAGATCACCGACAGCCAACTGCCGGGCAGCCTTTTTGTGCCGATGCACTGGACCGAACAATACGCCAATCGAGGCCGGATGGGCGCGTTAGTCAATGCAGTGGTTGACCCGCTTTCCAATCAACCGGAAAGCAAGCACACCCCGGTGCGCATCAAAGCTTACCGACCCGTTTGGCAAGGTTTTATCCTGTCCCGTCGCGAGTTAAGCATGATTGCGCCGGATTATTGGGTAAAAATTAAAGGCGAACAGTATTATCGTTATGAACTGGCCGGGCTTGCTGCGCCTGAAAACTGGCGGCAATGGGCGCAACAGCACCTTTGCGACAGCGGTGGCGTAGCGCCCCAGTGGCAGGAATATCACGATCCCGCCCGAGGCAATTACAGAGCCGCGCGGTTTGTCAACAATCAGTTGGAGAGCGTGGTTTTTATCGCCGCCGAGTCCGCGTTGCCTGAGCGTAACTGGTTGACCGGCCTGTTTGCAAAAACAGAATTGGAAAAAGTCGAACGCATGGCGATATTGACGGGCAGGCCGCCCGTAGGCGTCGCCGATGTCGGCACCATTGTTTGCGCCTGCTTTAATGTCGGGGAACTTACCATACAGGCGGCGATCAGGGAAAAAGGCCTGAAAACTCATCAGGAAGTCGGTCGTTGCCTTAAAGCCGGAACCAACTGCGGCTCCTGTGTGCCGGAGATTAAAGCGTTGCTGTGAGGCGCGCGGTACGCAAATCGGTCCCGGCACGCCCTACAGAGGAATGATAAGGAAAATCAGCTAGTCCTTAAACCGGAATACATTCCCGGCAAGCGTTCCCTGCGGTGCTCCACTTCCTCCATCTTGGCGTCCGCGCATCGAATAACCTGATTAGCAAGATGCGTCAGCCAGAGACAAAATATTCGATATACCGACAGGCTAATGCGACCTGTAGAGACGCGATTTATCGCGTCTGCTCTCCAGTTTGATCCAAAATCCGGAACAGGCGCAACGATTAGAGATGCGATAAATCCAGAGACGCGATAAATCGCGTCTCTACGGTTGGTTGGCTGAAGCATCTTGCTAATCAGGTCGAATAAATGCGCTGTCATGGAGCATATGGCTTACTATGCAAGCTGTTTATTAGCGGTTATCATGGCGACCGGCGCCTGCACCTAGAGCCGTAGCTCAGGGCAACTCAGGCGTATCGGCTGCTTCGGCTTGCCGGTATGGGATGCGTATAACCAAAAACTCCCATTAGTCGCGGTGCGGCTTTAACGGTGGTCATCCACTATAAACTTCAATAACAATCAGGAGATAATCATGGCAGTATCACTTAC
>DAINRH010000234.1:0-1056 GCA_036741905.1 Methylobacter sp. | reverse complement strand
GTTTGATTTAGATGCCAGCGCCTTTCTGGTTAAAATGGACGGTAAAGTCCGCTCGGACAGCGATTTTTGTTTTTACAATAACAAAGTGGTCGGCGATGGCGCGGTTCAGCACATGGGCGACAATACCACCGGCGCAGGCGACGGCGATGACGAAACCGTCAAGGTTGAATTATCCAAAGTGCCCGCCGATCTCGACAAAATCGTGTTTGCCGTGACCATCCATGAGGCCGACGCGCGTAAACAGAATTTCGGTCAAGTCAACCATGCCTATATTCGTATTACCAACCAGGACGGCGGCGCAGAAATTGCCCGTTACGATTTGAGCGAAGACGCCTCAATCGAGACGGCGATGATTTTCGGCGAAATCTACCGCGTCGGCGCAGATTGGAAGTTTAAAGCCGTCGGCCAAGGTTTTGCCGGTGGACTTGGACCGTTGGCCGCTTCTTTTGGGGTTAATGTTTAATTGCGCCATATGGGTAAATAAGCAATTAAAAAATTTATTCACCACGAAGACACGAAGATATAAAGCTTCGTGTCTTCGTGGTGATTTATTAATATCTACTGCAAAAAAATCATGGGGCAATGTATATGGCTATTAATCTGCAAAAAGGACAAAAAATTTCCTTGTCCAAAGAATCCGGCGGCGCGCTGAGCAAGGTCGTCATGGGCTTGGGCTGGGACGCTAAAAAAGTCTCCGTCAGTAAGTTGAAAGGCTTGTTTGGCGGTGGCGGAAGCAGCGATTCCATTGATTTGGACGCTTCTTGCGTATTGTTTGACGATCAAAACAAGGTCGTCGACGTTATTTATTTCGGTCAGCTGAAAAGCAAAGACGGCAGCATCGTGCATACCGGCGACAACCGTTCCGGCGCAGGCGACGGCGATGACGAGCAAATCAAGGTTGATCTGGATAAAGTGCCTGCCCATGTTAAATCGCTGGTGTTTACCGTTAACTCCTTTTCCGGCCAGACTTTCGATCAAGTCGAAAACGCCTATTGCCGCATCGTCGACAGCAGCAATAATGCGGAAGTTGCCCGTTACACCCTGAGTTCGCAAGGT
>DAINRH010000233.1:0-5969 GCA_036741905.1 Methylobacter sp. | reverse complement strand
GAGATTTCATGATTCAAGGTAGTATCGTAGCTTTAGTAACACCGATGGATGAACGCGGTGCGGTGGACAAGGAAAGCTTAAAAAGGTTGGTGGAGTTCCATATAACAGAGGGGACGGACGCCCTGGTCGCGGTCGGCACCACAGGCGAATCGGCGACGCTGGATGAGCATGAGCATTGCGATGTTATCAAGTCCGTGGTCGACTATGTCGGCGGCAGGATACCGGTCATTGCCGGAACCGGCGCAAATTCGACAACCGAAGCGATTAACCTGACCCGCTTGGCCAAAGAAGCGGGCGCCGACGCCTGCCTGATTGTCACGCCTTATTACAATAAGCCTACCCAGGAAGGCTTGTACCTGCATTACCAAGCGATTAGCGATGCTGTCGACATTCCGCAGATTTTATACAACGTGCCTGGGCGCACCGCTTGCGATATGTTGCCGGAAACCGTTGGCCGCTTGTCCCATGTCAAGAACATCGTCGGCGTTAAAGAAGCGACCGGCGACCTGTCCAGGGTTAAACAAATCCGCGATCTGACCGGTGACGATTTTGCGATTTATACCGGCGATGATGCGAGCAGTCGCGAGTTTTGCCTGCTGGGCGGTAACGGCAGCATTACGGTAACGGGCAATGTCGCGCCAAAACAGGTGCATGAAATGATTATGCTGGCGATAGCGGGCGATGAAGAAAACGCTTTAGCCATCGACAAAAAACTGGCCGCATTGCACAAAAACCTGTTCATTCAGTCTAACCCGATTCCCGTTAAATGGGCGGTTGCCGAAATGGGCTTGATGGGGAAGGGGATTCGTTTACCGTTAACCTGGTTAACGGAAGATTGTTTCGATGCGGTGCGTGATGCAATGCGCCAGGCTGAAGTTATTTAACACAGATTATGAAAACTCAAATCAGGTCGCTCATTATCGTTGCTGTGTTGGCCAATGTACCGGCATGCAGCACCATAAAGAATTTATTTCCGGACAAGGAAAAAGATTATCAGTTTACGACTGAAATTCCACCGTTGGTCATGCCGCCCGATCTTGCCGGCGATATAAGAGCAAAGGTTCCCGCCGCTCCGGTCGTTGAGGCAGCCGATGTTGCCGCTGCCCCGGCAACTGAAACGGCGCCGACTGTAGACCGGAAATTAATTCAGGTTGAATTGATTAACGCCGGCGAGGAAGCAAGGCGGTTGCGCATCGGCGCGCCCTCGGTAATTGCATGGCGCATGGTTGGCAAAGCCTTAAGCAGAAAGTCTGTTGAAGTGACTAATCGCAATCAGGAACAAGGACTGTTTCGCGTTCAGTATGATCCGAACAAGCAGGAAGTGGAAGACGGGTCTATTTGGGACGAGGTGGTTTTTTTGTTTAAAGGATTTGACGTGACTGAACAAGAATATGTTGTCAAATTAGTAGAAAACGACCAACAGACCGATGTCGTGATTTTGGACAAAGAACAAAAACCGGTGTCTGACGAGACGAGTTTAAGTTTGTTGACGCTTTTGCACAACACTATCAAAGCTGATTTGGCTAAGTGATTTATTGAGGTGAAAGGAGCAAGGTGCAAGGTAAAAGGTTAAAAAGCCGATACTTGCATTTCGCTCCTTGAACCTTGCACCTTTTACCTTGTACCTTCTTTTCACATGTTAAAAATCTCTGGAACTTCCGCGCTTTCCGACTTTCGCATCAACAAACTACTGGCCGGACTTCAGGCTATAGAGCCCTCTATCAAGGCCGTCTCAGCACGGTTTATTCACTTTGTGGATATTGAAAATGACTTGGATGACAGTCAAGCCGGGATTTTAAAACAGTTGTTGTCTTACGGTTCTACGCAGTCAGGCGTTGCTGTTGCGGGTAAACGTTTGCTGGTCGTGCCGCGCTCGGGCACGATTTCACCTTGGTCCAGCAAGGCGACCGAGATTGCCCAGCGTTGCGGATTATGCGATGTTAAACGCATTGAGCGGGGCATTGAATATACCTTGGCTGTTGAGGAACCGTTATCGGCAGCTGTGAAAGCGTTGTTGCATGACCGGATGACCCAAACCGTTTTGGACGGCGACATCGAACCCGAATTATTTGCGCTGCATCAGCCCAAGCCGTTACTGAATGTTGCGATTATCGACGACTGCATGGATGCAGGAGGTAGAGCAATGCAGGGAGCAATTGCCGAGCGGGGACGCGACGCGCTGGTTGCCGCGAATACGGAATTGGGCATGGCCTTGTCGGATGATGAAATCGATTATCTGACCGAAAGCTTCCAAACCTTGGGCAGAAATCCGACCGATGTTGAATTGATGATGTTTGCCCAAGCCAATTCCGAGCATTGCCGACACAAGATTTTTAACGCCGACTGGACGATAGACGGCGTAGAACAAGCGCAATCCTTGTTCAAGATGATCCGCAATACCGCGGCAAAAAGCCCGGAAGGCATTTTGTCGGCTTATAACGACAATGCTTCGGTCATGACCGGTTCAACCGAGCGGGTTTTCATACGCAATGCGCAGACCGGCGAATACGCTTATGTCGAAGAAGACGCGCATTTGCTGATGAAAGTCGAGACCCATAATCATCCTACCGCCATTTCGCCTTATCCCGGTGCGGCTACCGGCTCCGGCGGCGAGATTCGCGACGAAGGCGCGACCGGCCGCGGCTCTGCGCCGAAAGCCGGTTTAACCGGTTTTTCGGTGTCGCATTTAAAAATCCCCGGCTTTCCCCAGCCTTGGGAAGCCGATAACGGCAAGCCGGAGCGCATCGCCTCGGCGTTGACCATCATGCTGGAAGGTCCGCTCGGCGGCGCGGCGTTTAACAACGAATTCGGCAGACCCAATCTGACCGGTTATTTCCGCAGTTTCGAGCAGGCGGTTCCCGGCAAAGACAATGAATTCAGGGGCTATCACAAACCGATCATGATCGCAGGGGGCTTGGGCAACATTCGGCCTATGCTGGTCAAGAAACAGCCGATTCCGGCCGGTTCGTTGATTATCATCCTGGGCGGTCCTGCGATGTTGATCGGTCTCGGCGGCGGCGCGGCTTCCTCGCAAGCTTCCGGCGCCGGTTCGGAGGATCTGGATTTCGCCTCCGTGCAACGGGAAAATCCCGAAATGGAACGCCGTTGCCAAGAAGTCATCAATCATTGTAATTCGATGGGCAGCGATACGCCGATTGTGTCCATCCACGATATTGGCGCAGGCGGTTTGTCCAACGCGGTGCCGGAAATCATCCACGACTGCGAGCGCGGCGGCCGTTTCGAATTACGCAGGGTGCATAACGCCGATATAGGCATGTCGCCGATGCAGATTTGGTGCAATGAAGCGCAGGAACGTTATGTGGTTGCGATTAAACCCGAATCGCTGGCGCTGTTTACCGCCTTTTGCGAACGTGAACATTGCTTGTTTGCGGTGATCGGCGAGGCGACCGAAGCAGAGCATTTATTGCTGAACGATGAGTTGCTCGGCGACAAGCCGGTCGATATTCCGATGTCGGTGTTGTTCGGTAAATCGCCCAAGCTGCATCGTAATGTCGAACATGTTCCGGCCAATACTAAAGCGCTGGATTTAAGCGAGGTCACGCTGAGTGAGGCGGTCAAGCGCGTGTTGGCATTCCCGGCGGTTGCCGATAAAAGCTTTTTGATCCACATCGGCGACCGTTCGGTTACCGGCTTGGTCGCGCGCGATCAAATGGTCGGTCCCTGGCAGGTGCCGGTAGCCGATGTTGCGGTCACAGCCGTGGGCTTTCATTCCGCGACCGGCGAGGCGATGGCGATGGGCGAGCGTTCGCCGATTGCTGTCATTGATGCGCCGGCATCCGGCCGTATGGCGATAGGCGAGGCCATCACCAATATTGCCGCAGCCAATATAGAGTCGTTGAAAAAAATCAAGCTGTCCGCTAATTGGATGGCCGCAGCAGGTTATCAGGGCGAAGATGCGGCATTGTTCGATACCGTCAAAGCGGTGGGCATGGAGTTGTGTCCGGCTCTGGGCATTGCAATACCGGTGGGCAAGGATTCCTTGTCGATGCTTACGGTGTGGGGAGAAAAAACCATGACCTCGCCGTTGTCGCTGGTGATTACTGCGTTTGCACCGGTTGCCGATATTAATCTCACCCTGACTCCGCAATTGCGTTATGTGTCGGATGAAGACAGTGCGTTGATCCTGATTGACCTGGGCGCCGGTAAGAATCGTTTGGGCGGATCGGTATTGGCGCAAGTCTACAACCAGCTCGGTAACGAATGCCCCGATTTGGACGATGCAAGCCTGCTGAAAGCTTTCTTCGATACAATACAAACGCTCAACGAACAAGGCAAACTGCTGAGTTACCATGATCGTTCCGATGGCGGTTTGTTGGCAACGGTGGCGGAAATGATGTTTGCGGGCAGGCTGGGCGCGACCCTGACGCTCGACAGCCTGGGCGACGATGCGCTGGCGGCATTGTTTAACGAAGAGTTGGGCGCGGTATTGCAGGTGCGTCAGAGCGATTGCAAGGGCGTCGTGGCGCTGTTGCAGCAATCGGGCCTGATCGATTGCACGTATGTGATCGGTAAGGTCATGGAAGAGCAGCAGCTGACCGTTCGCCATTCAGGCGAGGTTGTATATTCCGCAGGCCGAGCCGAGCTGCAAAGCATCTGGTCCGAGCTTAGCTGTAAAATGCAGGCGCTGCGCGATAACCCGGAATGCGCAAAGCAACAGTTTGAACGCATCGCCGATGATGGCGATCCCGGCTTGAATGTTGTGTTGACGTTTGATGTCGACTACGACGTGACCAGACGCTTTAAAAAAGCGCCAAGACCCAAAGTCGCGATACTGCGGGAGCAGGGCGTTAACGGTCATGTGGAAATGGCGGCGGCATTCGATCGGGCCGGATTTGCCGGCATCGACGTGCATATGAGCGATATTATTCACGGCCGGGTGAGCTTGGCCGATTTCACCGGTTTGGTTGCCTGCGGCGGATTTTCTTATGGCGACGTATTAGGCGCAGGCGGCGGTTGGGCAAAATCGATCTTATTCAATCCGCGCTGCCGCGATGAATTCGCCGCGTTTTTCCAGCGCCCCGACACGTTCGCTTTGGGCGTTTGTAACGGTTGCCAGATGATGTCGGGATTAAAAGACATCATCCCCGGCGCTGAATATTGGCCGCGCTTCATGCGCAACACTTCGGAACAATTCGAGGCGCGGGTGGCCTTGGTTGAAGTGCAAAAATCGCCGTCCATCCTGTTTGCCGGTATGGAAGGTTCCAGGATGCCGGTCGCCATTGCGCATGGCGAAGGGCGGGCGGAATTTGCCGTGGATCCGGCGGTTGCGCTGGAGGCGGGCGCTGTTGCCTTGTGTTATGTCGATAACTACGGCGAGTTAACCACGGAATTCCCGGCCAATCCCAATGGTTCGCCGTTCGGTATTACCGGCCTGACCAGCACGGACGGACGCTTTACCATTATGATGCCGCACCCGGAGCGCTGTTTTAGAGCAGTGCAAAATTCATGGCGCCCGGATGATTGGGATGAATATGGCGCATGGATGCGCTTGTTCAGAAACGCCAGAGTTTGGGTGGGCTAAACGTGTCTTCAACCAAGCTAGGCTGCAATGCACTAATCGGGCTTAGGATAGGGTCGGTAAATAAACTCATCATTCCCACGCTCTGCGTGGGAATGCAGCCTGAACCGCTCAGCGGTTCGGGACGCCGTAGCGTCCCTGACTGGGTTACCACGCAGAGCGCCACTTTAAGCACATCGACACGCCGTAGGAGCGGGCCGCGCCCGCGATATTTGCACAGCGATTGCAGCGTTATAGCGCCATCATCGCGGGCGCGGCCCGCTCCTACAACGCTTAACTTAATGGCAGTGACGCAGAGCGTGGGAATCATAAGTGGAACCAAGCTGGGGTACAATGCACTGATCAGGCTTAGATATGTTTGACGTGTAATAAGTGTAATCAAATCCTGACAATATAAGGTTTAGAGGTTGTAGATTATGGATAAGGTCAA
>DAINRH010000232.1:0-5971 GCA_036741905.1 Methylobacter sp. | reverse complement strand
TTACGCGCTTACAATTCAAATTCCGCAGGATCGATCCCCAATTCCTTAGCTATTCTGGTAGCCACCTTTTTTTCATCGAAATCAAAAACTCCGTCTGAAGACGCAATGGCGATAATCATGCGAACCAACAGGCGCGCGGCTTGAGCATTCGACTTCATCTTGCCCAATGCTTCATACGCTTTGGCTTCGCCGATGTCTTTATCGAATTCAAGCTGGCCTACAAAGTCCTGAAAGGCCTTGATCACATCGCTGGTGGTAAAAATCGACAGCGCATCATGGCTTTCGATAAATTTGACCATTTTTTGCTTTTCGTCAGAACTGATGCTGCCGTCGGCCATCGCAACCAATGCGGAACCGGCCATCGCTGCATTCAGAAAATCCTTGTTCTTGAATTTTAAAGCCTCTGTTTTTAACTCGTTGGCTTTGCTTTTTAATTGACTTAGAAAATTATCGAAACTCATTGTTTTCTCCTGATGTTAAATAGGGTGTTGGTTATGTAGACATGTAGCGGGTTACGGCTGTAAAGCTTTTACCACGAAAACGCGAAGGCCACGAAGATTTAAAGCATAAAGTTTGCTTAGGGGCGTGTGCATGAAATAACTTCACACGTTAGACCTGGCAGGTTTTTAAAACCTGCCAGGTCTGGGTAACCCGACAAAGCCGTCCTTCGTGTCTTCGTGGTAAAAAATTCCTTAAATACTGCTCAGTTATGTAGCAGACAGCTCAGTATACTCCGGCGAAGCAACTGACTCCCTGTCGCCATAGTATAGTTGTCTATCTATAATGCCTTGCCCCCATTGCTTATGCGTCTCCACTTCGCACATCGCGTCGTGCATCCTGAACACCGCGGGCGAAGAACTTTGATTCAAGGCCACCGCCATTTCGTAGTCTTCACTGCCGACGCTGTACATGGCTTCGATGACCGGCACCTGGGTTGGATGAATGGCGGTTTTGCCGGTCAAGCCGTGCGCCAAATCCAGCCGAATCTCTTTTTGCAGGGTGACGACATCATCCAGGTATTCGAACACCGGCGCCGCCAACGAAAAGCCGTAAGGCTTAAACACCGTAACCAGCTGCGCGATAACATGGCCCAGCGGCGTTTCATACACGGTCATAGCCCTTGGCCGCCTGATACCTAAAAGGTTCATCAAGTCGTTGCCGCCAATGCGCAGCATTAATATCCGCTCAACAATATCGTCCTGTAATAAACCCTGACGCAATGCGTTCATCGCGCCAACGTCAAAAACATCCCTGGTTTCCAGTGTCGGCATAACCTTAAACTGGGTGCGCTGCAATTGATCGAAATAAGCGTGGAAATTAGCCTCGTTAAATTTCGGCAGCACAAAGCCATCGACATTTTCGATACCGGGCAGTTCCAGTAGGCGGGCCAGGATTTCCGGATTTCTGGCCCGGATAAAACGGAACCGGGTCGGCGTGTCCCTGAAGCCCTGCAAGCAAAGCCCTAAATGACGCAGGCTGCTGTCGACCTCGGCATGAGACACTGCGTCTTCGGTGCAAAAAATCATCGACCGCAAGGCTGCCAATTTTTCGCCATTGGCGCAATCCATCAGGTCCAGGCGATGCGCGGGCATATACAGTGATGCGCCTAAACACCACGGTGAAAAAGATTTTAGCGGTGTATTCATCATTGCATCTCTTTGATTAGCGCCACTGCCCGGTACGGCAGATCGGGGTAAATATCTATCGGAATAGACCGGGATTCGGCCAGCCAGCGCAAATGCCGGGTGGCCTCGCAATCCGAATCCTGTAACAGCAAGGCCCGCGCTTCGCGGCGCAATAAAACCCGCGTCGCCTCACCGATACCGGGCTTGATGTAATGCTGCCGTTTAACGCCGTAACGTTGGCTAACCCAGCGCAATAGCGCTTGGGAAACACTTTGTAATTGTAGCCGGTCATGAGAGCCGATTTCAAAGTCGCTTGCGTATTGTTGCCGCGCATGGTCAACGCAAGCCAGCATCGTGTCAATAAAATAGCGGGATAAATCGTGTTGCTCAAACTGCCGGTAATAAACGCAACCATGAAAATCGGCTGGGGCGGCTGTATTCGGATCGTAAACCGAACGGCTGACCAATCCGGATACGGTGGCATTCAGGATGCACGAAGGAATCAGGTAATCTTCCGAACAAGCGGCAACCGTCGCGCTGCCTGACAAATCGGTCAGCACATACAATTCAGCCGGAACCGTCACGCCATCGGTGGCGGCAAAAGCCTGCAAGCTGGCGGCCAATTGCCGCGCAATAACGCCCTTCCCGGTCCAGCCGTCGACAAAAACCAACGATTCCGGCGCGTGGTTTTGCAAGATATGGCGCAAGGCATTTTGATCGATGCCGACATCCCGCAGTATGGAAATGGAATAATGGCTTGCCTCGGTGTTGAAATGGCGTTTGAGCACATGCTTGAGCAGCACGCCGACCGGCGTTCCTGCTCGCGCCAGCGAAACCAGGGTAATGCCGTGCGGGCGGGCGGCCAGGATACGCTTCGCCAAGACCAGCAAATGTCCGGCCATGCGCTGCTGATTTAGGTCCATCGCCTGATAAAACAGCGGTAAATAATGTTCCGGCGGCAAGGACTCATGCGTCAGCATCTGGGAATAATGTTTTTTGCCGGATTGAATCAGGGCCTCCTTGATATGGACCGGCGTATCCTGCATCGCCATCGGTTTTAACAGGAACTGTACGTCGTCTAAGCTGTAACTGCCGGTGAAAGGAATGGTCATTTAGTGATTTCTCGGCAATTTATTGATGCATACACGTATTTACGCGGGTTCCCAATCCAGCTTGGGAACCCGGATGACGAAGTTCCAGCTTCGCGAAACGGGAAGCTGGAGCTTCCCACACCGAATTCCCAAGCTGGAGCTTGGGAACTAGCATAACTTCGTGTTCTTCGTGTCTTCGTGGTGAGCATTTTTCTCATTGCACTATTCGAGGCATTTTTATACGACTCGAGTAACATTATTTATAGCGTCTCAACACAAGCCAGCGTTTGAAACAGCTGGGTATTCTTGGGAATTAACGCGTAATCGCATAACGCCATAAACGCCGCATCGGTCTTGCTGTCGCCCGCGCCAAAGGTTAATAATTGGGGATGCTGCCGTCTGTAGCCTTCCAGCAAATAGCTCACCGCGCTTTCCTTGTTGATGATTTTCGGTAATACCGCGAGGTTGTTGCCGTTCAAATGCCAATACAGACTGCCGTCGACAACGTGCGGATGCGACTTGATCACCTCATCCAGCAGCGTTTTCAATATCGCTTCGGTGCCGTCGCTGTGTTTGATCACGCCGTACCAGGTTATGCCGAAATCGTCGACCAGACGGGGTTTAAAACCGGGCCGGCGTTTGGCATAAAGCTCGACTTCCGTCCACACTTCCAGCAACTTTTCATGGTAGGCGGGCAAGGCTTGCATGATGTTGTCCATCCACACCTTATCGACAGCGCGTTGTTTGTCCAAAATCACCGCGCCGTGATTCAACACCACTTCCTCCTGAAACGGCAGGTTGACGCGCTCAAAGGCATGTACATCGCGCGCCGTCACCGGCACGATTTTGAAGCCTTTGGCTAGCCAGTGCCATAGCCATTGCTGCTTTTGCGTGGCGAACGAATTGGCCGTGCCGTCGGGCAAAAAAGCCCTGACTTGCAAGGCGCTATCATCCACGCCCGCGCATTTCCTCAGGGTCTGGAACAGCGTGTCGTCAAGGTCTAAAAAAATGTAGCTTTGCATGGTTTGGAGTGTTTGGTTGAAGTTCGAATCTTGCGCTAATGGCTTGCCATGCGTGCAGCCGGTCATTTAATGCGTCGCACAACGGCGTTTCATGGCAAAGAATAATGTCCCCGTAATCGTCCTGGTTCAGGTTGTAAATAAAATTGGGGATGCCGTCGTCATAGTTGTCTTCAAACCGGCACACCCGGCCAATATCGTTGCCTTGATGAATCGGCGAGCGCGTGGTGCTTTGCACCTTGACCTTAAAACCCCGGCTTTCCAACTCCCGCCCCAACAGATAGGCGGGGGCGTTGCATTCGCCGGTGCCCAAGACCAGAATCGGGCGCTCATCGCGGCTAAATCCGCTTCGGCATAGCTGCTCGAGCACATCCTTTTCCAAGCTGATCGGCGCATCCAAACCCAACCGACCCGGCCAGGCCAACAGCGCTTTTTTACACGCGCCATTACCCGACACATTGACGGTGATGCTGTCGATGGCGGCGTTTTGACTATCCTCAAACCGTAATACGCCCTGCCTGAAACATACCCATTCCACCGCCACACCGGCTTGATCTTCCAAAGCGGCGCGGTCGTCGGGGTGGGCGAAATTGACCAGACTGACGATAAACACTTTACGCAAACCGGGATTAACCCGTTGATAGGCTTTAATCAGGCGTAAAAAAGTAAGCCCCGTGCTGATTTCGTCGTCGATTAACACCAGTGTTTCGGCCGTTAAAAACTGCTCACGGTGTTTCGTCTGCTCAGGATAATACAAGAAAAAGTCAGTAGCATGACTATGGGCTTCTTCAAACTCAAGCCGTTCGATACCGTCCAGGTGGTAACGGGTCGTTTGGATAAACAAGGCCTGCTTTGCGCCTTCGCGGCAGGCCGCATCGAATACGCCGTAGCCCAAGCCGGTTGCGGTTTCCGCCATGCCGATCCACAGCGATCCCGTCCCTATGCCGCTTTTTAATACCGCCCGTGCCAAGGAGCGATAAGACCAGCTCATGAATTTGGGCGATACCGGGTAATGCTTGCCCAATACCTTGCTGACCAGCAAAAACTTGCGCTTGCTGCTGACCCTGGCGGCAAAACCCAGCAATCGCTTAAGCGGGATGCGACCGGGTTCCAGATCGAGATGCAGGGTTCCGGTGTCTAATGTTACGGTTACTGTTTTTGACATAGTTTGTTGTGGAATCATTTCGTAAATTGCATCGTTCCTGCGCTCTGGGGGCTGTGAAAGCATTCGTTTTAAAACAAAATCAAAGACTTCACCACGAAGGATGCGAAGTTTTCAAGACATTGAATTAAACAATTATTTTTTCTCCGTGCTCTTCGCGCCTTCGTGGTGAACATGCTTTTAAACTGATTAGGATAATAGTTCCACAGTCGCTGGAGCGCGGGAACGGTAAATCAACCAAAAGCTTATAACAATTCCTGCATCACCACCGGCGTATTAACCTCGGTCACCCTGAGTCCATATCGAATGGTCGGCGTCTGGAAGGGTTCGCCTTTAATAGCCTGCAAGGCGATATGCGCCAGGTTTGCGCCGGATAAACACGCCATGCCGAAACCGCCCGAAGGACGCGGGTTGATTTCCAACAAACGCACGCCATGCACGCCTTCCTTGAACTGGATATTGAACAATCCGTTGAGCCGGTAGTGGGCGGTTAATCTGGTCACCATGCCGTCAATCTCGGCATTGTTATCGATCATCTGCCCGCCGCCTGCCTGTTGCGATTTTTTGCGTTGTACGGCACACAGCAATTCGCCGTGCCGCCCGGCGCAATCGACGCTCCATTCGGGGCCGCCCAGATGTTCCATGACCAACAGCGTGGCAAATTCCGGGGTGTTAACCATGCCTTGCCGCAATTCTTGCAACGGAATCTGGTATTCGACGCCTTTAAGTATCTGGGTGATACTGTCGCGCTCAGTATCCAAAACCCGAAAGCCCAAGCCGAACACCGAAACCGCAGGCTTAACGCACAGACTTTGATGCTTTGTCGATAATTTAGCAACTGCGCTATCGAATCCATCGCGGTCGTTAACGGCGATAAAATCCATGGTTTGTGCGACCTCTGCATTCAACGCGCTATAAAAATCCGCCTTGTCATGCAATAAAGTCAGCGTGTCGACATCGGCAACCGACAGCACTTGCACGCCGACCGCCTGAAAAAACTCATGGTGCTTGCTGATAAACGCCGCTTCTTTGCCGGGCCAAAATAACCGGATATTGTGCTGCCGGCAAAAATGC
>DAINRH010000231.1:0-6021 GCA_036741905.1 Methylobacter sp. | reverse complement strand
GGCGACCGGGCTATTTTAACATCTTTCGCACTGCTAAATCCGACAGTCTCCTAGTGGACAGGTGGCGCCCTTGCTTGTTGGTGGTGCGCAGCTTCAGCGCCGCAATCAGTTCACAGTAGCGCTCCAATTCGGCTTGCGGCAATAGCCGCGGCTTGCCGTGGTCGGCACGATGTGCGGCATGCGGTTTTCGGAAAGCGTGTAGTGCTCGATAGACGGTTGTTATAGAGACACCGTACAGTCCGGCTACTGCCGCAACTTGGGTAGCTCGTTCCGGACTTTTCGTCGGCAAGCGGTCAAGCCGCTGCCGCAATTGCAGTAGTGAATCAACGGGAATGACCTTATGCTTGTTGTTCACAGTTAGCCAGTGCGCGATACACGGTGGCTCGACCAACACCCAGCCGCCGCGCGATTGCCGTTGCACCCAGCTTCTCTTCGAGACGAAGACGCAGAATTTCTGAGGTATCGACCGATGGCTTGCGTCCACGATAGACGCCCCGTGATTTTGCGGCGGCAATGCCTTCAATCTGGCGCTCACGTCTAAGGTTTGTTTCAAATTCGGCAAAAACGCCTAACATATCAAGGAAAGCTTTACCCGCAGCACTGCGCGTGTCGATAGGTTGCTCTGTCGCCTTTAGCGTGATGCCCTGTTCCTTCAACGTGTATACGATATCTTGAAGATCTTTGATGCTACGCGCAAGCCGATCTACGCGGGTAACAACCAGTGTGTCGCCCGGTCGAAGGAACTCTAGCAATAGATCAAGTTCTGTTCGTCCGTTCCTGGTTGTGCCTGATGCCTTCTCGGCCCGGATAACATCGCAACCGGCCTGTTTTAAGGCTTGCTCTTGTAAAGAGTAATCCTGATCAGCGCTGGAAACCCTCGCATAACCATACAATGCCATTATTCCGGCCAGAACTCAGGATTCATGATCTGATCGAAGTCCCAAGGGCAAGATTCAGGAAACACGTTCAATATCCCGGTTTCGTTCTCTGCAATGCGTGCAGCATCGGCCCATGACTCCGACCAAAAATCAGGATTTTCAAGGTCGGGTTTTAAACTAGGAGTTTTGCTGAGTCTGCGCATAAGCATAGTACGCTGGTCTTTGATGGTTCGTTCCCAGCTTTTACCTCGATGGCTTGGCTGATACCGCCATTTAATTAAGTGCGCAAGTAACACAGCCATTCTGTTTTCAAATTCACGTTGCTCACTTTTGCCCACGTCTTCAATCTCATCCGCAATATGTTCAAGGTCGAGCAAGTCAAAGCGACCAGAACGAATAAACGCCGCTTGTTCATTTGCCCATGCTATTACGTCAGTTTCGTAGTTTTGCATCAATAATGCCCTCTGTGTCTCAATAGAGTTTAGACCTTTTCAGAATACCAGCCAGTCGCAAACAAAACAACCCTATTGAGACACTAAAACTGTCTCATAGCAGCTGTACCAATCAGGTATACCTAATTGGTACAAAGCAACCAATTTTCATTTGCAATTAATATGAGTCCGCGAAAATGGAATGCGAGCCGGCGCCGATCAATGCAAGCTCATTGGCAGATAATGTGAGCCCAAGGGCTTTTTCATTTGCAATTAATTCGAGCCCAAAATTGCGCTAAATGCGAGCCCGACCGGTTTCAAATGCAAGCCGTTACAAATACGTCGATATAACTGATTCGTTTTATCTCTTCGACATGAAGATTATTTTCCAGGCAAACGCTAATGACAGAACTAAGGTGCTCAATAAAATCCGTAGCCATGTTATCGGCGAATCTATCCAGCTGATAGCTGCCGAGATTTAAAGTCCCCAGGTATTTGCTCCGGCGAGTTAAGGGGGTAATGGCGACGCTAACCGGTTGTTTTTCAATGTGCGGGAAAAGGCCGACGTATGGGCTGTTTTCATAAACGCCGATATAGGGTTGAATGGTTGTTGATTTTGAAGACGCTTCGCTATCCAGCAGCATCAAGCCGTTTTTTGAGTTGCACGGATAACCATTATCGGTAAGCGTTTTTGCGATTTCACCGGTTTCGTCAATCAGGCATAAACTGATCACATCAAGGTCAAAATAATTTTTAGCATCTTCAAGCAAGTGCTTAATGATGTCAGGCAAAGCATTGAGCTTGAGCAATCTTATTTCGAATGCCCGAAACTTCTGTAACGTAGCGCTGTTTTGCTGAACGCGCTTAAACAGGGTTTCTAAATGACTTTGTAGCGCGACTAAATCAGTGGTTAAATCTTCCACGTTATTCTCTGAAAAATTAAGGCAACCCCGTAAGCCTAGCCGTTTCCTGAAAAAAGACTCAGCCAATCATGCGTCTACTGCACAGATTATTGATATTCTTTTTTATACCGTTGCTCAGCTGCATCCCTGAAAGCAATGACGCAACGATCAACAAACGGTATGCTCCTGGCATATTTTCTCGCTATCGATTTGGCTAAGCGGTTCTTTGGTCAAGCCGCAAACGAAGCCGTCCGACGTTGTGGTGAAATATTTACAGGTTTTACACAATCCAAACGATTGGGATTTATTGGCTTTTTGCAATGCGGTCAGTGCGTTAACAAAAACATTTTCCTGGCTTTCATTTTCGTTAAAGATTGCCGAGGCTTGACTGTATAAATCTACAGGCCGGGCTCTATTCAACAGCGCATCGCCTTCAGCCACAAGGCTAAGATGCACCATGCGCCGGTCGTTTACATCGGCTGTTTTTTTTATGTAGCCTTTTTTTTCCAGCAACAGCAAGGTTTGGGATACGGTGCCACGGGTCATGCCCAAATAATTGGTAAGCGCTGCCGGGGTGTCGCTATAACGGTTGCAACGAGACAAATAGTCCATGACCTGCAAATGAACCGGTTGCAAGCCTAATTCGGTACATTTTTTACGTTCTTCAGACCGGATCAGCGCCGACATCCGCTCGATCAGGTCAAATACATCAACTTTTTCCATAGAGCCTGTAAACATTTATTAATGTTGACAAAAGATAATATATTATCACAATTAGTTAAATATCGAATCGCTATTGTATGCTTGAATTGTTTTTTCGGCCAAATACGCTATCGCGGCGGCAGGAGCGCAATCCGCCGTAGTCATGCCGGACTGAATCGCCGCTACTGGAAACAAATCGGCAAAATCCAGGTAAGGGCGACCCACGTTCAACGCAATCCGTTTAACCAAAAACCGCCCTACCCCGGCACCAATCAATGGGCTGTGTTGCAAAAGCGCATGTTGGGATAGCCGGGTTTCGCAGCCGCGTTGTATTTGCTGTATTTGCTGATCGCGGATATTTTCGGCAAATTGCTGCCAACGCGGCAGATCGTCGGGATAAAAATCGCACCCTATCATCCGGGATAATCGCCTGGCGCTGGCGAGGACTGTTTTTTCGGCGCCATCCGCGGTATCGGTTTGATCATGTAGCTCATTGAGTTCGCCGGTGACCCGATAAACATCGGCCATAGTGGCGAAATATTCGGCCATTAAGCCGATTTTTTCACCTTGATCCTGCGCCGTTTGCGTAACGGCCATCACCGCGGTTCTGACGATGCCGGTATAAATCAACTCTTGGGATATTAAGCGCTGGTAATCGGTGTAGCCTTCCGCCAGCACTTGCCCGTCGTTAAGCAAAAGTATATCGGTGGTGGTACTGCCGCAATCGACAAATAAACCGCTGCCCAACTTTTGCGCGGCAAATGAGGCGCTGGCCAGCCAGTTGGCGGAGGCTATAGACGCATAATGCCCGACTTCGACCTGCGCGGATTTCAAAAAGCCTTCCTGGCCCGCAAAAACCAGGATTTCCGATCCGGGCAACAGCTCGGTCATGGTTTGAATGATTTGCTTAACGCCATCATCCCGATTACCAAACAAATCGACCAGCTCGCCGGTCATGGTCATCGCATGACGAGGATTTGAGTCGGGCAGTGCCTGCATAATAGCGGTTACAGCCTGTCGCAGTTGAGCCAGTCCCTTCCATAACGGACACGGTTGCTGATAAACGGCGATAATCTCACCGGCGCTATTGATTAACGCCGCTTTGACATGAGCGCCGCCTATGTCCCAGCCCATAATATTAGCTTGCATGGGTTTCCTGTTGCGCTTGAACGGTGATAGGCCTGTTGTAAGCCGGATTGAGTATCGGATCGCCATGCACTAACTGCAAAACAGCCTCGGCAATGTTGATGCCTAAGGCATCGTAGATGCCGACAAATGAAGTGGTCAGACGGGGGTTTATTTCGAGCACCCATAGGCGATCGTTTTCTATCAAATCGATACCCGCATAGCCCCATAACTCAGGCAAGGCTTGGGCGATTTTATCGATCAAGGGCTGATACAAGCCAAGATCGGGATGGTGATTCACCACAATGTTTATCAAATGATATTGCTGATTGATAAACTCAAAACGCTGTAAATTCGCGCACACTAGCCAGCCGCGGCCTTGCTTGAACAAACACGATAAACTGGTTTTTGCGCCTTGAAGATGCGGCTGTATGACATATTCGGCAATTGCTCCCTGCATTGCTCTACCTCCTGCATCCATGCAGTCGTGGCCTTTTTGTGTCGCCATTCGCTCAAAGTCCTGCCGGGTGCTGAGGACATAACTGTCAGCACAACCTACGCCATCAACCGGCTTAACGATCCACTCGCCGGGGGAATAAGTATTTTCAAATATCAGGGTAGGAACGGCAGCTATATGATGCCGGTTAAGCCGCTCATAAGTCTTGAGTTTGTTGCCGGCAATAGCGACAGCCGTTGCCGGCGATGTCAGTAACATCTTGCCTAATGATTCAACCGTTTGACACAGGTTTTGTAAGATGTCGTCGAACTCCGGCGCTATCGGCCAGGCCAGATCGCAGTGTTTTACCAGTCGCGTAAATTCTTCTGTACTATCATGCTCCGGCCTGATGATGACGGTATTTATGCCTGTCCTGATTGCGGTATCGTTAAGTCGCCAATCCAACATGACGGTAATTTCGAGGCTGTTTGACCGGGTTTGGTTTGCTTGGTTCAGCTTATCGAGCAACGCGTTGAGCATCAGACCGCCTTCCCTAGCCAACGAATCAGGCAACTCCTGCTTATTAAAGCCGCCGCCAGTGATATACTCGAACACCAGAATTTTCACAATATTCAATAAACAGCTATAAAATAGAGTGTTATATTGTATCACTAGCAAACCCCGCCTTATGAAAATAATCCCGGTAATAGACTTAAAGGACGGCGTTGTAGTTCACGCCCGGCAAGGCCTGCGCGAGCGCTACCAAGCCATTAACACCGCGTTGTGCAAGTCGTCTGATGTTTTTCGGGTTATTGAAGCATTTCTGGGCGTCTGTAAATTTGACACATTCTATATTGCAGACCTGAATGCGATTACTGATCAGGGCAACCATAAGCAATTAATAAGCGAGGTGCTGACTCGTTTTCCGCAGATAACATTCTGGATAGACCAGGGCTATCGAAAATACGACGAAGCCGCGCCACTGCCCGGCAACGCTCTGCCTGTTTTGGGCAGCGAATCCTATCGGAACGAAACCGTCTCAGAAATCAAAGCCTATAAAAACAACTTTATCCTGTCGCTGGATTATTCGAATGCCAATGCTTTGGGGGTGCCTAGTCTTTTTTCCGATCCCACTTTTTGGCCGGAAAATATCATCATCATGACCTTGGAGCGCGTAGGCAGCAACCATGGACCCGACTTGAACAAGCTGACTGAGTTTTGCAGGCAATATCCGGACAAGAATTTTATCGCCGCAGGCGGTGTAAGGAATAAACAGGATTGTGTACTTTTAAGTGAGACGGGAATCCATCAAGCGCTTGTTGCCAGCGCGTTGCATTCACGCACCATTAAATCTGAAGATATTGCTGAAATTTCAGGCAAAAAAATACCCCGTTAAACCGGGGTATTTTTAGCATTCTTGATAACTAAATAAAACTTAGTTAGCAGCGAATGGATGTACAGCAGTACCTTTAGCTGCAACAACTTCAGCAGCAGTAGGAGTACCGGCAACAGCACGTTTCAGAGCTTCTTTAGTAGCTTCGTAGTTG
>DAINRH010000230.1:0-6081 GCA_036741905.1 Methylobacter sp. | reverse complement strand
CTGCCATGCACCCTTCGGGCCAGTGCAAATCCGCTCCAGGCGGATTTGTCATGCATGGCAATCCCTGCCATGCACCCTTCGGGCCAGTGCAAATCCGCTCCAGGCGGATTTGTCATGCATGGCAATCCCTGCCATGCACCCTTCGGGCCAGTGCAAATCCGCTCCAGGCGGATTTGTCATGCATGGCAATCCCTGCCATGCACCCTTCGGGCCAGTGCAAATCCGCTCCAGGCGGATTTGTCATGCAGGCTATCCTTTTCTTGCGCCTTTCGGGCTTCAATGCCAGTAAGTTAAACGCAATGACGCCGTAGGAGCGGGCCGCGCCCGCGATATTTGCGCAGTGTGCAGACCTTAACGCTTTCATCGCTCATCGCGGGCATGGCCCGCTCCTACAGTGGTATTGTCATGCATGTTATTTGATCTCGTTTCGACTGTCAGTCAAGTGTAACGCGTATTGTACGCAAGGGTCTACCGCGTTGATATAAAGTTCCGCCTGCCGTTGCAGATCGTTTGGGCTTTGTGCTGTCAATTGTTTCAAGCCTTGCGAGACAACGCCTTCGGGATGAAAATTCCATTCGGTGGGCGCGATGATACGGTAATCATGAACCCGTCCTTGGCGTAACACCAGACGATGAATCAATAGGCCTCGCGCCGCTTGGACTTGAGCTAAGCCTAGGCCATCGTTGGCTGTGCTGATAGTCGGTAAAACCGGCTGATCTTGCATCTGCGTCAAAAGCCGTCGTAGTTGGGATGGTATCAACGCGACTTCCAGCAAGCGCGCCGGCATTCGGACGCTCAAGCCGTTGCCGTAATGGCTGCGCATCTCGGAGATTAAAGGTTGCGACCATTGGCGGTTCAACAGCGTCGTTTCAAAGCAGCGGCCTTGCCAGCGTGGTGTCCGGGTGAACGTTGCTAAGTCTTCCCGCTGCATCTGTCGGTTCAATGCTTCGGCATCCAGTTTGGGCAGGCAGGCAATATCGTTTTGCCCGACGGCCGCCCAGTTTTGGCTATATAAATAGTTCAGCAATTTGGCAGCTAAGGCATCGTTTTTCCGTAGCCAGTCATGCAACTGCGCTTCGCCGGTTAACGCCTGAAAATCGGCAAGCCGACCGTTAAAAATCGAGACGTCGATCAGGGCTTCCAATGCATCGATCAGCTGTGTTAACTGCGCGGCGTCGATGACAAGACGGCTGTCGAACTTGAACGCCTCGCCGCGCCGAAATAAATGCCGCTTGAACAGCGCATTGAATTTAAGCAGCGCAGCCAAGGCTTGTTTATCCTGGACAAGACCTATAAAAACCGGCCAATCCAGCAAAATCCGCCAGGCATGTTCACGCAAGGTTTCCAGTTGCACCAGCATGTCGCGGGCCGAATCGATTTCAGGCGCGGCCGCCCTACCCAGCGCCGCCCGGCAAGCCAGCAACGCGGCATAGGCTTGGGCATTGCCGCACAGCGTAAACAATAACGGAACGGTGTCGAGGAGCTGTTCCGGGGTTTTGCCGATTAACACCCGCGCTACCGCATCAGGTCGGCTGGATGCGATTTGCACCCCGGTTACGTTGCCGGCGCTGTGATACAGATCGATATGGATAGATCCTGCCAACGTCACTCAACGGATTCCTTTGCCGATAGCGCCGCGCAGCAAGTCCCGGCGACTGACATTACGCGGCGCTGTTTCAGCCAGCAAGCCTTGTAACGCGGATTGGGCCGCGGCAAGCGCGGCGGCCTGATTCTCAAACTGGAACATCGGCGAGAACAGCGAACACAGTGCGTAACTGCCTATTTGCGTTTCACTGCCCAAGGTAAATTCGAATGTGCCATACGGAAAATGCTTGTCGATTTTTATGCCCGGTTGTTGCTCGCGCCAAGCGCTGTCCTGCCCCGGTAACAGCATCAGATTCATGAACCAGGGCGTAATCAACACGCCCAGCCAATCTTCGCCAAACCGATTGAAGCCGACGGATTGCACCGAAAGCGCGGTATTGACTACCGGCAAATCGCGCATACGCTTATCCAATATTTCATTGAATGCCGTTTCCAGCGTATATTTGATCTGTTTGTTATCCAGCCACATCATGATTTAGCGTAGAGCGTGAGCGAGGTGTTTTTTAATTCCGGCAGTCTCTCGCCTAGTGTTAAGTGAGAAACATGCCGGTATGCAAAGACCTTCCGGGTTTTTAAAACCTGGAAGGTCTGATTCGCAACGCTCTTATCGTTCCCATGAGCGTATAGAAGCATTCTTTTCGCATCTTCAGGTGAGTAAGAAATACCCTGCCACAACATAAATCAATCATCCAGCACCAAAAAATCCTGCTTTTTGCTATCGCATTCAGGGCAGCTCCAATGATCCGGCAATTCGGAAAAAGCCGTGCCGGGCGGCATTTGCCAGACTTCATCGCCTACCGCCGGATCGTACACATGCCAACAAATCTTGCACTCCAGCCGGGTTTGCGGCGGCAACTTCGAGGTATCGCCGCCGAAGGCTCCGGCAAAAAAGGAGTCATTCATAAATACACCTTAAGTATCTCCTGCAAACGCCCGCAGCTGTCGGCAATGTCTTCCGGCGACGCGCAGGCCACGCTGGGTACCTCGCTGACTTCCAGCGTATTGAGGATCAAGGTGTCCTCTGAATTGAAATACTGCACCCACCAGACATACTGGGTGCCGGTAGCGGTGATCCGGCAGTTGCCGTAGCCTCGGGACAATATCGTCACCGAACCGCCGCTCAAGCGTTGCGCCAAAAATTCCAGATCCTGCTCGGTCTGCGGCAACAGGCTTAAATTGATGGTATGCGCCTCGCCGCCAGGTCGATAGGCGGCGATTTTGGCGTTGAGTTCGGCCAGCAACGGCGGCGCATTCATCACGCCCGACGGCAGTTCCGTCCAACCGGTGTCGATTTGTGCTGCCGTGCCGTTAAAGGCCGATTGCGAAAGCTGTTGCGGAATAATGCCGACTTCCAGCGCATCGTCGACGATCTGCCGCCGCGCATTGAGTTTTTGCAATCGCCAAACGCCGGCCAGCACCGATTCCTGAATACGGATGTTTTGCTCGCCGGAACAAATCACGCTGACTTCGCCTTCGCCGAGCAGTTCGTCGACAAAGCGCCGGTTGCCTGCGTCCAATTGCGTCAATTCGATGGCCGCTGAAAGCGACGGAAACACGGCCAGATTCTGCTGTAATTGCTGCAAAATGCTGTGAGCCTGCGCCAAATCCTGTGAGTTTAAATCGGTCGAAATCTGCGGCATGCTGTATGTCGCCATTTCCTGCGGCATTTGCAGGTATTCCAACGCGACGCCGTCTTGTTCCGCCGGTTGGCTGCCTTGTCCGAAAATCGGGAGTGATATAGAGGTCATAATGATTGTGATTTGTAGGGTACGCTGTGCATACCTGCTATGTGGTTAATGGTACGCACAGCGTACCCTACTGGTTCAATGAGCAACGCCGCATACTTTATCCAAATCGAAACCGGGCGGTTGGCTGGGCGCGGCGGCCAAAATATCGCTGGTTTCCTGCTTATATTCATGCCAATTGCGGATGCCGGTAATGACGCCCAAATACTCGCCGTTACGTAAAAACACCAGCGACGGCCAGCCGGTAAAGCGAAACCGCGCCTGCAATTCGCGTTCGATGGACTTGGCGATAACCGCCGCTTGCAGACTTCCGTTAAACGCTTTAATTAATTCCGGCAGAATCACCGCAACGTCGTTGCTTTCGGGAAACTGGACCGGATCGTTACAGAAAAACAGCACGACATTTTCATTGCCGTAAACGAAATGATCGTAACTGTCGGCATCCAGAAACGAATAGCCGTGACGGGTTTGCAATTGTTCGAGCAGCGGTGAGGTCATGATTTTAAAAACTCCGGCAATTGCGGTTCCCTGCCGACCAGGTCGGAAAATAAATGATCGATTTGATTGTCGCCCTGCATCGCCAGACGCATGGCTTCCAACGCATCGGCGATTTGCCGGGCTTTTTGCTCGCTGATGACTTCACGGGCGGTATCCAGAAAAACCAGCAGCCAGGTGCCGACCGGTTGCGGGCCGACCAGCATCGTATCGACCAGGCTTTCTTGGCCTCGATAAAGACAACGCGCCGATTCGCCATGCTGTTCGACAACTTGCATAGGGAGGCCGATACACATCAGTACTTGCCCCGATAATCGACATCGACTTGCACGCTGCGCTGGCCAGAAGATTGCGGCGGACGCAACTCAACGCCTTCGGCCTGCAAGACCCGGTCGTCGCCGATACGGCAGGCCGCGTCGGCAGTAGGCCGTTCCTGTTCGTAACGCTGTATGTTCAGCACCGGGTCGGCCAAGTCGCCATCCCTATTGATTGCTTCCGCGTTAATGCCGAAAGCTTGCAGATAATCGATTGCCATATCTATAGCCGGTTGAATTTGCGCCTTAACCATTGGCCTCAAGCTGCCGCCGTAGTCGTCCAACTCCTCGGGCTGTACGCCGATCAACAGCAAATGCTGCGGATAGCTGCCCAGCATTTGCGCCATTGCCAGCACTTCCTGAAACCCGGTTTGATGCAGGCTCATTTTTTTTGCGCCGAGGAAATTCGGCACGTCTCTGTTTTCGATCCGTTTTAAGGCGCCGGGCGGCAGGCCGTAATCGATTGCATCGAAGACGATCAATACATCGGCCGCCCGGACATGCTCGACCAGATAAACGCCTTGGGTGCCGCCGTCCATGACCTTGACTTGATCGGGAAAACGATAGCTTTTTTGCAGGCGTTCGATCACCCGGACGCCGAAGCCTTCGTCAGCCCAAAGTACGTTGCCTATGCCTAGCAGTAAAATATTCATGGTTGCTCCCGGATAGTTATTTGTCCACGAAAGGCACGAAAATCACGAAACATAAAGGGAACACTAGTCACGCTGGTTCCCAAGCTGGAGCTTGGGAACTAGCGGATTTGGATAATACTTTCACAGCCTTTCCAGCTTGGGAACCAGCGGAACTATTACGTTTTTTTCGTGTCTTTCGTGCCTTTCGTGGACAAAATCAATGCACATCGTCTACCGGCTTATCGTCTTTAAACGTGCGCCAACCGGTCACTATCGTAGACAACATGCTCTGCCGCGATAGCTTATCCTCGCGCACCGCGACATAAATATGAGCCAGTACAAAACAAACGATCAGCCACATAATCAAGTGATGCCAGCTGTGCAGGTTTTGACTGTCGCCGAAAACAGGCAGCACCCAACTGCTGAACAATGCATGTTGCCAACTGCCCTGCCCCGTGCCTTCTCCGTACAACGCAAAGCCGGTGACGATCATGAACACGACGCCCCAAACGAACACGAAATGCATAAACAGTACCGCCAAGGGATTATGGCCGATGTATTTTTTCGGTTCCTTAACCAGAAAGGCGTACCACAGTATTTCATGGCCGACGCCCAACCAAAAATCCCGCGACAATAACGGCGGCAGGAAAATTTGCCGGGCATGCTCGTTGCCGGCATAGGCCCAGTAGGCCCGAAACAGCAGACCTATCGCCAACAGGTAGCCGGCGGCGAAATGCGCAAATCTTACGTAACCCATTACGAAATGGTCGGACGCTTCGCCGCCCACCGAGGCGAACGGCGAGGCGATTAAATAGCCGGTGACGGTCAACGCGACGATGACCAAGGCGTTCAGGCTATGCCATAAGCGCACCGGTTTTTCGTAGACGTAAACGGCGTGATGAACGGAGTTTGAGGTTGGCTCAGTCATGGCAATTTCCTATGCGAACAGCAACCAAGCGCCTATCACGCCGGTCATGGTCCCGTAAACGCGAATCAAACCGGTTGCATTGATGCGCCGCGCGATTAAACCCAAAGCCAATCCGGAAAAATGCAAAACCGCCGTACCCAACACGATTCCGGCGACATAAGCATAGGCCGAAGCGGCAACCGGTATTTCGCTGCCGTGCGCCAATCCGTGCATGGCGGCAAAGGCTGCAATCGATGTCAAAATAATCGCCTTACACACATTTATCGTTCCCACGCTCCGGCGTGGGAATGCAGTGTCAGACGCTCCGGCGTCCCGCAACGCTGGAGCGTTGCGGACTGAATTCCCACGCCGGAGCGTGGGAA
>DAINRH010000229.1:0-6249 GCA_036741905.1 Methylobacter sp. | reverse complement strand
CATTTCAAAAAACGTATGATGCCTTGCGGTATAACCGACGTTTTCCAGGTCGTTATGCTTGCCGCCCGCACGCACGCAACGTTGACTGGTTGCGGCCTTGTTATAGTCGCGATGATCCCGTCCTAAAAATACATCCTTGAACTGCACCATGCCGGCATTGGTAAACAACAAGGTCGGATCATTGCCCGGAATCAGTGAGCTTGAAGGCTGCACGGAATGCCCCCGCTCGCGAAAAAACTCAAGAAAGGCGGTGCGCAACTCGGCGCTAGTCATCTTTTTCATAATAAATAAATGCTTTTAAAAAAATAGGGTTACGTTACGCCAAGGTCTTTTTAGTTAAACGTCATACCGATAATCCCTACCGGAACGACGTGGTTGTTCATAACTTAACGACATTATCGCTAACGCCACCCACTACTTAGAGAAATCTAATATTCAACTCATCAAATAACGCACTGATCATGGCGCCGGAAAATCCGCGCTGCAATAAAAAACGACTGCGTTTTGCCCACTCATTACGCTCCATCACAGCGTCATGAGTATATTTTTTATTGTAAACCTGTTCCAGCAGCGCCATCCAGCTACCGGCCTCTTCCCGCACAATGCCGTCAAGATCGAACGCCGCTATGCCGTTTTGTTTGAGCTCATAGCTGACGCGTATAGGCCCGTAACCTTTCCTGATACGGAACCGGGCATAGCTTTCGGCGTATCTTAAATCGTCCTGCCAACCTTGCTCGGCCAGTTCGTCGATGACAGGCTGAGCATCATCCCTGTCAAAATCCCTTAAAGCCAATTTGTTCAGCAATTCCTGCTGACTATGTTCTCTTCGAGCCAAAAGACGTAGGCAAACTTCCTGAATTTCCTTGGTAGCTTCGTTCACGACAGACTACAAATCATACATTCTTTACTTACACCAGGAAAAGCATTCGCCACGAAGACACGAAGGAAAAACTTCGTGTCTTCGTAGTGAATAAAAAACTTAAATCACTTCCGTACTAAACAAACCTGTTACTCATCCTCATCAACAACCGAAGGCACATCAATCAGAGGAGCGACTTTCTTACCGAAAGCCTCGGCTCTGATTTTCGCTTCAATTTCTTTGGCTTTTTCAGGATGCTCTCTTAAGAAAGCCTTTACATTATCCTTGCCCTGACCGATCTTTTCATCGCCGTAACTGTACCAGGAACCCGCTTTTTGAATAAATCCGTAACTTACGCCCAAGTCAACCAGTTCGCCCAAAAAGGAAATACCTTCCCCGTATAAAATCTCAAACTCGGCCTGTCTAAAAGGCGGCGCGACTTTATTCTTGACGACTTTTACCCGGGTCTCATTGCCGATAACTTCCTCGCCCTTTTTAATCGACCCGATACGCCGAATATCCAGACGCACCGAAGCGTAAAATTTAAGCGCATTGCCGCCGGTAGTGGTTTCAGGACTGCCGAACATGACGCCGATTTTCATCCTGATCTGGTTAATGAAAATAACCAAGGTATTGGATCGCTTGATATTGCCGGTCAACTTCCGCAAAGCCTGAGACATCAATCGCGCCTGCAAGCCCATATGGGAATCGCCCATATCGCCTTCAATCTCGGCTTTGGGTGTTAACGCGGCCACCGAATCGACCACGACCACATCGACCGCGCCGGAACGCACCAGCATGTCGGTAATTTCCAACGCCTGTTCGCCGGTGTCCGGCTGGGAAACCAGCAAGTCATCGACATTGACGCCGATTTTTTCGGCATAACTCGGATCCAAAGCATGTTCGGCATCGACAAACGCCGCGGTGCCGCCGAGTTTTTGCATTTCGGCGATCACTTGCAGCGTCAACGTGGTTTTGCCGGATGATTCAGGACCATAGATTTCAATAACCCGACCGCGAGGCAATCCGCCGCAGCCCAGCGCAATATCCAAGCCTAAAGAACCGGTAGAAACCACATCGATGTCGCGCGAAGCCGCCACATCACCCATGCGCATCACCGAGCCCTTGCCGAATTGCTTTTCTATCTGCATCAGCGCCGCGCCTAGCGCTTTCTTTTTGTTCTCATCCATTATGTAGTGCCCTTTACGCCCTGCGGCTATGTTGGTTAGAAAGAAATATCGCTGAAATCGAATTAATTATTATCACATACCGACAGGGCTTCGGATAGTGTTGATTTGCCGGAAAGCGTTAAGACCGGGAGTAACAACACGTCCACCATTGGACACAGAAAACCTTGACTAGGATTTGATAAATAATGCAGGGGAAAAGCAAGCTCGTTTTCAATACTGTCTGTTAGATGCGGATTAAAGAGCGCTTACACTCAATTTGAAAACGCTGTAAGGCCGGGCCGATTCGCACCATCTCCGGTGGGGCGGCCAAGCTATCGGGCATGCACAAACCCAAAGAGCGAAGCTTGCTAAAAAACCGCACTAATTATATGTGACAACATGTCGCATTATCATTTTATCTGCGCGTTGATAGCATATCGGCATGCGCTCTTACTTGCCTTCACTTCGGTAAGGGGGAGCTTAATCGTCTATTAGGCTCCCTTTTTTTAGTTCTGTAGATATCTAAACTTATTTCATGCTTTTGATTGCATAAAAGAGGAAGTTATCGCAGGGTTTGTCCTGTTTCAACATTGCCCGGATGCATATGTCTGCGCTGAGCACCCGCATCTTTTCTTTGCCATCAGCCCACTGCAAACCAGACATCAGGTAGATGCCAGCAAATCCTATACAGCTATCTATCACGAGCAAACGGCGCAAACCAACGACGCGCCGCCCGCCTTAGAACCCAACGCACGCACGACACTTCCCGCCTCTCATCCCCGTTAAGGCCATTCAGTTAAGGCACATCCATTATCGAACCGCCTTTTTACGGTTTTCACAGCTAATGTATAACATCAGCTATCGAATCAATTTTGCCCATTAAGACTGGCTTTCAAGACGGCTGTCTTATAGCAACTGTGTTAAAATAGAGAAATTAGCCCATTCCTCTTTTATGGTCTAATGTCCAACATTATCATTCGGGAAATTTCACCATGAGCAAGGAACCTTTTTTTCGTCTCAATCAAGAACCCGACGCCCTGAGCGGATTTTCTCGCACCGTCGCGGAAATCCAGTGGTTACTATTGGTCTTGATGATGTTTTATCTGGTGGTAGGCCAAATCGAGGAAAACGTTAAAATCTTTTTGTTAGGCGGCCTCTGCGCTTTCGCCGGCTTCGTCATGATTTTCCATTACCTCAACTTTTTTGCCAAAGCCAATGTCTGGAAACTGGCTTTGGAAACGTGGGTCATGATCTTGTTGGTCACATGGTTCGTCTGGCATACCGGACGCCAGAACAGTTTGTTACTTAACTTGTACTTCCTGCCCATCATCACCAGCGCCCTGGCCTTGGGCAGGCTGACTACATTATTGGAAGTATTATTAATCGGCGCTTGTTATCTGTATTTAAGTAAAAGCGGCCTATCTGGCGACGACGTTTTTTCCCTAGCCCAAAGCAGCATCCTGCTGGCGTGGCTATTTCCTATGCTGCTGGTGGGTTACGTCACCACCATGTTGTCCAGCGACATCTATCACGCTTTCAGTCGCATCAAGACCACTGCGCAAACCGATGAATTAACCAGTCTCTACAACCGACGGGCCTTCATGGATCTATTGGAAAAACAACTGCACCAAGTCCGGCGCAAGGAAGACTCTTTCAGTCTGTTATTGGGCGATTGCGATAACTTAAAAATCGTCAATGACAAATACGGTCACGAAGCAGGCAACCTGTTGCTGCAAGCCATCGCCGACAACTTTCGACACTGCTTAAGAGGTTGCGACTCCGCCGCCCGCTATGGCGGCGATGAATTCACCATATTATTGCCGAACACCAACGTAGAAGCGGCGGAACTGGTAACAAAGCGTATCAAAGACACATTGTTGGCAAGCAGTTTTAACTACCGCGGCAATGTAATCACCACCAATATCAGTATCGGCATCGCCACCTATCCGCAACACGGCGACACCGCGGAAGCCTTGTTGCAACATGCCGACCAAGCTATGTATGCCAACAAGCGTGAAAGTAAAAATCCGGCTACGCAGAACGCTAGCGGATAGTTTTTTTAACCACAAGCGTTAGCTAAAAATTGGGAAATCGCTATTTTCTGACTTTGAAAACAGCACTCATCCAACGGCATGCTCTTTTAGTCATTCTTTCAGCGCATCATCCATTCGGGTTTGCCGGCCCGGCCCAACCGCCAACAATAAAGGCGCCCCTACCCCAAGCGAAACAATTCCTTAACCAACAGCTCAACGCCCCAGGTTATCAACAAACCCAAAACAGACATAGCCAAGGATGCAGTCATTATGTTGAGATTATTCAGAGTGAATTTGTTCATGGCGATTAACCCTTTGTAAATGATTCAAAGGATTATTCTGAATTAGCCACGTTAAAATTTGATGACACGGGAACAATGCTCTTACTTACTGCAAGGCGTCAATCATCAACCGGCCCAGCTGGGTATGATGTAGGATTTTGGCAAACGGTCGCATGGCTTGCTCCTCGCCTTTTACAAAAACGAATACCGGCGTACTGGTGTGGGTTCCGGTCGCCCAAACCACCTGCTGACTGGCGGAAACGGCCTGCGCCAACAGGTTTTCACGGTTCTCTTTTTGATAAACAAAAAACGCGCCGTTGACTTCCATTTTGGGTACAGTTTTCTCGCCCAGTGAGACATGCCCCGCGCTATAAAACGGATTGACCTCGGTTGCCAGGATTTTTACCGCTTGCGCTTCGCTAATCTTGAATTCCGTGTAGCGGTTAACCAGTTCGGCCAGTTTTAACGGTGTTTGTTGGTCTTTGGGCAGCTTATCAAACTGACTGAAAATATCGTGATAACTCAGTTGTTGCGCGTAAATTTTGTCTAATACTTCGGGATTGCCGAAATTAAAATTGGGTTGGAACAATGCCCCGCCTGCAAATGCGGCTCCCGGCAGACTGTGCGGCTTGGGGATGTCTACGCCGGAATAGCTAAAACCGAAACCGCCGGTTTCATGGTCGGCGGTGACGATAATCAGGGTATCTTGACGGCCTTCCGCCCAATCCAAAACCGCGCTCAAAGTATCATTAAAGCGCAGCATTTCATGCAACAGCAAGCCGGTGTCATTGCGATGCGCGGCCCAATCGATTTGCCCGGATTCAATCATCAAGAAAAATCCCTGCTCGTTACGATCGAGAATTTTCAAAGCTTGCTCGGACATTTCTTTTAAAGTCGGTTGAACATGCCACTCATTACCACGGTTTTGAGTTTCAACGATACCGGTTGCCATGCCGGAATCTGCAAACAAGCCCAGCGTTTTACCTCTGGCTTGTTGCAACTGCGCTTTGTTAAACGCCAACGCGTAACCTTTTTGTTGCGCGACGGTTAACAGGTTTTTAGCGTCTTTGCGCGATGACTTGATCTCAACGCTATTGCCGGTCAACTGTATCAATTGTTGATGCAGCGCAGAGTTTTTATCGTCGACCTGCTCGGGCAACCAATAACTTAAGCCGCCCGAAAACATGACGTCCGCCCCGGTTGCCAATAAATCTTCCGGAATGCTGTTTTCCTGGCTACGGTGCGTCTGGTGCGCGGCAAAGGCGGCGGGAGTTGCATGGGTAATACGCGTATCCGAAACCAGGCCGGTCGCTTTGCCCAGACGTCTGGCTTTTTCGATGATATTTTCCTGAGGATTACCGTCGCTATCCAGGCCCAGCATTTCCGCACCGGCAAATTTTCCGGTTGCCAATTGCGTTGCCGATGCAGCAGAATCCGTTACTAACGTATCGGCGGTATAAGTCATGGAAATACCCAGCCGCCCCTGCTCCATCATACGATCTAACGCGGTAGTGCGGTTGGCGATAACGCTATGGGGAGCCTGCCTGGCATAAGACAGCAACAACCCGACTTGTTGCGGCCCCATGCCGTCACCGATAATCATGATCACGTTTTTGACCTTGGCAACCTCAGGCTTGACGCTGTCCGCCGACGTGCAACTAAGCAGCGCCATGCTAATCAGGCAATAAGCCCAGCTTCTGTTTATTCGTATGTTCATCATATATTTTAAACCGGATGGCGGATGGCGTTTACCAATGGGATGCAAGACAATGATAGAGAAAATAACCCTTTTTGATAAGGACTGCCAAATCGATAAACAAAAAAAAGGGCTATCATTTCTGATAGCCCTTTCTTATTAATGGCGTCCCCAGGGGGGTTCGAACCCCCGTTACCGCCGTGAAAGGGCG
>DAINRH010000228.1:0-6332 GCA_036741905.1 Methylobacter sp. | reverse complement strand
TTATACGGGATTGCGTGGGTGGGTTCGCTTTATTAATCCGACAGTCTCCTAGAGCTTCCCGGCTCGCAAAGCGGGAGCTTGGGAACCCGCGTAGCTCTTAACTTAATGGCAGTAACGCAACGCATGGGAATGAGGTTTTTCACGATGCAGGGGCAATTACAGCGCAATCCGCCGTTGATGGAATCCTTCCGCCATCGGTTCGTTAGTAATCGTCAGTATTGCGGCATCAGGCAGTTTTTGGGCTATCAAACGCAGCATTTTCATTTCGCAGGATGAATCGAGCGAGTCCATCGCCTCTTGCAATAAAATCCATTTGGGTTGCTGCAACAACAGTCGAACCACGCCCAGGCGCTGTTGTTGCTCACGGGACAGGGCGCTAGCCCAATTATCGACATGATCGAGCTGCTCATGCAATTCTTCCAGCCCTACCAATTCAAGCGCTTCGGAAAGCGCAGACTCGGTATATTCTATATTGGTTGACGGATAACAAATCGCCGCCCGTAAAGTTCCGGTCGGCAAATAAGGCCGCGGCGGCATAAAAAACACCGGATCGCGCGGTAACTCAATAGTCCCTTCTCCCCACGGCCAAAGACCGACGATCGCCTTGAACAATTTTGAACCGGTAAAGGCATTACCGGTAATCAGCATGCGCTCTCCCGACTTGATTTCGGCATTGATCGTCGACACGCACACCACGCCGTCAAGCCTGATGATACACAAATCGCAAAAACGCAAAACATCCTGTTCGGTTTTTTTCAGGTGAATACGGTGCGGATCATGGAGGACGATTTCCTGCTCCAGCCGGTCGAGTCCGTTAACCAATCCCAGTACCCGTTCAACCGAAGCCCGCCACTCTGCGACGCGGGCCATATTATCGACCGGCCAGGACAACGCTCCGGCCGTTTGCTGAAATGCCTGGGCTGATTGCATCAAGGCGCCGAGCGGGATACTCCCCAGAATATAGCGGGGCGCGGACACCAGAATGGGGAATGCCATCGATAACACCGAATAGCCGGACGTCAACATGAATAGATGCGACCAAGCCAGGGTTTGTCGCTGCCAGGCATGGACAATATCCTTAAAAAGCCCGATGAACCGGCTCTGCTCATTGGCCTCGCCATGAACCAAAGCAATCGCCAGGGAGTTTTCCCGTGCGGTTACCAGGCCAAACCTGAAATTGGCTTCCACAGTTTGTCTGGCATCGGTCGCCAGGGTATAGGGGCGGCCTAGCCACCAACCCAATGAGGAAGCGCATGCCGCATAAATGATAGCCAGCCAAACCAAATGGCCTTGAATGGGGATTTCAAAAAATAGCAGATTAAGGGTGACAGTGCCGGAAAGCGTCCAGAGAATTTTGGTAAAACTAATCAATACTAACGAGCAATAGACCAAGGAATGACAAAGATCGATGGCCGCTTCGGTTGCAATACGGATATCTTCGGCGATTCGCCCGTCAGGGTTATCATGCGTTCCCTGAATGTGAGTGACCAGATAATGGCGGCCCTCAGTCATCCATTTACTGATTAAGTGATGCGTTAACCAGCTTCGCCAATCAAGTTGCAAGCGTCGCTTAACTTTAAAATGGGCGGTGGTAACCGCTATATTGGCTGCAAAAATCAGTACGATAAGGCCGATCTGGGTAAATAACCCGCTCATTGAGCGCTGTTCAAGCGCATTGAAAAGATCGGCGCTCCACATGGTGATAACCACGGCAATGCCGATCTGCATCACGGTGAGCATGAATAAAGCCAGGGTCAGGCTGCGAATAGTGGACTTGCTTTCAGAATGCCAAAAAGGCCCGGCTATCCGAATGAATTGAATGAAAAACCCGTTTGACAGTTGCAAAGGAAAACTCCGCGTTAGGGTGAGATAAATAACACATCAAAACGCGGCTTTTTATTTTTTCTAGTATGCCCCGTCTTTACCAAGCGACAATTCTAGTGGAATTTTTCCGGTTTTCACAATTTTGTAACTTAATTAATGCAGGACGATTGATTAATAAACCGAGAAGATACCAAGAATACCTCGTCCAGCCGCCATTTTTTCCTTAAGTTGCCCGTTCACGGTCGATGGACCGCCGCTCAGCCCTTTCAACATATCACATGCCTCGTCCAGCTTGAGTACGAAGCCACGCCAGCCACAACAATTTACGCAACTCCTCAAAAACAAGAATAGACGCAGCAACGCCAACCGCCATCAGCCAATCGCTCTGCGTCAGTGCCGTGGTATGGAATATCAGCTGCGCCAATGGCCAGTGTATCACCACTATTTGCAGCAGAATCACCCCGAGAATAGCTATCCAGAGCAATGGGTTGGCGCAAAAATGCCGGTTGAAGGCCGTGCTTTTTTCCACTCGGGCATTAAACACGTTGAACACCTGGAACAGCACAAACGTAGTAAACGCCAAGGTCTCTGCATGATCGCTCGCGCCGGTTTGCAGGCCGTAATACAACATCCCCAGAGTGCCGACAGCCATGGTCAAACCATAGCTAAAAAGATTGCCGAAGCGCCGTAACGACAGTATCCGTGCATCGGGATTTCTAGGCGCTTCGTCCATGCTGCCGGCGCGGACCGGATCGACGCCCAGCGACATGGCCGGAGGGCCGTCCATGATGATGTTGATCCACAACAATTGCACCGCGGTAAACGGCACCGGCATGCCCAGCAGCGGGGCTCCTGCTACGGTCAGGATGGCGCCGATATTGGTCGACAACTGGAATCGCACGAATTTGACCATGTTATCGTAAATACCGCGCCCCTCTTTAACCGCCTTGACGATGGTAGCAAAATTGTCATCGGTCAATATCATCGCTGCCGCTTCCCTGGCGACATCGGTGCCTGTGATGCCCATCGCGATGCCAATATCGGCGCTCTTTAAGGCGGGCGCATCGTTGACGCCGTCGCCGGTCATCGCAACTATGTGTCCGTCGGCTTTCAGGGCTTTGATAATCCGTACTTTCTGTTCCGGGGCGGTGCGGGCAAACACGCCGATGGCGTTGATGCGCACGGCTAGGGCCTCATCATCCAGTCCGGCCAATTCTTCGCCTTCGATCACTTCACCGGCCAAACCCAGCTCTTGGGCAATGGCAAAAGCCGTGACTTTCTGGTCGCCTGTAATCATCTTGACCGCGATGCCGGCCTGCCGGCACAGCTTGATGGCCTCGCGGGCTTCAGCGCGTGGCGGGTCCATTAGACCGACCAGCGCGACAAAGCTAAGCCCCTGAATGTATTGGAACAGGTCGCTATCCTGATCAAAGTCGCCTGCGGACAGTGTGCGGGCGGCTACCCCCAACACCCGCAAGCCGGTGCCGGCCATGCTTTGGTTTTGGTCCGACAGCGAGTCGCCATTGCTATCAACGACGGAATGACACAACTTGAGCAAAACTTCCGGCGCTCCTTTAATAAATACGTTGACTTGCTCGCCCTGTCGATGGAAGGTCGCCATGAATTTATGCTCGGCATCAAAAGGAATTTCGGCGATGCGCGGCAGTTGCAATACGGCCTGTTGCTTGTCGATGCCGCCTTTGGCGGCGAGCACCAATAATGCGCCTTCCATCGGATCGCCGACCACCTGCCTGCCCTGAAAATGACTGTTGTTGCACAACGCTAAAGGCAGTAACAAATCCGCTAAATCATCGGCTGCACCGTCGCCGCCGACCGGTAAAATCTCACCGGCCGTGTCATAGCCCTCGCCGCTCACCTTATAACGCCGACTTTTATAGAAAATCGACCGGGCCGTCATCTGGTTAACAGTCAAGGTGCCGGTCTTGTCGGTGCAGATAACCGTGGTGCAGCCCAATGTTTCCACCGCGGCCAGACGTTTGACGATGGCGCGTTGCCGGGCCATGCGATGCATCCCCAAAGCCAGGGTTACCGTGACTACGGCGGGGAGGCCTTCGGGAATGGCTGCCACGGCCAATGCAATCGCGGTAAACGCTGTTTGGATCAGCGGTTCGCCTCGGTACAAGGCGCTCATAAACAATAGCCCGATAATCGCAACGGCAATCAAGGCCAGACGCTTGCCCAGACTGTCGAGTTGTATCTGCAACGGGGTCTCTCTGTCTTTTGCTTGCGCCAACAGTCCCGCCAGTTTGCCGATCTCGGTATCCATGCCGGTCGCGGTCACCACCATTTCGGCACGCCCGCGGGTGACCGCATTGTTCATGTACAGCATGTTGCCGCGTTCGGCGAGCGGCATTGTAGCCGGCCCTAATGCCTGCCGGTGTTTGACAACGGGTATCGACTCGCCGGTCAGCGCGGACTCATCGACTTCCAGCGTGTGGCAGGAAATAATACGGCCGTCTGCCGGAATCTTGTCGCCCGGTTCCAGAATGACGATGTCTCCCGGCACCAATTGCTCGGCAGGCAGTTGAACAACGCGGCCGTCACGGCGCACTTCGGCTTGCAACGCGAGCATATTCTTAAGCGCCGCCAGCGATTTTTCGGCCTGGAACTCCTGATAAAATCCCAGCAGCGCATTAATACTCACAACCGTCAGAATCACTATGCCGTCTGTCAAATCGCCGATAGTGGCGGCCAAAACCGCCGCTACTATCAGCACCAGGATAAGAAAGCTTTTAAATTGGGATAACAGTAAATGCCAGGCCGGGCGCGGCGGTTTTTCGTCCAGCCGGTTGGCGCCGTAACGGTGCAACCGTTCTGCTGCGGCTTTTTCGCTCAAGCCGGCGGCTGAGTCCGTGTCCTGCGCCGAAAGCGTCGCCTCGACCGACAGGGTATGCCAGTCGCCCTGAAGCTCCCGGTCTGCCGAAGCTACCGATTCCGGTAGTTGTTCCTCATGCTGTTGCAGCTTCAACCAGGCTTGCCACACAGCGAGCAGGACGGCCAAAATCACCGGACCTAAAAACAGGCCGATAGCGCCGAAAGCCGAAAGTCCTCCAAGTACGCCGAACAACACCACCAGGAACGGTATCCGGCCCGCGCCGCTGATGACCAACGGCCGGATCACATTATCCACCGTACTCACCACCAGAAACCCCCAGAGCAATAGTCCTATGCCTTGCCAGGCTTGCTCCGTCAGCACCAGCACGATGCCTACCGGCATCCACACTAGTGTCGCGCCCATAGGAACCAGCGCCAACAGCGCGGTCACCGCACCCAACAGTACCGGCGCTTGAACACCGGCAACCGCATAGCCCAATCCGGCCAGCATGCCCTGCCCCAGCGCGGCCAACACCAAGCCGTAAACCACGGCTCGGGTCGTGTGTCCGGCGGCTTCCAAGTACACGTCCTGATATTTCCCCAGAAACCGTACCAGGCCTTGATGCAACTGCTTAACCGCCTCGTCACCGTCGCGGAAACAAAAAAACACCGTCACCAAGATAACGCCCAGCTTCATAATATAGCGGCCGATACCGCCCAGGAACTTGGCGAATTCGCCCGACCACTGCTGCGCCCAGTCCGCGAATTGCGCCACCACCGCCGCGCGGTCGTCAGTCAAGCGCTCCAGCCATTGCTGCGCGCTGTTGCCCAGCCAGGGAATGCGACGGATAGAATTCGGCAGACGGTAACTATCCTGATCGAAGCCGCTCGCCAGAGTCTGATAAGCAGTTTTCAATTCATCTTGCAACATGGCAACCAGCCAGTAGACCGTCAGGAAAATCGCCGCGGCAATAATCGCCGTCATCAGCGCCGCACTGAGCGTGGCATTGCCTTTGAATTGCTGTCTTAAGTAACGATAAGGCGGCCATGCCACATAGGCGATAATCAGCGCCCAGGTCAGGGTGAGCAAGAACTCGCGCAGCACCATAAAGCCCAGCAATAAAAGACAGACAAGCAGAATGCCGGGAATGAGCTGTCGTATCGGTGTATTACCTGAATAATCATTCATGTCCTGGACTCAACAAATAAAAGTAAGGGGCGATCCGATGTTCGAACAACATTGTATGCCATAGCCGTTTAATTGCCAGCACTGCGGAAATAGGCTTTATCCTGACAAGTTGTAAGTATTCTGCGCTATCATTATGGTTGGTCTGCTATATAATAAAATCGTGTCATGAACGACAAGCCGACTGCCGGGAGGATATACTAGTGAAACCTGCATAAATTAATTTAAGCAATCACCATGAAGTGCATGAAGCGTTCAATCTTTCATATTCTTCGTGGTTTAAAAATTAAGCCCGCTCAAGTTATTCATGCACATTCCTAACCGGCATCGCCGCGCCCGCTCAGGTCAGCAGCTTTTACCGGAAATAGGCAACACCTTGTAACGCAAGCTCAATTAGGAATATTGTGCATATTCAACTTAATCTTTTCGCCACTATCGGATGACGCAATGAATCTCGACTCTCGCACGATGATGGTGATGATGTCCG
>DAINRH010000227.1:0-6388 GCA_036741905.1 Methylobacter sp. | reverse complement strand
AAGGAACATCCCATGATCTGGTTAATTTCATTACTCATTCTCGTCGGTGTTTTGGCTTATGGCCGGGCATCCCTTCGCTGGACTACGCTGGTTTTGTTCGGATGGTTAGGGCTTTATTCGATGGCGAAAGGGGGCGGCAACTTTGTACTTTTGTTATGGGTTGTTTTCGATGCTGTTTTTATCCCGCTCAATGTTCCGGCTATCCGCAAAAGATTATTCAGCCGCGCGGTTTTCAAGATCATGAAAAAAATGTTGCCGCACATGTCGAAAACCGAACGCGAAGCGCTGGAAGCGGGCAATACCTGGTGGGATGCTGAATTGTTTTCCGGCAATCCCGACTGGAAAGTCTTGCTGGATTTGCCCACCGCAAAACTGACCGCCGAAGAGCAGGCCTTCATCGACGGCCCGGTAGAGACCTTGTGCAGTATGTTGGATGACTGGGACATTACCCACAATCGCCGCGATCTGCAGGAAGAAGTCTGGGACTATATCAAGGTGCATAAATTCTGCGGCATGATCATCCCCAAACGCTACGGCGGTCTGGAGTTCGGCGAGTACGCGCATTCCGAAATCGTGATGAAAATTTCCAGCCGCAGCAGCACTGCCGCCGTCACGGTCATGGTGCCCAATTCCTTAGGTCCCGCCAAGTTACTGTTGGCTTACGGCACCGAGCAGCAGAAAAATCATTATCTGCCGCGTCTGGCAAAAGGCGAGGAAATCCCAGCGTTTGCGCTGACCGGCCCCCATGCAGGCAGTGATGCCGGAGCCATGCCCGATACCGGCGTGGTCTGCTACGGCTGGTTCCCAAGCTCGAGCTTGGGAACCAGTGGCAAGGACAAGGTGCTGGGCATACGCCTTAACTGGGAAAAACGCTACATCACCTTAGGCCCGGTCGCCACGGTGCTGGGGCTGGCATTCAAGCTTTACGACCCGGAACACCTGATCGGCGATCAAGAAAACATCGGCATTACTGTTGCGCTGATTCCGACCAATACCCCAGGCGTTTCGATCGGCAGACGCCACTTTCCGCTGGATTCCGCGTTTCAGAACGGCCCGAACTGGGGCAAGGACGTGTTTATCCCGATGGACTGGATTATCGGAGGCAAAGAGCAGGTCGGCAACGGCTGGAAGATGCTGATGCAATGCCTCGCCACCGGCAGGGCGGTGTCGTTGCCTGCGCTCAGCACCGGCGCGTCGAAAATGGCCTGCCGTAACACCGGCGCTTATGCCCGTATCCGCAAGCAATTCAACCTGCCGATCGGCGAGTTCGAGGGCATTGAAGAGTCGCTGGCGCGCATCGCCGGCCAGACCTATATTATCGATGCCGCGCGCACGGTGACCGCAGCCGCGCTGGACGACGGGCAAAAGCCGTCGGTTATTTCCGCGATCATCAAATACGAGCTGACCGAAAGAATGCGCCGCGTCATTAACGACGCGATGGACATACAAGGCGGTTCCGGTATTTGCCTGGGGCCTAAAAACTATCTCGGCCGGATTTATCAGGTGATTCCGGTCAGCATTACCGTCGAGGGCGCCAATATCCTGACCCGCACCATGATGATTTTCGGCCAGGGCGCGGTGCGTTGTCATCCTTATATTCAGAGAGAAATGGAAGCGCTAGGCCAGGATAATCCGGACCGGTTTGATGAAGTGCTGTTCGAGCATATCGGTTCGGTGCTGCACAATCTGGCGGCAGGTTTTTGGTTGGGGCTAAGCAACGCCCGCTTTGTCGATGTGCCGGGCGATCAGGATACCCAAGGTTATTTCCGGCAGATTGCCCGGCTCAGCGTCGGCTTTGCGCTGGTCGCAGATTTTGCGTTGTTGACCTTGGGCGGCGCGCTTAAACGCAAGGAACGCATCTCCGGGCGCTTTGCCGATGTGTTGAGCAATCTTTATCTGTGTTCCTGTGTGCTGAAACATTATCAGGATCAGGGCAGTCCGCAAGACGACTTGCCGTTGCTGCATTGGGCTTGTCAACACACCCTGCATCGCGCCCAGCAATCCTTGTTGGCTGTTTTCTACGCCTTGCCTATGCGTCTTCCAGCTTATCTGTTAAGAGCCGCGCTGTTCCCCGGCGGTAAGCCGTATTCGCCGCCCGCCGATTATTTACTGCATCAGGTTGCGGTGCTGCTGCTGAAAAATTCCCCGACCCGCGACCGCTTAACCCACGGCATTTACATCAACCGTAAGCCCGACGATGCGACCGGCAGGATTGAAGTCGCCTTCCAGGCCGTGTTAGCGGCAATGCCGGTGGAAGCCAAAATCCAGGCCGCGCAAAAGCAAAAACAGCTGCCCAAAGGCGCGATTTCGGCTGTGCTGGATGCGGCGGTCAGCAAATCCATTATCAGCAAAAAAGAAGCAGAGTTGATAGTGGCTGCTGAAAAGGCCAGATTCGCGGTTATCAGCGTGGATGATTTTAGTCCTGAGGAATTAGGGCGGCGGTAGAATGGGTAGAACACAGCGAAACCCATCGCATAAGCCGTAACAACAGGCATAGGATGGGTTTCGTTGCCGGTCTCGGCAACGGCTCCGTGCATTGCTCTACTTCCTGCATGGAGCAAAAATCTGTCCGTGCAGTCATACCCAGCCTATGAGCTATGCTATTATGTTTATAGGCAAGCTTCCGTGGAGAACTCTGAATGCGCCCATCAATAGCCCTGCAAACTCACCGCGATGCGATCCGCGAAATCGCCCTGCGCCATCGGGTCAAGAACGTGCGGGTATTCGGTTCGGTGTTGCACGGCGATGACACCGAAGACAGCGACCTGGACTTGCTGGTCGATCCTACGCCGGAAACCACATTGATGGATATTGCCAAGATTCAGGTTGAAGTTGCCCAGTTGCTTAATATTACGGTTGATGTGTTGACGCCTAGAGCGTTACCCGACAAATTTCGCAACCAAGTGATAGAGGAGGCCCAGCCGGTATGAGCAAAAAAGACATCCAGCGTATTCCCGATTACCTTGGTTATATTGTCGAAGCTATTGAGCGCATTCATCGTTACGTTGAGGATTTGGATGGAGTTGGGTTTTTACAGGATGAAAAAACACAGGATGCCGTGATCAGAAACTTTGAGATTATTGGCGAGGCATCGCGCAACATTGAGCGTTATCATCCGGCTTATGCCCAATCCCATCCTGAAATACCCTGGATATTCATGTACACCATGCGTAACCGTGTTGCTCACGGCTATTTCAAAGTGGATTTTGAACTGGTTTGGAAAACCATCCACGACGATTTACCGGCGTTGCACGAACAAGTCCGGCAATTGATCGCTCCGTTGACTTGATTTAAACCATGACTTTTCTCCGCATCCGGTTTTCTAAAGCTGAGTGACTCAGCCTTTTTAAAAGCCAAAACCCGCATAGAAGAAATCGGTCAATGGGGTTTAATGCCGCGTTTTGATAATTCTTAAAGAGAACGCAATCATGCAAATTACAATTAATGTACCCGATAACTTACCCTTATCTATTGTTCAGCAATATATTAATAATGTTGAACAGCAAATGATGTTAATGGCTAAATTAACGGGCAATACTGAAGCATCAAGCAATAACTTAAAAGCCAAGCCTATGAGTTTTGAGCAGGCGGTTAAGATTGCTACAGAATGCGCAAACCTGCCCGTTCTTGATGCGCGTTCGCCTGATGAAATATTGGGTTACGATAACAGCCCATTCGGTTTGTTTGGTGACGAAAATGGTCATTGATTCATCTGCATTGATTGCCATTTTGGAAAAAGAAGCCGAAGCTGAATTGTTTTTACGCCTGATGTACGAGGCAGACACGCTCAAAATCAGTGCTGTGACTTATACCGAGGCGTCATTGGTTTTATATAGCCGCTTTGGGAGTTTGGGATTGGCCAAATTGGATGAATTACTTGCCGGTTTAGCGGTCCGGTTTATTGCTTTTGACAAAACTCAAGCCCAATTAGCCTGTATTGCTTGGCAAAAATATGGCAAAAGCCGCCATCCGGCCAAACTAAACTTCGGTGATTGTTGCAGCTATGCTTTAGCAAAACATCTGGATCTTCCTTTATTATTCAAAGGCAATGATTTTATACAAACGGATATTCTTTGCGTCCTTAATCAAGGGGATCAGTTTTGATAGATATTGATGTGCAATTATTAGCGGATGATTTTAGCCCTGAGCAATCAAGTAACGTTAGTGTAAAATAGCAATCAATTTATCAGCGACACTAAAGGGCGACTTCAGTCGCCCTTTATTTTTTATTTTTTCAGGAAACGACTCAAATGAGCGTAAACGCATTATTTTCAAGATCACGGTTCACGATTGTGTTGCTGTTTTTATTGATTAATTTAGGTACTTTTGCATTGCTGAGAGTAGCCTTGCTGATCAAACAACTGGCCGACATCGACACGCCGATTTACCAGATAGCGCTGGCTTTCCCGATAGGTATGGTGCATGACCTGGCCTTTTTCAGTTACTTGTTAATCCCCTTTGTCCTGTATTTGCTGGTTCTGCCCAATCGTATTTACCAAAGCAAAATCCATAAAATAATCAGTTTTGCAGTCTTTATCGTCTGTTTATACGTCCTGTTTTTTATCGAGTTGTCGGAATGGACATTCTGGGATGAATTCGGGGTCAGGTTTAATTTTATTGCCGTTGATTACTTGATTTATACCCATGAGGTGGTCAGCAATATCATTGAATCCTATCCGCTGGGTTGGTTGCTCTCAGGTATTTTAGTCATTACCGCGCTTTGTTTTTTGCTGGTAAGAAAAGCCCTGGCGCATACCTTTAATGCCGAAGAATCGTTTGCTTCGCGCTTGAAAATTAGCGGAGCCTTGCTGTTGCTGCCGGTTATAAGCTACGCCGCGGTCGGTTCGAGCTGGTATCAATTTTCAGCCAATACTTATCTTAATGAACTGGCCGCCAACGGCCCTTATCAATTTTTTTCGGCGTTTAGAAATAACGAGCTGGATTACCGGCATTTTTATAAGGTGGGCGACGACCAACAGTTATCCGCCGTGATTAAAAAACAACTGGGCGCGGAGGATGCATCCGGGAGTTTATATAACATCAAGCGCATGATTAAACCGGCCGGGGCGGAAAAACGCCTGAATGTGGTTTTAATTACCGTCGAAAGCTTAAGCGCCGATTTCTTGGCAACCTTCGGCAATAAGGAGAACATCACGCCGTATATGGATGAATGGTTTAAGGAAGGTTTATTGTTTACCCATTTCTACGCGACCGGCACCCGTACTATCAGGGGCCTTGAATCGTTAACCTTGTCCATTCCGCCTACGCCCGGCCAGGCTATCGTCAAGCGACCCGACAACGGCAACTTATTCAGCTTTGGCCGGGTGTTGCAGCAAAAGGGCTACGATACCGCGTTTTTATACGGCGGCCGCGGCTATTTCGACAATATGAACGCGTTTTATTCCGGCAACGGTTACCGTATTGTCGATCAAACCGATTTCACGCCGGAGGAACTCACCTTTACCAACGCCTGGGGCGTTTCCGACGACATCATTTTTAACCGTACAATCAAAGAAGCCGACAAGGATTTTCAAAACAACAAACCGTTCTTCTTTCAGATCATGACCACCAGCAATCATCGTCCTTATACCTATCCGGAAGGCAAGATCGATCTGCCCTCAGGCAGCGGTCGGCAAGGCGCGGTTAAGTATACCGATTATGCAATACATCAATTTATCGAGCAGGCCAAAACCAAGCCCTGGTTCGATAATACCGTATTCGTGATGGTGGCGGACCACTGTGCCGGTAGCGCGCGCAAAACCGAGCTGCCGGTGGATAAATACCATATCCCTTTGTTTATCTATGCGCCCAAACATGTGCCGGCAATAAGAAATGACGTCTTGTCCAGCCAGATCGATGTCGCGCCGACCGTGCTTGGTTTTTTAAACCTCAACTATGAAAGCCAGTTTTATGGGCGCGATATTATGCAGATGCCCAAGGAAGAGGGCAGGGCCTTGGTCAGTAATTACCAGAAACTGGGCTTGTTTAAAGACAATAAACTGGTGTATTTGTCACCCCAGCAAAAAGTCGATGTGATTGACGATCCGTTAGGCGTACACCAACAGCTGGATATGGATGCGGCCGCTTCGTTGGTCACGGAAAATATGGCTTATTACCAGTCGGCGGATTATATCTGGTCGCATCGATTGAGCAGGTATCAGTAACAATGGGAAGTGTGTGCCGCATAACTATAGAAATGGAATTCGAGCGGGTTTGGACATTCGGTGAGCGTTTGGACTCGGGGGCAGCTGGATATTTTTAATTATGTTCTGATGTTACGCATTGTCCACGAAAAGCACGAAAGGCACGAAAAAAACATCCGCTGTAGGTTTCTCGCTGACGGCGTCATACCCGGCATTCATTCACAGACTCCCAAGACAAGCTCCTT
>DAINRH010000226.1:0-6437 GCA_036741905.1 Methylobacter sp. | reverse complement strand
CGGGTTTATCGGCGTTTCTTATCTAGCGTAACTTTATCAGCGCCATCAATTGTTCTTCGTCAACCGGTCTGGTTAAACAGTAATCGAAACCGGCGGCCAAGGCTTCGGGTTTTTGCTTGCTGTCGGCAAATGTGCTGATGGCGGCGACTTTTAACGGGTTATGCCGGCTTCTTAGGATTTTTATCATCTCCAGCCCCGACATGACCGGCATGCTGAGATCGATAAGCGCCATTTGATAGCGGTTTTTGCCGATCAATTGCAAGGCTTCGGCGCCGTCAGCGGCGGCGTCGACGGTGTAGCCGTTCAGCTCAAGCAGGTTGGCTAGTATTAATCGGTTTATTTCACTGTCATCGGCAATTAATATGTGTTTTTCTGACTGGAGCTGATGATCTATCGTCTGTTTTATCTGCATCATTGACGACCTGCTTAATTGCGCTGTTCTGTTGTGATCCCGACATAATGCGCCTCTGAAACCGAGGTAGTCCGGCTGGTAGGGCATTAGTTCGGCGATGTCGTCCTGTCTGAGCGAGCCGGCCAGTCCGCAGAGCATGGCCCGGTCTTTTGCCAGCTGCACAAAGCGGGCGATGTCGGCCTTTGTCATGACTTGAGTCAATGAACCGTTGTTTTTGTTCATGGTATCGAGCATGACGCCTTTGAAACCGGCATTTTTTAATGCGTCTATGACGGCGAAATCCGGTTGGCTGTCGGCGAATAATACCGCGATCAAGGCCGGATTTTGTTGTGTTAACGCGGCTAGTTTTTCTAGGGTTCCCTGCCAGTCATCGCCGGGAAAAAAGCCGATTTTTATGTAATCGACGCCGGTTTCGGTCATGGTTCCGACGGCTTGGTAAACAATCTCCGGCTGCATCGGCAGGTCGCCAACGGTTGCGCTGACCGGACAACGGCCGCCAATGGCATGAACAATGTTTTTAACAAGGTCAATTTCCAGCGCGCCTAAAGCGCCTAAAGCCGGTTGCTTCAGGTCGATAATATCGACGTTCGCAGTCAAGGCCTGTAAGGCTTCTTCTACGCTGTTAACGCTGGCAAGCATTCCGGTCATGAGCTGATCCCGGCTTTTGCCGCGCCGGTTTTCGGCTGGCTAGTGGCATGCACACCCTCCCTGGCGATTGCCGAACCTGTTCCTGACAGGTTTCCGGCATACACCCCCTCCCTGGCGATAAAGTCTTTAATAATCTCCATCAACCAACCCCAGGCTTCCAGTTCCCGGTCTCCGGCTGTTTTCTCCAGGCCGATACGCAGATAGTCGATTTCGGCTTGTATTTTTTCCAGCGGGAGCATGTTTAAGCGGCTGATTAAAATCGCCGCTTCCAGCACTGAATATTGGGCGCGGTTAAAGCCTCTAAAGGGCGCATGGTTGGCGGTATGCACGGCTTTGCAGAATAATTTGGGCCGGGTCTCATCGTCTTCAATGCGAACCAGTTCGACTTCGGCATGGGCCAAGGCGCAGGCAAGCACCCGGCCGTCGATTTTTTCCGCTGCTTTTAACGGCCAGTCGCGCCGCCCGGTCAGGCATCCGGCAAACACTCGCACATCGTCGCAATAATTGATGACTGCGGTTTTGTTTTCCAGCAGGTTGTTCAATGTGGTCGAAGGGCGGAACGGCAGGATGATGAATTCGTCTTGTACTTCTGGGAATACATGAATGCCCATCGGCGCAATATGCGCAAGGCCTGAACTGTTTTGAGTGATGACGATGGTTTCTTGAATCATTAAGTAATTTCTTATTAAAACAGGCAAATCAAAAAATGATTAATCGCCTGTTGACTAGTCATAGTTTGTGGGTAATGAAAGGATGCAATCATTAGTGTTTTTTTATCGCCAGGGATGGTGTGTATGCCGCAGGCCCGCCGGGAGCGGGCGCGGCGAAAGTGGTTCCGGCCGGTTTAAAGGTGTGCAGGTCGATGGTTGATTCTGCGCTGTCGGTTGCGCAGCCCCATTGCAATGCTTGATCCTGAGTATAGCGTTTACCCAATTGCCAGGCTATTTCAGCGCGGGCCAGTTCAACGCCCAGATAAAAAGCATGACCGCCGTCGGTTTCAACATGCAGTTTGGGAAACAGGTCGAACGGATCGGTGGCGCTGTGCAGGCCGTCGCGGTTGAAAATATGCACGCCTTCGGCGCTGATCTGGACGCGGTAACTGGGGTCCTTGATTTGTCCGGCCAGTTCCTTGATTTCTTCCAAGCTATAAGGGAAGGGCGATGTTTCATGCAAGGCCATTAAACCGGGGTCGATATGCTTGGGCAGCATGTCGTGCTCTTTCGCCGCAAACATGATGCGGCGGGCCAGATCGGCTTCCTTGATCGCCCGGCAGGCATGTTTGCTGACTTGGGTTGCCAAAATGCTGTTGATGTTAAGCTCCGAGCAAATGCCCAGCAGCAAGGCGTTCATACCCAGGGTATCGGCATGGGTCAGTTCGGTGATGTTGCCGACTCCCAGCATCATTTCAATATCGGGATGGTTCTTCCTGACTTCGTGATAACGCACGATGGATTGCGTGAAACCGAAGTGCAGCGGATCCAAAATCGGATCGACGATAAAGCGGCGGTTTTTTGCCTGCATGATGTTGATGGCTCTATCCAGTGAAGCCAAATCTTCGTGTTTTTCCGGGATTAAAATCGGCGTTGCCGCCACTTCGTCGGCAACCCACAAGGTGCTTTCATGCAGGCTGAGCATGTAATCGGCCCCCGCTTTGCCGCCCCTGAGCAAATCGTCCGCTTCCAGCGAATCGATGCTGACGGTAAAGCCTTCTTGTTTCAGGGTGCGGATGATGTCTTCCATGTGCGGAAAATCGGTGCTCGGCAAACAGCCTATATCGATCACATCCGCGCCGTTTTGTTTGTAGTAATAGGCGCGCTTGACCACCTCTTCAACGCTGACATTGGGCGCATCGACGATTTCGGCGAAGATTTTGACGCTGTAGCGGTTTAAATCAAGCTTGTGCGCGGCTTGACCGAAAAACATCGGCAAGTCTTTGAGTTCGTCAGGACCGCGTTCAATCGGCAGGCCCAAGTCTTTGGACAAGGCTTCCAAATCGCCGCGGCAGCGTCCGGGTACCAGTATGCGATCTGCGCCGAAGGTGTCGGTCAAGCGGCGGCCTATCATGTCCGCGGTCATCAGCGCCGCGACTTTAAGTCCCAGCTGATGCACGGTATAGGTGAATTCCGGCTGCATTTTTTCCAGAATATTATGCAGCTGTTTTTCCGCCAGTTTGCCGGTAAGAAAGAGGATATGTTCGCTCATGTTAACGATTTTAGCCGTTCTTTAACGGTGATAATCAGTTCGTCGACACTTTCGACGACGGTGGTATATTCGAAATCGCGTAATTTTGCGGTGCCTTCCAGGTCGATTTTACGCGGGTAAACCATGACTTTGCCGCCCGGCGCAGTGGTTTCCATTTCCGGCGCTATGTCGCAAGGGTAAACGATGCTCGGAACCTTGCACTTTCCGGCCTGGGAATAAAGATTGGTCACCAGCGAGTCGGCGATGCCCAGCACGCATTTGGCAACCGTATTCGAGGTGGTCGGCGCCATCACAAAGGTATGGTAATAGCCTTTGTAAAAATGTCCGACCGGCGGCGCGGAAGCGGTTTTGTCGCGGTATACCGGCATTTTTTTGCGGATGTCGGCGAGGTTGATGCCGTACATAAGCAACACTTCTTCTCCGGCCTGACTTAAATACAGGTCAACATCATCCAGGGTCATCAGGAAGTCCAGGCATTCTTCTATGTAATGACCGGAGCCGGTAACGGCCCAGGCTAATCGTGGTTTATTCATTTAATTCAGCATTCATGATTGACGAATGTGTCGTCCACGAAAGACACGAAAAGCACGAAAAATACATAGCAAAAGGGAATAGGGTTGTTGAGCATATCATTTTGATCCGGGTAATTCCGGTGTTTTCAAGTTCAGTTAATTACTACAGCTACTTTAATAAAACAAAGTGTGACCGGAATGCAGGCTTCGCTTGCCAAGGCAGGCAAAGCCTGCACTCCAGCGACAATGTTATTTACTATGCCAATTAAAATTGAAACCGCTAAAAGCTCTTTCGTGATTTTAGTGTCTTTCGTGGACAGAGGGTAATATCAGTTATTATACATGAATTGAAACGCCGATTTCGCGCATAGGAGCTTTTAAGAAATGTTCAGTAATATTAACAAGCCGCTGATTATGGGGATTTTAAATGTAACCCCGGATAGTTTTTCCGATGGCGGTAAATTCTCGGGTCTTAATGAGGCCATACAGCAGGTTGCACTGATGTTGTCCGAAGGCGTGGATATTATCGACATAGGCGGCGAATCGACTCGCCCCGGATCTGATTCGGTTGCGGCCGGCGAACAGATTCGGCGTGTCGTTCCGGTGATTGAGGCTATCAGGCAGCAATTGAACAGCGATGTTGTAATCAGCATCGACACGACCTTAAGCGAAGTCGCCAAAGCGGCGTTGGACGCCGGAGCCAATATCATCAATGATGTTTCAGGAGGCAGAAATGATGCGGCTATATTGACACTGGCGGCTCAAACCGGCGTGCCGATTATTTTGATGCACAGTCAGGGCGTCTCCAAAACCATGCAGGACAACCCGCATTATGATGACGTAGTACAGGAAGTGCTTGATGCCTTGGATGAATGCGTTAATAGGGCATTAAAGGCGGGGATTAAAAAAGAAGCGATTGCGATCGATCCGGGCATCGGTTTTGGTAAACGCAAGCAGGATAATATCGATTTGCTGGCGCACCTCGATAAGCTGGTGGCTACGGGCTTTCCGGTGCTGTTGGGCGCCAGCCGCAAGCGTTTTATGGGGACGATTTGCGACGTCACCGAACCCTCGGAATTGGTTACCGCCACCGCTGTGACCACGGCTTTGGGCGTGATGGCCGGCGTGCAGATGTTTCGGGTGCATGATGTCAAGGAAAACCGGCAGGCGGCCGATGTGGCCTGGGCTATTAAACAGAGTCGGTAAGCTGGCTGCCTCAGAATCAAATCGATTAAACGCGGAATACGGGTAAACAGATGCTTAAAAATCGTTTATTCGCCACGAAGAAAAACAAACTTCGCGTCTTCGTGGCGAATGATGATAGGCGAGGCGCCTTAGCTGTCAGTTATAGTTATTTTGACTGTTTTTTCTAGCGGTGTCTGTTGCGTGGGTTTCCGACGGAGCGCGATAATCGCCCTCGGATAAATAGGTAAGAAACATCGGCAGTAATACAAGGATGGCTAAAACCAGTACCACGCCGCCGATGGATATTAAAAGTGTCTTAAAGTTCCCGCCAATATTTTCTACAGGGTCATCTGAATCCGTTGAAGACTGGGTTTGGTCGTCTTGGTTTGACATGTTAATCTCCCGATAACTGATTGAAAGAAAAATGAATTACCACTACATAGCTGAAGCTGGCCGTTGCTATGCTAGTCCCATCATGAGGTTCCTGCAACTTTATTGCGTAGTATTGATGTCTTAATAAAACAACAACTTAAAAGTGTTGTGAGGCTTCGGAATCTTATCAGCGAGAACACGTCATCAGTAAATCCGATCCACCCTTACGCATTGCGGATTCAACTCCGAAGTGCAATTCCAGTCATCAGGCGTCGTTCATGCCATCGTAGGCGAAGCTTTTCTTAAGCGGCGGATTCAATTGATGCCCCCCCCTTTTACAGCGATTGCTACAATAATATTTTATATGATACTGTATATGGTATGAGTGAAATCATCATGGATACCGATATTCTGTTTTCCGGGTTATATTCGGCAAGCGGCGCCTCTTTTAAAATATTGGAGCATCTTGCTGCGGGACGCATTCAGTTAGCGTTATCGACGCCTTTATTGTTCGAATATGAAGATGTCCTCAAGCGCAATCAAGCGAAGTTGAATGTGTTGGATGAAGATATAGATGTTGTTTTGGATAATCTCTGTGCTTTTAGTCGATTTCAGAAAGTATATTTTTTATGGAGACCTTATTTGCCTGATGCCAAGGATGATTTAGTGTTGGAATTGGCGGTGGCGGCAAAGGTTAAAACCATCGTCAGCCACAATTTAAAAAATTTTGTCGGCATTGATAAGTTTGGCGTTGAAGCCATTGTTCCTAAAACTTTATTGGAGCGCTTGCAATGAGTGCGTTAAGTCTGCGTTTACCGGATTCTGTTCATCGGCATATTAAAGAGCTCGCCCGGCAAGAAGGGGTGTCCATTAATCAGTTTATTTCCAGTGCGGTTGCCGAAAAAGTCTCGGCTATAGCAACGGAAGATTATTTGCAGCAACGTGCGCAACAGGCGGATAAACAGGCTTTTCAGCGCTTGTTGGCTGGGGTTCCAAACCGTGAAGCGCTTCCGGGCGATGAGTTGTAACCTGATTAACTGATGTTACGCATGCATCTAATAAATAAAGCGTAGTCCACGAAAGGCACGAAAAGCACGAAAAACAAA
>DAINRH010000225.1:0-6508 GCA_036741905.1 Methylobacter sp. | reverse complement strand
CTCCTGCAAAATCTGCATTCCCCACATCCCTGTGGGTTATGCAGGAGGTAGAGCAACGCAGAGCGTCACTGCCATTAAGTTAAGCCTTGTAGGAGCGGGCCGTGCCCGCGATGATGACGCTATAACGCTATAACGCTATAACGCTATAACGCTATAACGCTGCAATCGCTGTGCAAATATCGCGGGCGCGGCCCGCTCCTACGGAGTGTCGATGTGCTTAACTTAATGGCAGTGACGCAGGGCGTGGGAACCCTAAGCGGAAGTTATTATTGATGGAGTCCTAATCAGGTAACTAAATGGCCGTGACGGATGAGACGGCTCAGCTTTCAGGATTATTTTCCACGGCAGCTTTTAACGCGTCATCGACCTTTTCCAACCAGACAAACTGGAGCTGGTTTCTGACCGCTTCGGGTATTTCTTCAAAGTCTCTTCGGTTGCGCGCCGGCAGCATGACGGTTGTTATGCCCGCCCTGGCCGCAGCAATGACTTTCTCTTTAATGCCGCCGACCGGCAATACCAGCCCGCGCAGACTGATCTCCCCGGTCATGGCGACATCGTTTTTGACAATCTTTTCAGAAAAAGCGGAATAAAGCGCGGTAAACATCGCAACACCGGCGCTGGGGCCGTCTTTAGGAATGGCGCCCGCCGGTACGTGGACATGGATGTCGCTTTTTTCGAATATTTCCGGTTGCAAACCCAGCTCATGGGCGCGCGATTTGACCAGGCTCAACGCGGCCTGAGCGCTTTCTTTCATGACCTCGCCCAACTGGCCGGTCAGGATCAGCTTGCCGTTGCCGGGCAGACGGGTGGCTTCGATAAACAGAATATCGCCGCCGACCGGCGTCCAGGCCAGTCCTGTGGCAACGCCCGGCACTCGGGTGCGCATCGCGACGTCGCTTTCAAACTTTTTCGGCCCCAGAATGCCCGGAATCTGCTCGCTGTCGATCTGCTCGGTAACGATTAGACCTTCGGCAATGCGCATCGCGACATGACGGAATACCGAACCGATTTCGCGCTCCAGATTCCTGCATCCGGCTTCGCGGGTGTAGTCCTGAATAATGGTTAGTATGGCGTTTTCGCCGATTGCGCATTGCTCCGGGGTCAAACCGTTGCTTTCCAGTTGCCTGTGTACCAGATAGCGCTTGGCAATCTGGAGTTTTTCATCAGCGGTGTAGCCGGTCAATTCGATCACTTCCATCCGGTCGCGTAAAGGTCCGGGGATGCTGTCCAGTACATTGGCGGTGCCGATAAACATGACATGGCTCAAATCGAACGCGACCGCCAGGTAATTATCCCGGAAGGTTGAGTTCTGCTCCGGGTCCAAGACTTCCAGCAACGCCGAAGAGGGATCGCCATGAAATCCTCCCGAACCGATTTTGTCCATTTCATCGAGCATAAAGACCGGATTATTGGTGCCGGCCTTGCGAATGGATTGAATAATATTGCCCGGCAGCGCGCCGATATAGGTGCGCCGGTGTCCACGAATCTCGGCTTCGTCATGCGTACCGCCCAGGCTTGCGCGGACAAATTCGCGCCCGGTGGCACGGGCTATGCTGCGTCCCAATGAGGTTTTACCGACGCCGGGCGGTCCGACAAAGCAAAGAATAGGACTCTTGCCGTTCGGGTTGAGCTTGCGCACCGCCAAGAATTCCAAAATGCGTTGCTTGATTTTATCCAGGCCGTAATGATCTTGGTTAAGAATTTCGCGGGCTTTGGTTATATCGATAACGCCTGAGCTTGCGACCGACCAGGGCAACTCGGTCAGCCAATCGAGATAGGTGCGAATCATCGAATATTCGCCGCTGGCATCGGGCATGTGCTGAAGGCGGCCGAGTTCCTTGCGCGCCTGTTTTTCCGCCTCTTCCGGCATTTTGGCGGCAGTGATGGCGTTGCCGATTTCTTCAATTTCGGCAGCGCCGCCTTCCTCTTCGCCCAATTCCTTTTGGATAGCCTTCATTTGCTCCCGCAACACGAACTCGCGTTGCCGCTGCCCCATGGTTTCCTGGGTTTGTTCGTTAATCTTGTTGGACAGTTTTAATACTTCTACCTGGTAATTGAGTAACTCCAGAAGCTTGTCGATCCGTTCCCGTATATCGAACAGCGCCAGTAGTTCCTGTTTATCTTCAGGTTTTGAAACCAGGTAACTGGCAATCAGGTCGGCCAGCATCGGCGGCGAGTTGATAGATCGAATCGCATTGACCAGTTCATCGGGGGCCTGCTTCGATTGCGCCAGCAGATCCAGGGCTTTTTGCTTGAGCGTTATGACCCGCGCTTCGAGCTCCTTGGAGCTGACGTCAGGTTCATCGTAACGTTCAATCCGGGCGACAAGAAAGGGATAGTCCGGTAAAAACGCCTGTACGCGAAAGCGTTGCATACCCTGGCAAACCACATGATGGGTGCCGTCAGGCGCGGTTATGTAGCGCAAAATTTCCGCCACAGTACCGACCGTGTAGAGATCATCCGGATTGGGTTCCTCATCCTTGTCCCGCAACTGCATCAGCAATCCGATCGGTTTTTCGGAACGCACCGCCTCTTGCACCGCGGCAATAGAAAGCTTGCGGCCTATTACCAACGGAGAAACGTTTTGCGGGAAAAGCACGGTTCCGCGCATCGGCACAATGATCAGCGCATCATGGGGAACAGGCGGACATAGCAACGGAGCGTCCTGCTTTATTTCTGAAGACGACGCTCCGGTATCCGCCGTTGATCCCAGAAGTATATTTTTCAGATCCTTGATTTGCATAAAAAGCCCTTATATTTTTCGCAGTGAAATTAACAAGCAACCGTTCACAAGTTCACTCGTGCCGATTTCAAAACGCCCGGCGGGCAGGTCAATGCGCCGCTCAAATCGGCCATAGGGAATTTCCAGTCGTCGAATATGCGCTTCGGCGCTGTCCGGAAGATGCCGCTGTCCGTCAATAAGCAAATGATCGCCTTCCAGTATCACCTTCAAATGTTCCGGGGCGACACCCGGTAACGCGATCATGATTTTGAATTCGTAACGGCTTTCGTAGACATCGATCGGCGGCTCCCAAGTCGGCCGTTTGGCGTTCATCACCGCCGGCCTAAAAAACTGTCGATGTAATCGGTCGGCCCGATCCAATATTTCACAAGCTTCCGCCCACATCCATGTTTCAAGATCACGTAATGGCATAATGTGTTATTCCAGATTATTGCAGTTTAACGAGTCAAGCCGCGTCGTTGGTTTGTCCGGGTTAAAAGCAAACTCGGTTGCTATGTTTTTAAGCAGACTAACAATATCAGGCTGCCTTAAGATGATCGTCGTGCAATTTATTCCGCAATGGTTGAATGGTGTTGACTATGTTCCGGTATGACATCGCTGCCGTGATCTTTCAGCTGGGCGTCGAACCAGATATGAAGCGCCTGAACATACTGGGGATACTCGGTTGAATAATGAATCTGCGCACCATTCGGTAACGCTTTATATTCGAACCTTATATCGTCGGTTTCCGCTTTTTTTAACTGGGCCAGACCCGGCATATCAGGGCCGTGGACGCGTTCAGTCGAAGAAAAATCGCCTTTCCTGAAGGCGCCGGCAACTTTAAGCAGATGTTCCTGGATCAATTTGACCTGCTTGGCATCGTCTGCCGATTTAACGACAACATGCTGGACGCCGCCATGCACGGTTTTGGTAAATGTTTGCAGGGTTTGATCCAGTGCATAAGGCACTACCCGCTGTACGCGGTGATGCACTTCCTCAACCTGCTTCGGGACTGCTTGTTCAATAGCCGACGCCGTTGTAGAAAAAAGTAACAGCCCAAGCAACACTAAGGGGTAGTTTTTCATAATTGCACTTCTCGTTTAGTTAAGAGCCAATGAAAATATCTTATGAGAGCGGCTAAAAACTCATAATGAAGTATCTCTTGCTTACCGGCGCTGATAAATCCGTACAACTACTTAGGATTTGGTTAGTAATTGATGTTACGCATGCTCATAATAAAAAGCGTAGTCCACGAAAAACACGAAAATAGTTAAAACACATCAGAACGTTGCAAGTTAGACCTTCCAGGTTTTTAAAACCTGGAAGGTCTGTATATCGGCATAGAAATCGGCGCGGCGTTGTTGAATAAATTGTCGAACGCGCATATCGTATGTAATGCAAAGAATTCCTGTAATCCTCAGATTTGCGCCATTCTTGCTGCTGTTATATTTAGCGGCCCCCGCCGTTATTGCCGACGTCTCGGTCACCGGACTTGAAAGCGAAGCCCAAAAAAATGTCCGGCTCATGCTGTCGCTTTCGGAAGAAAAATGCGCATCGCCGGAATGGAAAATACGCGGCTTGTTTGACAAAGCCGATGCAGAAATATCAAAGGCTTTGCGGGCTTTAGGTTATTACCATCCCGTCATCAAAAAATCGCTGGCTTTCAATACTGAATGTTGGCAGGCGGACTTTACGCTTGATTCCGGCCCGCAGACCATCGTTGCCGACATCGCTATCGAGCTTATTGGCGATGCCCGCGACGACCCCGAATTTCAAAAACTGCGTAATACGCTGCTAACCGCAACCGGTAAGCCTCTGCGCCACGATCAATACGAAAAGATGAAGAGTCGGCTTGAATCGCTGGCATTGGAACGCGGTTATTTGCAAGTCTCGTTTCCGGAAAAAAAATTGCTCATCGATAAAGCCGACAACAAGGCGCACATCAAGCTGGTCTTTGATACCGGAAAACGCAAGGTGTTCGGCGACGTTATTGTCGAACAGGATATTTTGAATCCCGAGTTTGTCGGTAAATTCATTGCCATCAAAAACGGCGATTTTTATTCCGGCGAGCAACTGGCTAAAACGCATAATGCGCTGTCGAAAAGCGGCTATTTCAAGAGCGTGGAGATACGCCCCGATACCGCTTATGCCGACCTAAAGCGAGTCCCCGTCACCGTTAAACTGTACCCTGAAAAAATCCATCATTACGGCTTCGGCGCGGGTTTCGACACCGACATCGGGCCGTTGCTGAACGCTTCTTATAAAAACCGCCGATTGAATCGCCGGGGCCATTTTCTTAACGCCAATATCGATCTTTCCCCGGTGCTGTCAACGGCGGATGTTGAATACAACGTACCGTTGGACAACCCGGCCGGCGATTTCTTCAGCTTCGGCGGCGGGCTCAAGCGAGAAGATACCGACACTTATAAGTCCCTGTCGGGCAAACTTTCCGCGCGCTTGAAACACGATTTCGACAGCGGTTGGAAGCAGACGCTGTTTATCGACTCCGTCTACGAAGACTTTAGTACCGGCACAATCTCAAATCAGGTGCTTTTGTTAGTGCCGGGCGGCAGTTGGCTGCGTTCTGTGTCCGATAACGCACTGCGCCCCACCCGAGGCCATCGCCTGGAGTTTAACCTGGCCGGCAGCTATAAAAATCCAATCTCCGACGTTAGTTTTGCGCAGGGTTCGGCATCCGCGGTATGGATACGCCCGTTACCCTGGAGCGGCAAATTGATTGCCAGAACCGAGCAAGGCGCAACGCTGGTCGACCAATTCGACAGGCTGCCGACCTCGTACCGGTTTTATGCAGGCGGCATGAACAGCATACGCGGCTACGCTTATAAGGAACTGGGGCCTAAGGATAATTTGGGCAATGTGGTCGGCGGCAAGTTCTTAAGCGTAGTCAGTGCGGAATACGAACAGGCCGTACTTGATGACTGGGGCGTTGCGGCTTTTATCGACGGCGGTAACGCTTATAATCCCGATCATATCAGCATCAAAACCGGGGTGGGTTTGGGTGTCAGGTGGTATTCGCCTATCGGTCCGATTCGGCTGGATTTCGCCTTGCCTTTGAGCGAATCGGATTCCTCGTTTCAAATCCATTTTGCCGCGGGGGCACGGCTATGATTGCGGAAAAAGCGGATTGTCCACGAAAGACACGAAAAGCACGAAAATATTCAGCGAGATTCTCATTCCCACGCGCCGCGTGGGAATGCAGTCAGGTGCGCTGCGCCTCGAGTCACGATCAACTGTGGCTGGATGGGGTTTGCAACCCCGTCCGAAACGTTTGAAGGGTGAAGATATGGCAGTAGTTATCGAAAACGGTAGAGGCTGGGGTGCAACCCCCGTCCCGCTCGCAGCTCCAGCGTCCCAAACCGCAGAGCGGTTCAGGCTGCGTTCCCACGCAGAGCGTGGGAACGATGAGTTAGTTATTACCGACCGTATCCTAGCGCACGGCACGCCCTACAGCAGATGCCTCCAGGCCGGGAACAGCGGCGAGCGAGAATCGTGTTTTGTTCTCGTTCCCACGCGCCGCGTGGGAATGCAGTCAAGGCGCGCTGCGCCTTGAGTCACGATCAACGTTTTACGATACGGGACGCAGCGCGTCCAGCACGGCATTCCCACGCGGCGCGTGGGAACAAGGGGTTGATGGTGTTTCGCAGGTATTTGTATATAACGATGAGCGCTTTGCGTGGTAACCCGGTCAGGGAGGCTCCAGCGTCCCGAACCGCAGAGCGGTTCAGGCTGCATTCCCACGCAGAGCGTGGGAACGATGAGTTAGTT
>DAINRH010000224.1:0-6666 GCA_036741905.1 Methylobacter sp. | reverse complement strand
GTTCTTATCATTCAGGCTGATGAGGAAATCATGATCCGTAACCTTTGCCTGAGCGTAGCCTAAGGGGGCGGGTAACTTTCGAATCAAGCAGGATGGGGCATGTTGCTCCGTTCGAAACGTTGCAAGTTAGACCTTCCAGGTTTTAAAAACCTGGAAGGTGTCTGCATACCGGCCTGTTTATTGCCTAACATCAGTCCTTTAAATTGAAACATTGTAATAAAGCCCGATCTTGTCAGCGCCTATCGTGCCGATTGCCTTGATTCTGGTATACTGCCGACAGCATTAAATCTGAAATAGCTTACTTTAAATGCAGTTTTTCGTGAATTGACGCGTTGGTCTGCCATCGATTTTGAATCCCCCTGTTCTTAGTGCTCGGACAATGCGCGAAGTAAAAAAAGGTATGATGATCCGGTTTTTGTTTGGCCGCGTAGAGGTCAGCGCTTAAATGATCCGGGTTAAAGATTCCTGCCGGGCAATCGACACGCTTTCGCTAGTCGTTTTGCGATAAAGAGTGGCAATATTGCCGGGCTTCACAGGATTCGGGGCATTCAAGTTTGAATGCAACCGTAAGCTATGCTCACTTTCGCCTGATTATTTGACTCAGGAGTATGCATGAAATAACGTGAACAACTCGCGCCGATAAATTTTCAGCGGGAGTGCAAGCTTCGCTTGCGCTTGCAGGCGAAGCCTGCACTCCGGCTATTAGTCACTTGCCCAAGTTATTTCGTACACAATTCCTCAGGCAATTAATGTTAACCCTTGGGCGGGTATTGGCGAAAGTGGCAAGCGAATTGGGACGTATAAGAAAATTATTGATTAAAAATGTTTAATTATTTGAAAAATACAGTATTTGATGGTGGTTTATGCAGGGAATGAGCAAGGTTCAGGATATTACGAGTTCGATGACTTCATCGGAAAAACGCGCTACATGGTCTTTGGCGGGCATTTATGCTTTGCGGATGCTGGGACTGTTTATGATTTTGCCGGTGCTGTCTTTATTTGCCGAGCAGCTGGAGGGTTCGACACCCGCGCTGATCGGTCTGGCTATGAGCATTTACGGCTTGCCCCAAGTTCTTTTGCAAATTCCTTTCGGTTTGTTATCCGATCATTTCGGCCGCAAAAAAATCATTGTTATCGGCCTGGTGTTATTTTTTATCGGTAGCGTGATCGCGGCATTGTCAACGACTATCTACGGGGTCTTGATAGGCCGGGCTTTTCAGGGCGCCGGTGCGGTTTCGGCCGTGATCATGGCCTTGGTGGCAGACTTGACTCAGGAAGTTCATCGCACCAAAGCCATGGCTATTATCGGCATCAGCATCGGCGGATCGTTTGGCGTCGGTATCATCGCCGGGCCTGTTATTTCCGGGTTCGGCGGGGTGCAGAGTGTTTTTGGGGGCACGGCGGCGCTCACTCTGCTGGCTATTTTGGCGGTTATTTATATCGTTCCCGATCCCCAGCAATCCAAATTGCACCGGGATGCGGAGTTTGTTCCCGAAGAAACCATGCAGGTGCTGAAAAATCCCGATCTGTTGCGCCTGAATTACGGTATTTTCACCTTGCACCTGATTTTAATGGCTATCTTTGTGGTGGTGCCTTCATTAATGCGGAAGGCGGGATTGATAGCCGGGCATGAATGGATGGTTTATTTGCCGGTTTTCGTTATTTCGATGGCGTTCGCCGTGCCGTTCGTGATTCTGGCCGAAAAGAAACGCAAAATGAAACAGGTGTTTATCGGCGCTATCGCGGTATTGGTAATGGCTGAATTGGGCTTGTCGGTCGTATATCAAAACCTGGTCGGAATTATAGGTTTCTTGTGGCTGTTTTTTTGCGGCTTTAATCTGCTGGAAGCGACGCTGCCTTCGTTAATATCGAAGACGGCTCCGGCCGACTTGAAAGGCACGGCCATGGGCGCTTATTCAAGCTCCCAATTCATGGGGCTTTTTATGGGCGGACTGGTGGGCGGCTGGTTTAACGGCGTGTTCGGAGTCACCGCGGTGTTTTTATTTTGCGCCGCTGCCGCATTCAGCTGGTTGCTGGCGTCTTTATGGATGAAGCCGCCCCGGTATCTGGCAAACCTGCTTATATCGCTGGAACAACTCAGCGAACAGGGAGCCAATGAATTTATTGCCGAAATGTTTAAAATCAGCGGCGTAGAGGAAATTACCCTGCATTATGAGGAAGCCCTGGTTTATCTTAAGGTCGATAATCAGAAGCTGAATAAAGACCAATTGCAACGATTGATCACGCAATACGTCAATGCATAACCTGATTATAAAGGTGCTTTAGCTAACGCAAAAAACTCCGTCATTCCGGCATGTATGCCGGAATCTAGAGCCAGGGAGGGTGACTATTCATGGCACCCGTATCCGATTTAGGCATTATGCCAAGTCATACATTCACATCCATGCCAGTATGACGGCGCTAGCTGAAGCAGCTTACTAATCAAGATGCATAGTAGCGGCGGATTTATCCGCTCCAAGGCGAGCATTCACAGGCTGAGCTCTACTAATGCTCAAGAACTAAACAATGGGAGAAATAGATGCTTAATAAAGTGATGTTAATAGGAAGGCTTGGCGCCGATCCTGAGGTGCGTTATATGCCAAGCGGCGGCGCCGTTACCACAATTCGTCTGGCAACGTCGAGGCGCTGGAAAGATAAGCAATCGGGTGAGCGCCGCGAAGAAACCGAATGGCATAGGGTGGTGTTTTATAATCGTTTGGCTGAAATCGCCGGTGAGTATTTAAAAAAGGGCAGTCAAGCTTATGTTGAGGGGCGTATTCGCACTCAGAAATGGCAAGGTCAAGACGGTCAGGATCGCTACACCACGGAAATCATTGCCGACACCATGAATATGCTGGATAGCCGTAGCGGCGGCACTTCCGATTTTGGCGGCGAACAGCCGCAGGGCGGATATTCCGCTTCCGCATCAAGACCCGCCAATCCGCCCCAGCCATCGGCGCCGCAAAGCGGTTCCGGTTCCATGCCGCCGCCACCGCCAAATTATGACGACTTCGATGATGACATTCCTTTTTAGGAGTTGATCGAAAGCTTCCTGAAACCTGAACTCATTGTTCCCAGGCTCTGCGCTCATCTTTATACACAAGTGGTGGCGGGACGGGGTTTACAACCTCCGTTCCGCTCGGAAGTCCTTACCTTTTTTGGCTATGCCCTGTCGGTGACATTATTCATCGCCAGCAGGATCAATTGCGGCTCGCCGGTCTGGCCGATGATGCCGCGGGCGTTGAGCAGCATGATACGGTGGCCGATGTTGGGGAAATCATGCTCCACCTTATAGTCATTAAATGCCTGATTGTGCGGCAGGATGCTCTCCAACAGGTTACGTAAGGCGGGGATATTCCATTGGCCATTCCCCAATTCGTAAATCATGCGGCCCACTGTCTGTTCCGGGGGCACTTGAAAGTATTGGTAAAAGGAACGGCTGGCGGTAACGACCTTCAAGCTGTCAGTGAGTATAAGAAGCGGTTCGCGCACCGTGTCGACGATGCTTTCGGCCAATAGCCGCGCTTCCTGCATCGCTATGGCTCGGGTGCGTTCGGTAATGTCGGTGAAGGTCAGTACCACGCCGTCTATCATGTTTTCCAGTGTCCGGTAGGGTTGGATGCGGGCCAGGTACCAGTTGCCGTTCAAGGTTTTTACTTCGCGTTCGATGGGGATCAGGTTGTCGAGAACGGCATGAGCGGCGTCCAGCAAGTCGTCTTTACCGTCCAGTTCAGGTTTTATGTCGCTCAGGGCGCGGCCTACATCCGAGGCAACGAGACGATAGATTTGCGTTGCGTCGCGCGTAAAGCGGCGGATGATCAGGTTTTGATCGAGGAAGATGGTGCCGATGTGGATGTTGTCGAGCAGATTCTTCATGTCGTTTTGCATATCGGCCAATTGTACGATTTTGGCCTGGAGTTCGGAGTTTACGGTGACCAATTCTTCATTGATGGATTGCAATTCCTCTTTGGAGGTTTCCAGCTCTTCGTTGGTGGATTGCAGTTCTTCATTGGTGGATTGCATCTCTTCGTTAGTGCATTTAAGTTCCTCGTTGGATGCAAACTGTTCTTCAATAGTGGCCTGAAGGTTTTCTTTGGTGTAGGACAGCTCGCGTTCCAGTTCCTCAATATGGTGCAGTTCATTCGGTTTGGAGGTGCGCTTGGCGCGCGCCGGTTTGTCCGGTGTCGGCTGCGGTATATCTTGAAAACTCACCAGCAGCAGGTTTTGGCGGTCGTTCGGATTCGACAAGGGGCGTACGCAAAGATGCACGGGCTGAAAGTCGCCGTTGGTTTTGACCGACAGTTCTTTGTTCAGGGTCGGCGTACCTTGGTTTGCGTCCGAAATAGCCGAGCGCAGTTCCAGTTGCAGGCCTTCCCGCGCCATGTCGATCATGTTGAGAGTGGCATGGCCGGGCGCAGGGCGCAGGTATTTGCCGGTCTCTCCGTAGACGTAGAGGATATTGCCGTTGAGATCCGTCATCACCGAGGTGGGCGCGTAGAATTGCAGCAGCATGCGCCGGGTCAGTTCGGCCAAGTTGTTCTCCCTGGCGGATTTCATGATGTCATCGGGCGTTTTGTGAGCCGGTTCCGAGCTCCAGTTCAAGTTGCTGGTCAATATGGCGCGGGTTGAGGCGGCGGTGGGAATGGCGCGGTAGAATTTCCATTTACGATTGAGCGGCGTAAACAGTTCGGTATGGTTGCCGATGCCTTCCGAGGGCGACAAAAACAGCACGCCGCCCGGTTTGAGTGCGTAATGAAAGGCCGGGATCAGGCGGTTTTGCAGTTCCGGTTCCAGATAAATCATTAGATTGCGGCAACTGAGCAGATCGAGCTTGGTAAAAGGCGGGTCTTTGACGACATTCTGAACGGCGAACACTACCATTTCGCGAATTTCCTTTTTCACCCGATAGCCGCCGTCTTCCTTGATAAAGAAGCGGCGCAGTCGCTCGGGCGTGACATCCAGCGCGATGTTGGGCGGGTAGAGACCTGCACGGGCGGTGGTAATGGTGTCGTCGGAAAGGTCGGTGCTGTAAATTTGCGTTTTAAATTCATACTGGCCTTTGTCCATTAGCTCGCGCAACACGATGGCAATGGAATAGGCCTCCTCGCCGGTGGCGCAACCTGCCGCCCAGATCCGGAAAACGTAGTCTTCCGGTTTGCCCGCCAATATTGCGGGCAGGATGTCCTGCTTCAGTACGACAAAAGCTTCCGGGTCGCGAAAAAAGCTGGTGACATTGATCAGCAGTTCTTTGAACAGCGAGGTTGTCTCGGATGGATGCTCCTTGAGGTAGCGGGCATAGGTTTCGGTGTCCTCGATGCCGTTCTGCGACATGCGTCGCTGAATGCGGCGGGTGATGGTGCTTTTCTTGTAGAGTGAGAAATCGTGGCCGGTGTTAGTGCGTAACTGCATCAGGATGTGATTGATGCCGGTTAAGGTAGTCGGGGGCGAGGGAAGGGGCTGGAGAGCCAGGGCGAGTATGCCGGATATCAGCACTTCCGGCATTTTCTCCGCAGGCAAAATATGGGTGACATAGCCAGCCTGGATGGCGCTGACCGGCATGCCGTCGAATTTGGCGGTAGTCGGTTCCTGCGCCAGGGTGACGCCGCCGGCGCCGAGGATGGCGCGTAATCCCAAAGTGCCGTCGGTGCCGGTGCCGGACAGAATAATACCGATGGATTTTTCGGCCTGATCTTCAGCCAGCGAGCGCAGGAATGCATCAATGGGCATGCGTTGTCCGTGCGGCACTGACGGTATGCTGAGTTGCAAGGCGCCGTGGAAAATGGTCATGTCGCGGTTGGGGGGGATGACATAGACGCGGTTAGGCATTACTTGCATTTGGTCTTGCGCCTCCGTCACCGGCATGGTTGTGATGCGTTGCAGGATTTCGGTGAGGATGCTGGCATGGCTGGGGTCGAGATGCGAAACCAGCACGAAGGCCATGCCGGTATCGGGGGGGATATGGCAAAAGAATTGCTCGAAGGCTTCCAGGCCTCCGGCGGAAGCGCCCAGGCCGACAATGGGAAAACTGCTGTTGGGTCGAGGCTGGTTTCCAGTGGGAGTTGAGGGGTTTGGTTGGCTTTTATGTTGGGTCATTGCGGGATGCTCGGTTCGCGCGGCACTAGGGCGGATAGGTAAATTGTCTGGTTTTAATAGTGGTTTATCCGGGTAAAGTCAATTCATTTTCCCTTGATGCATTCAATGATGAGTTAGCCGCTCTGTTTTTTGGGGGGTAAATGCCAGGCGCCCATTCAGGGACGAACCAGCGAGCGGGTCAGGCTGCATTGCCATGCAGAACGCTCGTCGTTATACACAAGTACTGTGGCGGGGCGGGGTTTGCAACCCCCGTCCCGCTCGGGAGTTTATGTTTCGGAAAGTTATGACCGATCATATCCTAAGTTGAGAGCTTATGATTACACCCTCTTTGTCGAATGCCGGCCGCCGGCTTGCGCATTTTTTTAGGATTTGCCAACGGTAGGGAAGGCTGGGGAAGCGGAAGCGATAGTTTTGCATCGGTGAAAAGGTCTTTGGTAAGCCTTGTCGTTGTTGAGAATGCCTCGCTTTTGTGGTTTAATGCCATCGTTTTACGTCTTAATGCGCCTCTTGTTTTATTTGTATTTGAAATGAAAGGATGGTTTCGCCGCAACTTGATTGGAGAGCAGGCTATTA
>DAINRH010000223.1:0-6710 GCA_036741905.1 Methylobacter sp. | reverse complement strand
CGGCAAAACCACCATTGCCCGTATTTTAGCCAAAGCCATCAATTGCGAAAATCTACAGGACTTCAATCCCTGCGGCGAATGCCCTGTGTGCCGCGATTTGGATGAAGGCCGGTTCATGGATTTAATCGAGGTCGATGCGGCATCGCGCACCAAGGTTGAAGATACCCGCGATTTACTCGACAACGCGCAATACGCGCCCAATCAAGGCCGCTATAAAGTCTACCTGATCGACGAAGTACACATGCTGTCCGGGCACAGTTTCAATGCCTTGCTAAAAACCCTGGAAGAGCCGCCGCCGCACGTCAAATTCCTGCTCGCCACTACCGATCCTCATAAAATCCCCGTCACCGTACTGTCCCGCTGTTTGCAGTTCAATCTCAAACGTTTGCTGCCCGGCCAGATTTTTACCCAAATGGAGTTCATCCTCCGGCAAGAAAACATTGAGGCTGAATCAGGCGCGTTAAAATTGTTATCCCGCGCCGCCGACGGCAGTATGCGCGACGCTTTAAGCCTGCTCGACCAAGCCATCGTTTACGGCAACGGCAAAGTCGCCACCGAAGAAGTCTACGCAATGCTGGGCACCGTGGCGCAGCAACCGGTTGAGGCTATTTTAACGGCGCTGGCCGAAGGCGATGCTGCGGCGATACTCGATAAAATAAACGAGATAGCCAATTTGACCCCGGATTTTAGCGATGTGTTGCAACAAATATTGCAAGTCCTGCATCGCATCGCCTTGCTGCAACAAATCCCTAACGCCATCGATCATGATTTCGACGTGGACATGATTGCGGCATTGGCAACCAAGCTCACGCCCGAAGATGTACAGCTTTATTACCAGATAGGCCTGATAGGACAACGCGACCTGGATTTAGCGCCCGATCCGCGTAGCGGTTTTGAAATGGTCATGTTGCGCATGCTGACCTTCAGGCCGGTCGGCGCAACATCGGCGCCGGTTAAACCGGTTCAGGTTCGCCAGTCTATTAACAAAGCCCAGGCGCAGCCTGCTTCCAATCAAGCGCAACCTGTTTACAATACAGCGCCAACAGCGACGCAACCCGTCGCAATCGCTGAAAAAAAACCTCCGGAAACCGCGCCCCAACAACACGATGCCAATTGGATGGACATGATTGCCGCAATGAAGATTAGCGGTTTAACCCGAGAATTGGCCCATAATTGCGTACTGGAAAATATTGACGATAGCGTCTGCACCTTGATTCTGGACCCTGGACACAAACAACTGCGCAGCGCCCGCACCGAAGAAAACCTGCAAAAGGCGTTACAGGCTTATCGTAGAACACCCTTGAAATTGGTCATCACCACCGAAAAAACCACCACAGCCACACCCGCCGTGCAATTGACCAAGGCCCGCGAAGACAAGCAGCAGGCGGCGATTGACGCAATTAATGCAGACGAAAACATTCAAGCTTTAAAAGAACACTTGGGGGCCAGAATCATGCCCGGCACTATAGAACCGATTTAACGAGACAGGAGAGAAGCAAATGAAAAACGCACTCGGCAACATCATGCAGCAAGCCCAAAAAATGCAGGACGACTTAAAAAAAGCCCAGGAGGAACTTAACGCCATGCAGGTCATGGGCGAGTCCGGCGGCGGCCTGGTAACCATCCTGATGACCGGCAAACGCGAAGCCAGAAAGGTAACCATCGATCCGTCCCTGCTCGGCGACGATAAAGACATGCTGGAAGATCTGGTTGCCGCGGCCATCAACGACGCGGTCAATAAAGTCGCAAAAATGAAAAAGGAAAAAATGGCCGACGTAACCGCAGGACTGCCCTTGCCTCCCGGATTCCAACTGCCTTTTTAATATGCACAAAAAAGGTTTATTGGGGCAGTTGATACAGAATTTATGCTGTTTGCCCGGCGTCGGCCCTAAAACCGCCCAGCGCATGGCGTTTCATCTGCTCCAGCGCGACCGCAACGGCGCCAATATGCTGGCCCAAACGCTGTTGCAAGCCATTGAAAAAATGCGCCATTGCAGCCAATGCCGCACCTTGACCGAAGGCGAACTGTGTGAAATCTGCGCCGATAATTCCAGAGACGACGCCATCCTCTGCATCGTGGAAAGCCCTTCCGACGTCTGGATTGTCGATCAGGCAACGGCATTCAAAGGCCGTTATTTTGTGCTGCACGGGCGATTATCGCCGCTGGACGGCATAGGGCCCGACGAACTTGGTCTGGACCGGCTGGAACTACAACTGGCGACCGGCCATATCAAGGAACTGATCCTGGCGACCAACTCCACAGTTGAAGGCGAGGCCACCGCCTACTTCATCAGCGAGCTGGCCAGGAAACATCAAGTCCCGGCCAGCCGGATTGCCCACGGCGTACCCATGGGCGGCGAGCTGGAGTTTACCGATAGCGGCACCTTATCGCATGCGTTTAACGGCCGCATAGAAATGTAAAAGCCGCCCGGCAACCTGCCCCTGTCGCCATAAAAACTCAAGCACAATTAAAGCGTTATCCTGAAAACCGGCAAAATTCAATCAATCCTTAAACAACGCACAAAACCATCGCTTTAAATGTTAATATAAGGCAATGCTTGAGAGAAAACAGCCTACTCAATACGGAGTTGATTTTCATTATTCATCGACAAGCGCGATTGCAAAAGCCTTCGATAGGGCATTTGCATATCATGCCGATTTTTAAATCGCCTCCGCACGCCGCACCTGCCGGAGAGGAGGACAAAAGCACCGACCATGCTCGATGCGTATAATTCATCTTAGGCTCAAGACTTGCGCTCTTGCACGCAGTGCAACCGGCACAAACACCATAACATAACTATACGCGTCCGCCATGACTAGATCACACCAAGAGCCCCCCATTCATTTAGGTTCTCCCGGCGAAGAAATCAGCATGCAAGATCTTCAGTCGATCAAGCATCGATTTAAACGCTTGAGTCAACTTCGCGAACAGCGCGTTCAAAAGTTTCTGCATCCTCGACAACGGGTATTTTTAGAATTATTGCCTTTGCTTTTTCATGGCAACTTTACGATGTTGCCGGGATTTATTTCCCAGACGACGCCAGCCGGAATACCTGAATACCATCCTGACACTCACACCTTAATCAGCGCCAGGCAGTTGGCATCGACTTTCAATTATACCCGTCCGCCATCGCTCCTTTATCCTATCGAAGGACTCTTTTTGATGAGCGGTATCGGCGGTATTGTATTTTCGGAAACCAGCGATATGAACATCTGGTTATGCCATCAATCCGACTTATTGCCTGACGCCATTAATGAACTGCAACAAAAAGCCTCCGCTATAGAAGAGTGGTCTAAATCGTTAGAACTCGACGTGCGTTTTTGGATCATTGACAGCAAGCAATTTCGCCTCGGTAAAAACGCCCCTTCCGCTACGGCCTTCCCCCATCACGCACAGCATCATTTGCTGCTTGAAGAATTTTACCGGACGGCAATCTATATAGCCGGAAAAAGCCCAGCCTGGTGGCTGGTTCCGCCTCATGAAGAAGCCAATTACACCCACTATATAAAACACCTCGTAACCAATCGCTTCATTCCCGAGCATGAGCTGATCGATTTCGGCGGCTTAGAAGACGTCCCTGCCGACGAATTTACCGGTGCAACCCTCGGGCACATTTATAAGGCACTGCATTCGCCGCACACGTCGTTCTTAAAACTATTGTTGATGGAGAGCTATGCCAGCGAATATCCAAAAACCGAATGGCTATGCCAAGACATAAAAAATGCCATTTATCAGGGCAGTTTTATGACAACCGACCTCGACCCGTATTTACTCATTTACACCAAAGTCGAACGATATTTGCAAAATGCCCGTAACCAGGAAAGATTGGATTTCGCTCGGCAAAGCTTTTATTTAAAAGTCGTGGGACCGTCCGACGCCACCCTGAATACCACGATCCGTTCATCCAAAGATCGCTATATCCAACAGATTGCCCAACTATGGCATTGGCCTGCATCGACTATTGATGAGATTAAACAGGTTCGCTCATGGAACATACAAAAAGCAACGGCGGAACATACCATTATTGTGCGGCAATTGACCCACTGTTACCGCATGATCCTAGGATTCGCCAAAAACCATGCCAGCCAAGACCAGATAAATGACAATAACCTGAAACTGATCGGCAGAAAACTCCATTCATTTTTAGAAAAAAAACCGGGTAAGATTGAAATCATTACCACGCATGCCGACATTCACTCAAAAGAAAGTGCATTATCTATCGTAGAAAACAGCGCCGCCAAAATCGATGGCTGGGCTTTATATCCAAAATATGTACAGATGACGACAGCGGCAGATTTTGAGCCCATTCAAAAATGCCGGACCTTAATAGAAACGCTTTGCTGGCTGCTTATCAACGGCCTTTATCACAAGCATCTACTGATCAATTTCAGTTCGCATTCCCTTAAAATACCGGATTCGGAGCTGCGTTCGATTTTAAGGCAGATTAACCTTTTCTTTAGCCATAACTTTACCTTCGACGCCCCGCTGGACGTCTACCAAACCCAAAAGATCCCGCTGCATTCAATGATTCTTATCAACATGGGAATCTCGGATGGCGAGCGCCTATGCGTTATGAGCGAGCGGCGCTCCGACCCATTGAGTTACGGCATAACCCGGCAGTGCTTTATCCAAACCATCAGCTGCATATCATTATCCAGCTGGAGCGAGATTACCACCAGCCATGAGGATGGCCTGGATGGACTGTTCAAGTGTTTAGTGGACATCATCAATCACAACCAAAAGCCGCTGTCTTTGAAAAACGTAAAGTTTGTCTGTCATATGCCAAAGCGGGCTAGAGACATTATTTTTCGCGTTGAAGTCATATTCAGCATTTTGGTCAAGCTTTTTTCCACGCCGCAACAAAATCACTCGCCCCGTTACATTTTACCCGGCGGAACTTCATTTTATGTTTTCCAATCGGTAAATCAGATCCTGAGCTACAAAATGCTGGCAACCGAAAAACTGTTGTTAGACGAAATAAACCGTCCTCAGGAGCAGTTCAGCTCCATTCATTTTGACCAGGCCGTCTTCGAAAACACCCCAATTCGCCTTATTTACACCATGAATAAGCCGCAAGCGATCCAGCTTTTTTATTATGACAACAAGACCGACATCAGTGTCTATATTGTCGACGAAAGAGGAGCCTTGTATACCCAGCAACATCGCAAGGCGAGCGCCGTCCATCTACTCAAGCACTACGCCGCTTTTCTACAGTCGATCATCAGCCGTACTCTGTTTGAAAACTTCGTGGATATTGAATATTACGAACTAGAGAAAAATGCTGACGACCTCTTTTCCTGTAACCTTGTGCAGCTGAATAGCGTTGCTTTAAATCAGGAATTAAGCCTTCGTATCACCGGCGAAGACACCGATGACGGCATTATCTATACGATTTACTGCAACGAAAAAGAGTTTTCGTCGCTTGAACACGGCAATAAAGTCTTTTACGCAGCGTATCAGCACATACATCAACTCAGAAACGTTAAGAGTAATTACCCGATTTATATTACCGATATAGACTTGCCCCTGACTGCATTTCGGATCAACAACCCCGCGCAACTGCAAACCATTCATTATTTGAATTACAAACAAAAAATTGAAGACAAATTTAATATTTAACGTAACTATTCAGCGTGTCTGAAAAAACCGCAAATTGCTGAAAGAACTCCCCCTCTCCCGCTGGAGAGGGATGTTGTACTTCGCGCTGAATAGTTACTATTTAACACTTTGCGGCGTCCCAAGCGCCAGGGAATCAAGCGGCCGCAATGCCTCAAAATATTCCGTTAACAACGCCTCGCCATACCTCCGTTCAAGGACAACATGCGCAACCTTTTAGTCTGAAGCCGATGGGGAGATCCGCCCCGAACCCTTGGACTGCGCAGTAGAAGAAGCGTATATTCTAAAACCAGCAATTCTGACCGACCGGTCGCTCATACAAAAAAGGAAAAAAATAATGACTGATTGTTTATTTTGCAAAATGGTTGCCGGGACTATCAAACCGGATGTGGTTTTTGAAGATGAAAATATCCTGGCTTTCAGAGATATTAACCCTCAAGCACCGGTACACATATTGATCATCCCGAAACGCCACATTGCAACGTTGAATGACATCGATGATGCCTTGCAGGCAGGTCGACTATTACAAACCGCGGCAAAACTGGCTAAGCAGGAAGGCATAGCGGAAGCGGGTTACAGAACCGTATTTAACTGTAACAGGAAAGGCGGACAGGAGGTTTATCACCTGCACTTACATCTGCTGGGCGGCCGGCAAATGACTTGGCCTCCGGGTTAAGCACATGAAAAAATGCACCGGTCGCGTTCGCATGGACATCAAAACGCAGTTTATATTCTTCATGGCGCTATGCGGCCCGATTACTGCGTCGGCGCTGGACGAAAATTCAACCCTCACTATTACCCCGCTGCTCAAAACAACCACCAGTTGGGACGGCAAACCGATCGTCTATCCCAAAGGACAAAGCGAAGTCACTGCGCTGATCGTTGAAATTGCGCCGGGGGGCGAAACCGGCTGGCACGAACACCCGGTGCCGGCGCTCGGCTATATCCTCGAAGGCGATCTGGAATTAAGGCTTGCCGGCGGCGCGGTTAAAGTGCTCCATCAGGGCGATGTCGTACCCGAGTCGATAGATGTACTCCACAATGGCCGCAACATCGGCGAAGAGCCGCTCAAAATCCTGGCGTTTTTCATAGG
>DAINRH010000222.1:0-6724 GCA_036741905.1 Methylobacter sp. | reverse complement strand
CTGCTTGAAAACAGTCGCACTACCCCCCATGTTAGCAGTAACTTAAAAACTCTTAATATGAGGCAAATATTATGCGTATGGACAAATTAACCAGCATGTTTCAAACGGCATTGGCCGATGCACAAAGCATGGCCTTGGGCAAAGACCATCAATTCATCGAACCGATTCATTTAATGTTGGCCTTGCTCGACCAGCAGGGCGGCAGCATCAGGCCGATGCTGACCCAAATGGGCATCAACACGCAGCTGCTGCGCACCGAGCTGGTCAGGGAGCTGGATCGTCTGGCAACGGTTAGCGGTTCCGGCGGCGACGTGCAAATCTCCAATGAATTATCAAGATTGCTTAATTTAACCGACAAACTGGCGCAAAAGCGAGGCGACAAATTCATTTCCAGCGAGCTGTTTTTGTTGGCGGTTTTTGAAGAAAAAGGCCTGCTTCAGGACCTGCTTAAAAAAGCCGGAGTCGCCAAACAGGCGGTGGAAAAAGCCATCGATGTGATGCGCGGCGGCCAGCCGGTCGACGACGCCAATGCCGAAGAACAGCGTCAAGCCCTGAAAAAATACACCATCAACCTGACCGAGCGCGCAGAACTTGGCAAGCTGGACCCGGTGATCGGGCGCGATGACGAGATACGCCGGACGATCCAGGTCTTGCAGCGGCGCACCAAAAACAATCCGGTATTGATCGGCGAGCCGGGCGTCGGCAAGACCGCGATTGTCGAAGGTCTGGCGCAGCGCATCGTTAACGGCGAAGTGCCGGAAGGGATCAAGGGCAAGCAGGTGTTGGCGCTGGATATGGCGGCGCTGATTGCCGGAGCCAAGTTTCGCGGCGAGTTCGAGGAGCGCTTGAAAGCGGTGTTAAACGATCTTGCCAAACAGGAAGGGCAGGTGATTTTGTTTATCGACGAGCTGCACACCATGGTCGGCGCGGGCAAGGCCGAAGGCGCAATGGATGCGGGCAATATGTTGAAACCGGCGCTGGCGCGCGGCGAATTGCATTGCGTGGGCGCTACGACGCTGGACGAATACCGCAAATACGTCGAAAAAGATGCGGCCCTGGAACGCCGTTTTCAAAAAGTGCTGGTCGATGAGCCGTCGGTTGAAGATACGGTGGCGATCTTGCGCGGCCTAAAGGAAAAATACGAGGTGCATCACGGCGTCGATATTACCGATCCGGCCATTATTGCGGCGGCCAACCTATCCTACCGTTACATCGCCGACCGGCAGTTGCCGGACAAGGCCATCGACCTGATCGACGAAGCGGCCAGTCGTATCCGCATGGAAATCGACTCCAAGCCGGAGGAAATGGACAAATTGTACCGGCGCTTGATTCAGTTAAAAATCGAGCAGGTCGCGCTGAAGAAAGAATCCGATGCTGCGTCCAAAAAACGCCTGGAAATTCTGGAAGAGGAAATCGCCGATCTGGAAAAAGAATATTCCGACCTGGAAGAAATCTGGAAAGCGGAAAAAGCTTCGTTGCAAGGTTCGGCATCGATCAAGGAAAAACTAGAACAGGCTAAAACCGAATTGGAAGCGGCCAGCCGAGCCGGTGATCTGGCCAAAATGTCCGAGTTGCAGTACGGCATTATTCCCGCATTGGAAAAGCAGCTGCATTCAGACGTACCGGCTGAAACGCAGAAAATGACCTTGTTGCGCAACAAAGTCACCGAAGAGGAAATCGCCGAAGTGGTGTCTAAATGGACCGGCATTCCGGTATCGAAAATGATGGAGGGCGAACGCGATAAGCTGCTGCACATGGAAGAACAGCTCAGCAAACGGGTGGTCGGCCAGGAGGAAGCACTGAAAGCGGTCAGCAATGCGATCCGTCGGTCCAGAGCGGGGTTGTCCGATCCGAATCGTCCGAATGGTTCATTCCTGTTTCTGGGACCGACCGGCGTCGGTAAAACCGAGCTGTGCAAGGCGCTGGCCGAGTTCATGTTCGATACGCCGGACGCGATGGTGCGCATCGACATGTCCGAGTTTATGGAAAAGCATTCGGTGGCGCGTTTGATCGGAGCGCCTCCGGGCTATGTCGGTTATGAAGAAGGCGGCTATCTGACCGAGCTGGTCAGGCGCAAGCCGTATTCGGTCATTTTGCTGGACGAAATTGAAAAAGCCCATCCCGATGTGTTCAACATCCTGTTGCAGGTGCTGGACGACGGCCGTTTGACCGACGGACAGGGCAGAACGGTTGATTTCAGGAACACCATTATCGTGATGACTTCCAACCTGGGTTCGGACATTATTCAATCGTTGTCGGGCGAAGCGCTATATTCGGTCATGAAAACGTCGGTCATGGAAATTGTCAGCACCAAGTTCCGTCCCGAATTCATCAACCGGATCGACGAGGCGGTGGTGTTTCATTCGTTGGGGCGCGGACAGATTCGGGCTATTTCCGGCATTCAAATCGATTACTTGCGTAAACGCTTGCAGGATCGCGAAATCGGCTTTGAAATTTCGGAAGATGCGCTGGATTTGTTAGGCGAGGCGGGATTCGATCCGGTTTACGGCGCAAGGCCGATGAAACGGGCGATTCAGCAACAGCTTGAAAACCCGTTGGCGCAGCAGATACTGGCGGGCAATTTTGTCGCCGGGGATACTATTAAAGTCGATGTTGAGCATGAGATGTTGCGGTTTTTGAAGGGTTGAGGCTCGGCGGTGTTGGGTTTCGAAAAGATGCAACCGCGACCTGCGGCTGCATCTTATGTGTAAATTTCGGGTAAATTGACGTTTAATAGCGTTAAGTTCATACTTTGAAAAAGTAACTTAATGCAGGGTGTTAACATGAAAGCGACCGCAAAAGACCTTAGAATCCATTCAAAAGGGCTGCTTGACGTTGTAAGCAAGGGAGAAGATGTCGCAATCACTTTCAGGGGTAAACCTTGCGCCCGGCTTGTGCCTTATAAGCAAACCGATAAGTCGGCTGATAGGGGTAACAAGAATGATTTGTTCGGGATATGGGCGGATCGTACCGATATTGAATCTGTAGAAGAGTATATGCAGAGCCTGAGAGCTGCTCGAAAATAACTTTTATTTAACGCAGGGGACATCATGATTTTCCACATAACACTCGAACCGGCTGAAGATGGTTGGATAGTTGCCGAATGCCCTGCGCTGCCAGGGTGCGTTTCACAAGGCAAAGATCAAGAAGAAGCCTTGGATAATATCAAAGAAGCGATTACCGCTTGGTTGTGGGCGGAGGATCAAAAAGCGATTTCCGCTTTGCAACAAAACGGCACTCAAAAACTGGCGCAGATTATGGTGACCGTTTAGTTCATGGGTAAACTCGGCAATATTTCCGGCAAGGATGCGGCCAAGGCTTTCGAGAAAGCGGGTTGGCAAACCATCGGACAAGTCGGGAGCCATCGTGTTTTGGTTAAGTCCGGCGTACGCGTCAATTTATCTGTCCCTCAACATAAGGAACTTTCAATCGGCACGCTACGCGCTCTTATTCGGAATGCGGGTATGACCGTCGAAGAATTTATAAAGCTGCTTTGATTGCTGAGCCAAAAGTCAAACTTGTTCCACGCCAAAGAGTTGCAACCTTCCCCCTGCTGAGCTAATTTCAAGACAACAGCCATTCGCCTGTTTGCGAAATTGCCCGATACATACTATCCGGTGCAAGGTCGATTTCATCGCTCCATGATACAAAACCATCGGTTACTTTAAGCTGGTTGAAAAAATCCGGATTTTTGAGTTTTTCAAACACTCCGTAAAGATAAGACGGCAAAAACCGAACCTTTCCGCTTAAACCATCCGAAAAACGAACCTCAAAGGCTAATTCGCCAATGACTCGCGCTTCAATGACATCGTAATACATAAAAACTCTCCATTAGGGTAATGGCTCTATTTTATCCGGCTGTTGATGAATACGGCATTTATCCCAATCGCTCAATAATTCGTCACGATGTAATTCCGCCCAATCCAGGACCAAGTTAAGCGCACGCCGTGACAACTTACCTTCCACTATCTCAAGTGTACGAATGTTGATTGCCGCTTTGTGTTCACCATATTGAGCGTGAAAGTGCGGCGGCGCATGTTCTTCAAAAAACATACGAATAATAATTCCGTAAAACATGCTAATAGTCGGCATTGTTATTTCTCCTCAGTGATTTTTAAGCTGTTATTTGCCGATTAATCCAACGGATAAACCAGAGGTTTAGTGCGTGTAACTTTCCCCATGCGGCGCAATAAGCTATTACTCCCTAAAGGACTGGAACTTTCTCTAATTTCTTTACAGCATTGGTTAAATACGGATCAATGACTAGGCCAATGGTGTGTGCGCTCATTTTGCCCTGCCGCTCGACCTGCGCTTTCCGAAGAAGTGACATAATTTCCTTCAAACAAGAGAGTTCGCCCGCAAGCTTGTTGTTAAATTCTTCAAATTTATATCTTTCTTCAAAAACGCAGGCAACAGTTCTACGATGATTTGGGGACAAATTTAGGAAAGTTAGGACAAAGTCCGATGGCGATAAATACTCAAGAATTGGGACGTTATAAAACCTATTATCTGGGTGATTGCAAAGAACTAGTGACCTCAAAAACTTGTTTGTGTCTTCCCTCATCATTATTAGCAACGCGCTCGCCTCAGTTGTGTAGCTTTCAAGTAAGGCGGCTTCCTCTTTTTCCTTTACATACTTACAGAATTCTTTGAATATTTCCTCGTCTTCGGAGTGAAAACCAAGACCAGCCCATGATCCTCCGAAATAAGAGTTTCCGCGACTGGATGTTGTTATAAGGCAGCCTTGCTCTTTGAGGTAATCCACGTATGACTTAGAATACTCAAGAATTTGTGTTTTGCTATTTTTATATAGGCCATAGTCAGAAAGCCATAGCAGTAATCCAACTATGTGTTTAACAATGCCTATTTCCTTGTAGGTCTTTGCTTTCCATTCATCTTCCACGCTGGATAGAATCGTTTCAAATTCCTCGTCCTCTAAGTCTCTTGCATGCCAAAGGCGAATCCAATTAGGTTGCTTTTGTGATTGGAAGTACCTGCTATTAAAAATGGCTTCTTCAATTTCGGCTAATGGAATGATGCTATTGCCAAGTATTGACTGCCAAATCGATTCATCAAAGAGCGAATCATAAAAGTCAACACCGCTATATTTCCCTTTTATATTTATATATTTTTGATCGGGGTTAACCTTACCGTTTTTACGTCCCAGTGAAGAAAACAAGCTACTTCTGAGGCTTGAAATTTCCTTTGGAAAAATGGTGCCGCTCATTATTTCAAAGGAATATATAAGGAACAGAGTTAGAAGATGAGAAACAAGCAGTTTATTTTCTGTAATTTCGAGGGAAAGCTTGGCGAATAACCTGTCAAAATCCCACAATGCATTTCTCAATATTCTGAGGTTCCTATATTTCGAGCTGTTATAGAGTTGGACGACGAGTTCTTTATTTGTATTGGCCGCAGTCTTTGCCTCCTCACATTGAAGTTGATCAACAAAATGGCTCAGAGCTGGAGCATGGTCGGGTACTATTTCAAAAGTTTTCCCAACCAATTTCTCTTTAACTCGTCGATATGCTAGAAAATGCGACTCAGTTTTTTCTTCTCGTTCAATGATCTCGTGCTCATTGGCAATGAGTATTGTCTTGAATCCATTGTGCTCGACAAATTGATTGATGTATCCAAGGAGATCGCATATGGGAATTCCGCACCGCTCGATGTCATCAAATACCAACACTTTGCTCTCGGAGAGCTTCAGCGATTCAATCAGTTTGTCATTGGGAACTCCGGCTGTGATAGTTCCATCGGACTGCCCGTCATCATCAATATCAAATTTTATCGTTGCTTTGAGCATTCCTTTTGCTAATTTTCCCAATAGCTTCGCACCTTTCGAAGAGAGTAGGGGGTGTAATTGTCGAAAAAAATCACTTTCAATATCTTCAAACGATGTAACTCCATATAGGCTTACATATAGATGATCTTGGCTTTTCTGCTTCAGGTAATCTTGAATAAACCAAGTTTTGCCAGTACCCCACAATCCTTTAATTAGCACCGCATATTCAGGAGGGGAATTTAGCGCGCAATAGTAAGATAGAAAGTCCCGAATATGTTGATTGATCTGTGTCATGAATCGTTTTTCCTTAATGGCTAATGTATTTTAATTGGGCGTAAAACTAAGGCGTCAGAAGGACTCAGCCAAAACAATAGGCTAAATAAAAATTTTATATTCAGTAGGTTATTGTTTGCAAAATATGCTCTTGCTCCAACCTACACCAACATCAACCCCTGCAAAACCTTAATCTCATCCCGGATCTTCGCCGCCTGCTCGAATTCAAGATTTTTCGCATGCTGATACATCGCGTCTTCCAGTTGTTTCAGTTTCTTGCTCGTCTGCTTGGGCGTCATGGCCGCTTTATAGTCGGCCGGGAATTCAGCTACCTTGTCCAGCAGTTTATTGGCGCTGGTCATGCCTGCGCCGGGGATCGATACTTGCATAATATCGGTGACCGACTTGAATATGGTCTTCGGCTCGATATGATGTTCGATATTGAACTGGTGCTGTTTTTCGCGGCGGCGTTCGGTTTCGTCTATCGCCTGCTGCATCGATTTGGTGATTTTATCGCCGTACAGAATCGCCTTGCCGTTGACGTTTCTCGCTGCCCGGCCAATGGTCTGCACTAGCGACACGACCGAGCGCAGGAAGCCTTCCTTGTCGGCATCCAGTATCGCAACCAACGACACTTCCGGTATATCCAGCCCTTCGCGCAACAGG
>DAINRH010000221.1:0-6732 GCA_036741905.1 Methylobacter sp. | reverse complement strand
TAAGTAATGCGCCGGTTTTCAGTAAACCGGTGAGCGCTTCAGCTGTCACCGGACGACCGAAATAATAGCCTTGACCCTCATCGCAATGCAGGCCCTGAAGAAATGCAGACTGCTCCGGCGTTTCCACGCCCTCGGCAATGACTTGCTTGTTAAGGCTTTTGCCCATGCCGATCACCGCGCTGACGATGGTGGCATCGTCAGCGTTGTTGATCATGTGGTTCACGAACGACTGGTCAATTTTCAGGGTATCAATCGGAAACTGCCTCAAATAGCTTAGGCTGGAATAGCCGGTGCCAAAATCATCAATCGCAAGTTTTATACCCATGTCCGAGAGTGCATGCAGCACTGAATCGCTAGACTCGGCATCCTGCATCAGTAAGCTTTCGGTCAATTCGAGCTCCAGATGGATGGGCTCCAAACAAGTATCCTCAAGGGTTGCGCGTATGTTTGAGAGAAAATCCTTGTCACGGAATTCGAGAGCGGAGGTGTTGACCGCGACGGTGATCCGGGGCAATTCGGCCTGCTGCCAAATCCGGGCCTGGAGACAGGCTTCGCGCAGCACCCAGCGACCTATCGGCAGGATCAATCCGCAATCTTCGGCGATGGACACAAACTGCGTCGGCAATATCAGTCCCCGTTCAGGATGCCGCCAACGAATCAATGCCTCGACACCGACAATCGCGCCGCTGTGAAGATTTATTTTCGGCTGGTAGTACAACACAAACTCCTGCCGTTCCAATGCGCCGCGCAGGTCGGCTTCGATGGATTGCCGTTGAACGGCCCGGTCATTCATGCCTTGTTCGAAAAACTTGTAATTATTGCGCCCGCTTTCCTTGGCATGGTACATCGCTGTGTCCGCACTTTTGATCAAGGTCTCTGCATCCCGACCATCATCGGGGTAGACGCTGATGCCGATACTCACATTGATATGGAGTTCGTGTCCCTCAATGTGGTGAGGCTGCGAGATCGACGCAAGCATCTTTTGCGCAGACAACGCTGCATCTTCTGCATGTTCAATAAAGGAAAGCAACAGCACGAACTCGTCGCCGCCTTGACGGCTGATGGTGTCCGAATGGCGTACGCAAGCCAACAGGCGCTGGGCAACCGACTGTAGCAATTGGTCGCCGACCGGATGTCCCAAAGAATCATTAATGTGTTTAAATCGGTCCAGATCCATAAACATCACGGCAAGTTGCCTGCCTTGACGACGAGCCAACTCAATCGCCTGCTTAAGGCGGTCTTGCAGCAGCATTCGATTGGGCAAATCAGTTAACGCATCATGATGCGCTAAATGATCCAGCTGGTCTTTAGCCATTTGGACTTGCTCGGCCAATTTCTGTGCCTCAATGGTCGCGATAACCAAATGTGCGTTCGCTTGCTGCAACATAGTGACGTGATCGTCGGAGGCCGCACGCATCGTCTCTGCCACGTGAATTCTCCGCTCACGCGAGCTGGCTTTCCCTTCGCGCAGCTGGGCGGCGTCTTCACGCGAGCTGGCTTCCCCTTCGCGCAGGTGAGCGGCGTCTTCGCGCGAGCTGGCATTTCCTTCGCGCCGGTGGGCGGCGGCTTCGCGTGAAGCGGCTTTACTTTCGCGCCGATGTGCCGCTTCTTCCCGTGTGGTCGCGGTCTGTTCACGCAAGTCGGCGGCATTTTCACGAACATGCGCGGCATCTTCCCGAGCAGTAGCCAATTTTTCACGGCTTATAACGGCCTCCTCATTGGCAATGACAGTGCTTTCCCGACGCTTAATATATTTCTCATAGCGCTTCGGCAAGCGGTCATTATTCTGCTTAGTCGAGCCCGGTTGATCCGGATCAGGGACATTCGACGCGGCGTCTTTATCATTCATGTTCATTGCTGTCCTACTCCTGTTACCGGGACATTCTGATTAGCGTTTGACTCAGTGGGTCGCCCCGACATGATTCCGTCATACCCTGATAAAACCTCTCCAATAACGATGCCTTGGTCTGTAATGTCAAACAGTCGAATATCCTTACTATGCATACTGCCACGTACTTTAACGACCGAGAATACGCGTTTGAATTGTCCCGCGATTTCGATATAGCGCAGCACAATGATCGCGTCGGCGAGAAAAGCGCTGCCGAATGGGCTAAAGCGCAAATCGGTGTAGCGGTCTTCCAATTCTGTCGTCATTAATATGGTCACGCCCCTATCAGTCAACTCGGCAATGAGCCTATACAGCGATCCGCGAAAATCCTCACTAAACTCGGGCGCCAGTGCCAGCTCAAACCCGGAGAGGGAATCGATGACGACGCGCTTTGCCTGCATGCGCTCAATCATTTCGATCAAATCATGCAACGTTTCATCAATCGATAAATCCAGGGAACGGGTGTTGATTACCCCGACATGTCCAGCTTTGATCAGCGCATTCAACTGCTTGCTCAGCTGTTGACTGGGACTCTTCTCAAACGCCGCAATCACGCCGGGCTCCCCCCGGCGTACGCCTTCGGCGAGAAATTCCGTTGCCAAAATAGTTTTCCCGCAACCGGACGGCCCGACCACAAGCAGCGAGTATCCAACCGGCAAGCCGCCGGCCAACATGTCATCCAAACCGGGTGTTCCCATCGGAACACGTTCCTCAGCAGCGGATGTCTTGATTGCCGCCTTAGCCGTTGCGACTCGTTGAATCATTGCACGCGGGAAAATCTGAATGCCTTCATTACTGATACGGAAGGTATGCAAACCGGGCGCCTGGGCTTGACCACGCATTTTGACCACTTGTATCTTGCGCACCATTGAATTGCGATGCACATTCTGTGACAGCTGCAAAATGCCATCCGCTACGGTAGAAACAGGGCTGGATTCCATTTCTGACGTCATATATTCGCCGACTAAAAATGTTGTTGCCTGCCAGTTGGTCATTTTCATGACCAATTGCTGGATAAACCGTTGCAGTTCGGACGCGCCCTTTTCCTTCTGCTTTGTTAACCGTACAACTGATCGAAACGAATCAACAAATACTAGACTCGGCGCATAGGCTTTCACTTCTTCGGCAATACGCGACAAAACACGCTCAAGATTTCCCTCCAAGAGATCTACAGACAGGTTGACGAAGCGGATCGATTTGTTGACTTTTGTAATATCAAAAAAAGGAAATTGCTGTTGATAACGAAGCATCTTCAAGGCGGGTTCACCGAGTACCGTAAAGAACAGCGCCCGATTTTCCGGGCTTGCCAACGAGAATATGATTTGGTGAGCGAGTGTTGTTTTTCCGCTTCCCGGTAAGCCCGCGATCAGGTTAAATGAAAATTCCGGCAGGCCTCCTCCCAACAGGTTATCCAGGCCGGGCACACCCGTTTTCAGAAGACGGATGCTTACTTTTTTATTCATTTTTGAACTCCTTGCCAGGGCTGCTAACCAAAGCGTCATTGGTCCATGACGTGCGTAAAATACTGGTCGTTAACTGCTCGCCGATTAACGAGGCCAGGATGTCGGTAAATGTGATCAATAGCAGACTGTTGGCTTCTCTGGCTTGCCCAGGCGATTGAACTTCAAAGCTCTTTTTCAATTCCGCGAACCGTTGACCCGTCGATGATGCAGTTGAGTTTGCCGAAAGCCAGGGAAATGTTGACTGAGTAAGGAACAGGCTTCTGTTGTAAAGTGAATTGAAACCACCTTCTCCAACAATCGAAATGATTTGAGCCGCCATTTGCTCCCATAAAATAACCGCTGCATCCGCAACTTTTTCAGTACGTTGATCGATGAGATTGCTAATAATCTGGTGCCTCAGTAAGCTACTGTTTTCCATGTAAAACACCGCTAATAGTAGATTGATATAAGGACGTTGATGGAATACAGCCGATGCTTCAATCCACCATCCCTATAGTTGCCGTAGGCGAGTTCTCGGCACGACTGCATGGGCAGATACTTGCGCCTCGGCAATTATCCAATAGTAGGTGTTCTAGACGTTGCGACAGATTACCTAACGGCGAAATCACCTACAGCACTATTAACCTAAAAAACAGCGTGGTGTCGTACAAATGATTTCAGGATAGGGGCTTCAACTTTTTCAATCAATATGTGCTATTACCTATCAAACGCCTTTGTTTGCTGAGCCGATTACAGCTTAGACGGGTAAACATCATGGGGGTTCAAACGCCGTAAACGATGAGTCCATTGAGCGCACTGCAGCGCGCGGCGATCCGATAAAAACGCCCGGCGTGCCGGGGACGATGCTCGGTCGTGATGGCGGGAGTTACCGGAACGAAGCCATGATCGCGTCCGACTCGCTACTTTGATGTGCGCGCTTCATGGTAAGGTTTCCTGTTTTGAAGACGATACGTCGGAGTGGCGGCCTAATTGCCGACTTCCGTATCGAAGAGATTGAGCATGCCCCCTCACTCCAAAGAACAGGAAGACGATGACGCCCAAGGCAAACATGCAGGCTTGCGCTAACTGCAATCCATAGGGTATTTGGTTGACACTCAGCAGCAACGCCAATACAACGAGCGACGGCACCAAACCGAACACGATAATCAGCGCGATAATAAAGACAGGTTGTTCGGCTCCAGTTGGTTTCGTATAGGCAAAACCTGAAACGACTTTAATGATGGTTTGGCCAAATAGCACGGCTGAGCCAAATGATAATTCCGGAGTTTCAACGATCGCAAACAGTGATCTGCCGATACTCACGTCTACGATTGAAATCACGACCAGCGGAAGCACGATAAACAGCAGATCCCCCAAGATGGCATACATCGCGGCTATTCGATGAATCTTATGTGCTTCCTCGACGTTAAGTATTACGGATAAGTCTTTAATCATTTAACAACGCGCCTGAAAATCTTAGGAGGATGTTCATGAGCCATCTCCACTGTCAAAACCGTAATATTGAAGAAAGGGTCGGAGCTTGATATGTAACGCCTCCTGATTAGCTGGATGCTTCAGCCATAGACAAAATAAACAGCCAGTTCCAAAAATGCGACCTGTAGAGACGCGATAAATCGCGTCTCTACGGTTGGCTGAAGCAGCTTGCTAATCAGGTCAAGTTTTAGCGTCGCTGATAACGAAGAATGCCCCCGATCTAATCATCGACACAACTGCTAGCCCTTTCCTGTCCGGAAAAGCAGGAGTCCCCCGCCGGCCACTATCGCCACCACACCCGCCCAAACCGGCACATTGACTGTTTCAGTATCTTTAACCGTCAGTTCTAACGGGCCTAACTTGGCTTCCTGTGTTTCCTTTGTATAGCTGAATTGTCCATACACCAGCCCCAACAGGCCGGCTATGATCAGCACGACTGCCACAATCTTGACTGCGCTCATCTTGTTTCTCCTATAAAGGCACATTTTAAAGCTCGCCATCCCGGCGGGATAGCCCGTTGCCGGAATGACGGCGTAGCACAGACACTTGTGCATAACGATGAAAGCTCCAGCTTGAGAACCGGCGCAAAACCGTTATTGCTAAGTTTGAATGCGGGTTTCCAGGCTGCCTGAGCGGTGCCGAATCACTCGTCGCCCGATACCCTGCCGCATAAGTTCATTCCCGCATCGTTACAAGACACGTCGACCTTGAATAACACGCAGCAGGATCACAATGATCGCGATAACCAACAGAATGTGAATGAAACCACCCAGTGTGTACGAGGAGACCAAACCCACTACCCAAAGGATAATTAAGAGGAGCGCAAGAGTTTCTAACATTGGTTCTTCTCCGTAATAGGCCGTCAATTGACGGCGTTATAAACCGCAGATAAACAGATAAAGCAGACCGGAAGCCGAAGCAATGCCTGCCCCCTAAACCGGTGTGCTTCACCTTTATCGCCTGTTAAAACAGTCATTGAGAGCATTTCGTCGCGGCCGTTCAACAGGCCCGTCTGTCCGGATTTGGCTGTAAACGGCGCAACTGTGCTCGTTTTAATCGTCAAGTTTATCCTTAATATCTTCCTTGAGATCACCAAAGCCCTTCTTAACCTTGCCGGCGATCTTTTGGATATTTCCTTCTACCTCCATGCCCTCATCATCCAGTAACACCCCGGTCGCTTCCTTAACTTTACCTTTGGCTTCTTCTACCCGGCCTTTTATTTGATCTTTGTTCATGCGTTTCTCCTGATAGTTAATTTTTCTATGACCCGCAAGGGAGATTTCCCATTGCTTGCACACAATACAAGTAAAACTGAACCCAGTCGGTGCGGCACCGCACATAGGCATGGTGCAATCATAACGGAACGACTTCCCGGCTAGATTCTGCCCAATAGCACCAGAACGAGTAAAATGATCAGCACCAGCCCGAGTCCGCCGGTGGGACCATAACCCCATTCCCGGCTGTGTGGCCAGGTTGGGAGGACGCCAACAAGCATCAGAACAAGAATTATGAGTAAGATTGTGCCAATTGACATGATAGTGCTCCTGTTTGAGAAAATACGTTATCTGAAAACCGTTCCTAAACGGCTCTGCCTTAGCCCGTGGATAGACATTCAGGTAAGGGTATGGTGCGTCAGTCCCAAAATACCCACAACGATCAAATACACGGCCACGAAATAGTTTAAAAATCTTGGAACCAGCAAAATTAATATGCCTATCACCAGCGCCAGTAAGGGTTCGATTGCAATATTCATCGGCGTTATCCTTTGAGTTAAGTCGACTAAAAGTCTATAGGCAAGATTGAACCGGGTCTGTACGGTATCGAACATAAAAACATCGCCCGAGACGGATCGTGCCTAGGAGGCTGTCCGAGAATAGAAACGAAAAATTATTCAGCCCAAATACCATT
>DAINRH010000220.1:0-6806 GCA_036741905.1 Methylobacter sp. | reverse complement strand
TTTTCGTGTTTTTCGTGGACTACGCTTTTTATTATGAGCATGCGTAACATCAGCTCATAATTCGCAAAATCAACATATGCTCCCAACCGGACAAATCGGCCCATCCGGCCAAGTTTACGGTTTTGATATACAACACATAGCAAGACCGCGGCGGCTACGGCTATTGCACCTTACCGCGGTTAAGCAACTGTTCGAACAGCTCCAGCGGCACCGGCTTACTAAACAAATACCCCTGATAAAGTAAACAATCATTTTGTTCCAGAAATGCACGTTGGGCTTCTGTCTCCACGCCTTCGGCGATGACCTCTATACCCAGACTCTTAGCCATCGCAATGATGGTCCTCACAATAACGGCATCATCCGGGTCGCGTAAAATATCTCTGACAAAACTTTGATCGATTTTGAGCTGGTCTAAGGGTAGCTTTCTCAAACTGGATAATGATGAGTGCCCGGTGCCGAAATCGTCCATTGAAATATATATGCCGATTTTCCTTAGTGCGTTCATCTTGACAATAGTATCGTCAATGTCCTCGAGCACCATGCTTTCGGTGAGTTCCAATTTGATCCGGCTGGGATCGATGGCCTTAGTGCGCAGCACCTGATCCACTTGAACAACGAAATCAGGCTGGCGGAACTGTCGCGCACTGACGTTGACGGCTAATTGCAAATGCCGGGTGTGCTCGCTGTCTTCCCAGATTTTGATCTGGGCGCAAGCCGTCTCCAAAACCCATAGGCCAATGGGCAATATCAAACCGTTTTCTTCGGCCAACGGAATGAAATCCGTAGGGGATACCAAGCCGCGCTGCGGATGATGCCAACGGATCAATGCCTCAGCGCCGGTGATTCGGCTGTTGTGACTCATCTGTAATTGGTAGTACATCTCGAACTGGTTTTCAGCCACGGCTTGGCGCAAGTCGGCTTCCAGTGCGACGCGGGCAATGATACCGGCCTGCATTTGCCGGTCGAAAAAGCGTAGCGTATTACGGCCCGATGCCTTGGCATGATACATCGCAATATCCGCTTGTTTCAGCAGTTCATCTACGGTTTGATCGTAACCGTTGAACAAGATCGCGCCGATGCTGGGCGTGTTGTGGTAATCATGCGTGGCAAGTAAGTAAGGCCGGTTCAGCGTCGACAGAATTTTATTGCCGACCACTTCAGTCTGCTCTACGGCTTCAGTGGTTTTCTCGCTCAAATCTTCCAGCATCACCACGAATTCATCGCCGCCTAGTCGGGCAACGGTATCGACTTCACGGACGCAAGATGTCAAGCGCTCGGCAACTTGTTGCAGCAACAAGTCGCCAACATCATGACCGAGGGTGTCGTTCAGCGTCTTGAAATTATCCAGGTCGATAAACAACAGCGCACACTTCCGGTCGCTACGATGACTTGAGGCCAAGGCCGGTTTTAAGCGATCCATTAGCAGCCGCCGGTTAGGCAGGCCGGTTAACGGGTCGTAGAAGGCCAGACGCTCTATTTCATCCGCTGCCGCCTTGCTTAGCGTGATGTCGAAGAGTGTGGCAACGTAATTCGTGACGATGCCGTTTTGGTCTTTCACGGCGGTAATAGTGAGATGCTCGGGAAAAATTTCGCCATTTTTGCGTCGGTTCCAGACTTCGCCCTCCCAGGCGCCGGTGTCATTAATACTCTGCCACATGTCGGCATAAAAAACGCTATCCTGCCGACCTGATTGGAGTATGCGCGGGTTCTTGCCGATGACTTCTTCCGCACTGTAACCGGTGATGTTGATGAAGGCCCGGTTTACCCGAAGAATGTCATTATTGGCATCGGAGATGAGCATACCTTCTTGAGACTCAAAAACCGTGGCGGCGATGCGCAGGTCCGCCTCGATTTTCTTACGTTCGGTGATAACATCGAACACGGCCGCGAAGTAACCTTGTTCCGGGCTGTACACGGATATCAATAACCACTGCTGCAAGGCGCTCAGGTATGTTTCAAACCGTTCGGGCTTGCCGGACAGAGACACCCGCCCGTAAATTTCGAATAAATGGGCGTCCGACTGCCGTATGCCCGGAATGACTTCGGAGACTCTTTTGCCAACGACGTTTTTTAATCCTGTCAGCGTCTCGAATGCGTTATTGACGCTGAGATAAATAAAATCCTGCGGCTGATCCTGATCGAAAAGCAGCCGGCAATAAGTAAATCCGTTCAGCATATTTTCGAACAGGGAGCGATACAGTTTTTCACTCTTGCCAAGCGCCTGCTCCGCCAGCCTGCGTTCGGTGATGTCCTCGGTTATGCCCATCAGCTTTTCAACAACGCCTTCATTGTTGATGATAGGAACGAAGCATGATTTGAAAATCTGCCCCGACGGACCGCTCGCCTTGAACTCAAAATGGCTTGCCTGACCGGCATACGCCTTGATCAGTAATTCCTCTACATTTTCCTGGTCGAAAGCACATACTGCGCCCAGATAGGGTTGGCCTACCACTGAGGTGTCATCATCAGCTCCCAACATAAGAACACCCGCCCTGTTGATGGAGGTAAGCTTACCTCCCCTATCCAGTTCGTGGATACACAGCGGCGAGTTTTCGACCAGTGAGCGGAACCTTGCCTCGCTGGCCTTCAGCTTATCCTCCATGCGTTTGCGTTCGGTGATGTCGCGAGCAATGCCAAACAAACCGACAATTTCACCCTGCTCGTTTTTTATCGGATATTTGCGGTTATCGACCCAACCTTTATTGCCCTGGTTATCCAATATCTCTTGTTCTTCGTGAGCAAGCGAGACCCCGGAGAACACCTGCTTTTCCAGCCGGTAATAAATATCGGCATATTCTTCGGCAAACACATCGTAATCGGTTAAGCCAAGCAGATCGGTCCAATGTTCAGTGGGTTCGGTAATGGCTACCAGCGTCTGACTGGCTCCGGTAAACACATGATTGCTATCTTTAAAGTAAATATAATCATCGGTGTTTTCCATCATAGCCTTGAAGTTGAAAATCATGGCTTGTTCGACGAGGCCCCGACTTCGATTCTGATTCCGACTCAAGCTCTTCGCATCTTGCAGCAACAACGTCAGGATAACATCGGCTCCCGAGGCGTCCGGCTCTTTGGCGTAATGGCCTTTAATACATCGGATGCGGCCACTGGCCTGTCTTATCCTGACGTTGAAAGTGCCGTGAATCCTGTTGGTTTCGATTGAGAACAAGTCGTCGGCAATATCCTGATCGTGAGCATGAATCTGATTTTGTAGGGATACTTTAGCGCTAAGGAAGTCAGCTGCCTTGAAACCTAGAAGATCCTCAATATCATCAGTAACGGACAAAACCGTTATCGGAGCAATCAGGGAAATAAGAATATGCGCTTTCAGGACAGGCGCCATGTCTGAGCGTGTGGTCATTTGAAAATTCTCGCTAATAACATGATTCAACCGAACACAAACGTATTAGACGCCATACTGCATGGAGAACAGGTTTCGAGGAAAGAAGTGTTGCTCAATATGGAATGACGTACTTAACATAGGGTCGCTAAGTTTCGTTACGCCGGCGATAGTGTTAGTTATCGCACACCACGGGCAACGCTTGATGCGATAATTTGACGTTAATAAAAAAAATTCATGGAGTAAAAGGCCGCACAATCCGTTTCTACAAACTCTGTTCAAAGCTACCAAACCCGGACCTCTTTGACTGTTTAAGGCTTGATTTTACTTTATCATCATTCGGGCTGTCACGGAAAACCGACGCTTTCCACCGGATTGTTCGGGTCATCCTGAAACTTAAGGACGTGCCCGTACGCGCCTTAGGACCTCTCGACTCGACGGGAGAAAAATTCCGGCACGCACCCTTATCCGATCTAACCTTGATCCGCGCCGACCATACAAAATTGGGCGATAAAGTGCCTGCGCATCGCCACGGCAAAATCAACGCAATCAGGTTTAATCCGGGCTATCTGCTTGGCGGCGATAACAGCATTACCGCCCTGCCCGCCTATCCCGGCCACTAAGTCGGCGTTCCGGAAACGGATCAGCTTAGCAACCGGCGCGAGCAACTGGATGCAGAACAATGAGAAGTCGGCACTGAACGCAAAAACACGGCATCCGGCCTTTTTGTGCTCAGCAAGCAGCGGTAACAATATAATGATTATGAATCTGGTATTATTTCGTATGGTTTTATACATTCCCGCGATGACTCACAATACCTGACAGGCTATTTTATGGTTAACCTTAACACCGAGTTGCAAATATTGATTGTTGGAGCGGGACGCGGCGGAAGCGCATTACTTGAGCTTTTCCTAAAAGAACCCTTAGTTAAGATAGCGGGCATTGCTGATGATAATGCAGATGCTGTCGGCTTAAAAGTCGCCAGAGAACATGCCGTTCCTGTTTATCACGATGTCATGCAGGCCTTGGATAAGTGCCAACCGGACATCGTATTTAATTTAACCCACTGCGCACATATTACAGAAATCGCCTCCAAACGAGTTGGAAGCGGCAGTGTTATCGGCGGACAGGAAGCTGAATTATTCTGGACAATTATTACCAAGCTGCAACAAACGCAAGACGACTTGCGCAGAAGCCAGGCGCGTTTGCACGCTGTTATTTACAATATCAGCGAAGGCATTATTTCAATCAATACCCAAGGTATCATCGAACATGCAAATCCCGCCGTTGAAACGGTTTTCGGTTATAAACCGGAGGAGCTGCTTGGCTTAAATATCGGCATGCTACTCCCTAAACCTTCCCGTAGCGAACACAGCCCTTATCTTGCCCATTACTTAAAAAACCGTAAAGGCACAGCTACCAATCGTTATCGCGAGGTTACGGGTCTACACAAGCAAGGTCACGAATTTCCGGTTGAGTTCAGTATCGCGGAAATGGAACTCCATGACACCAAATACTTTGTCGGCATTATCCGGGATATTACCGAACGCAAGGCGGCAGAAGAAAAAATGACCCGCTTGGCGCTGTTTGATCAATTAACGGGGCTGCCGAACCGCACCATGTTCTTTGAACGTTTAACGCTTGTGATAAAACAAGCGCATCGCACGAAATTCCTGGCCGCTGTATTATTTATCGACCTCGATGGCTTCAAGACAATTAATGATACCTTGGGACATGATGCAGGCGACTTACTGCTCAAAGAAGTCGGCAATCGATTAACAAGCTGTTTACGGGAGTCGGATACCGCTGCCAGAATGGGCGGCGATGAATTTGTAATTATTCTTACGAATATCAGCACGGCTAAAGATGCATCGATAATTGCAGCTAAGTTGATCGAAAAACTGAGTCAACCGGTCAAGTTAAAAGAAGAGTCTTGTTCTGTTAGCGCCAGTATCGGTATCGCTATTTTCCCCAACGATGGCAATGATACGGAAACATTGGTCAAAAAAGCGGATGAGGCCATGTATCGAGCAAAGTCGAACGGAAAAAATCAATTTTGGCCGACTGAGTTTTCCCTCTGAATTCAACCCTAAATAGTCCGTAAAAGACGCGACATAAATCAACCTGATTATAAAGATGCCTCAGCTAACGCAAAAAACTCCGTCATTCACATCCATGTGACTGGATACTGGCATCCATGCCAGTATGACGGCACTAGCTGAAGCAGCTTACTAATCAGGTAAATCAATATGTTCTGTTTATTTAGCCATTCACCCTTTGAGTGACGACCTGCAACGAGGCATCTCTTTGAATATTTTCGTGGATCAAATAATTTTTCCAGAGTAGAGGGACTACAAATCCGGCACAAAATGCTATCCATACCCGGTATGACCTGCCGGAATAACCTATTGGCTATTTTCGTTAAACAGGTAGTTGTTAAGGCCAAAAGCGCTAAATCAAAACAATGATAAGACAATCTGCTATCATTGCGCCCCTTAATTTATCCAATCCCCCTACAGGACAACCCATGCCAGAATTCAATAACGTCACTATCGTCAAAAAAGCCAATGTTTACTTCGGCGGCAATGTCAGCAGCCGGACTATCAAGTTCGCGGACGGTTCGTCAAAAACCCTGGGCTTCATGTTGCCCGGCGAATACACCTTCAACACCGCCGATCCTGAATTGATGGAAATTTTGGATGGCGAACTGGATGTGTTATTGCCCGGCGCAGAATGGCAAAGCATCAAAGGCGGCGAGTCTTTCAACGTGCCTGCCAATGCCGCATTCACGATGAAAGTTAAAACCCCTAGCGATTATTGCTGTTCATTCATCAAATAACGACATGGAAAAAGTCGCCATCTTTGTCGATGTGCAGAATATCTATTACACCACCAAGCAAAGTTACCGGCGGCATTTTAACTATACGGCATTCTGGTCGCAGGCGACTGCGGGCAGAGACGTGGTCGCGGCGATTGCTTATGCCATCGATAAGGGCGACAGCAAGCAGCAGGGATTTCAACAAGTGCTCAGGAATATCGGTTTTGAAGTCAAGCTAAAGCCTTACATCCAGCGTAGCGACGGTTCCGCGAAAGGCGATTGGGACGTAGGCATTACGCTGGATGCGATCGACTATGCAGCCAAGGTCGATGTGCTTATTTTGTTATCCGGCGACGGCGACTTCGACCTGTTATTGGACAAGGCTCGAAACGTGTACGGCGTAACGACGGAAGTGTACGGCGTTCCGGCACTGACGGCGCCCTCGCTGATTAATTCGGCCGGCCGTTTTATAGCCATAGACGATAAGCTGTTACTGTAGAACACCCGAAGGCTAAAATCTGTTAGAATACGGCTTTATTTTTCAAAGCCGTAAAAGATCGCTCAATGGCGCTTAAGTCAACCATCTATAAAGCCGACTGTCAGATTTCAGACATGGACAGAGGCTATTATCAATCGCATCACCTGACC
>DAINRH010000219.1:723-6821 GCA_036741905.1 Methylobacter sp. | reverse complement strand
GTCTATTGATATGTCACAGTTCCATCAGGTCTTTTTTGAAGAATGTTTCGAAGGACTTGAAGCAATGGAGTCCGGATTGTTAACGCTCGATATGGGGGATATTGATTCGGAAATAATCAATACTATTTTCAGAGGAGCTCATTCGATAAAAGGCGGCAGTGGAACTTTTGGCTTTACCGTTGTTGCTGAATACACCCATATTATGGAAACCCTGCTTGATGAGATGCGAGATGGGCGTAGAAAGGTAACTCAGCCGGCAGTAGACGTTCTACTTGGGTCCGTTGATTGTCTCAGAGAGATGCTGACTGCGATACAGAATGAACAAAATGTTAATAATGCCAGCGTAGCAAAGCACAAAGCGGCATTGGAGGTTGTGCTTAATGGTGGTTCGGTGGCAGAAGAATCTCTGTTTCCGGTTGAACAGGAATTCGCAAGTGAAGAGCTTTCTGCCAATGATGTACCTGATATTGATGAAGAAGAATCCATTGAATCAGAAGAGCAGGGCTGGAAAATAGCGTTTTGCCCTTATTTGGATTTGCTTAAAACCGGTAATGATCCGGTAAGACTATTTCGAGAATTGAATGAACTTGGTGAATTAACAACCACTGTTAATATTCAGGATGTTCCTGGTTTTTATGAGTTAGATCCAGAGGAATGCAATATTTCTTGGGATTTAAAAGTTGTCGGGGATATTTCCGGCGATGAAATCAAGGAAATATTTAATTGGGTTGAAGGCGACTGTGAAATGGAAATTCAGCCTCTTGCCAAAGCCGTAAAATTACCCCCCGTTGTAAAGCAAATCGATCCAGAACCTGCCGCAGTAATCATACCTAATAATCCAGCCCCAAAATCCGTTGAGGTGAAACCTAAGCCGGCCACAGAAACTAAAAAGCCTGATTCTCAAGACGCTGACAATGAAGCGGCAAAAACCACTGCAAAAGCCAGTTCGATTCGGGTAGATACTGACAAAATTGATACTTTAATCAATATGGTTGGTGAGGTTGTGATTACACAATCTATGCTGGGTTTAGTTGGCGAGAACTTTAGCATGGATAAGGTGGGTCAACTTAAAAGAGGACTGGCTCAATTAGAACGGCATACCCGGGATTTGCAACAAAGCGTCATGAATATTCGGATGCTGCCTATTAGTTTCGTTTTTAGCCGTTTTCCACGTTTAGTGCATGATATCAGCAGTAAATTAGATAAAAAAATTGTGCTGAAACTGGTCGGAGAAAATACCGAAGTTGATAAAGCCGTTGTTGAATTGATCAATGATCCGTTGGTTCATTTAATTAGGAATAGTCTGGACCATGGCATAGAAATGCCTGCCGATAGGGTTGCAGCGGGTAAGCCTGAAACGGGGACCATAGAGCTGAAGGCGTATCATCGCGGCGGACACATTGTCATAGAAATTATTGATGATGGACGCGGATTAGATAAAGATAAGTTGTTAGCCAAGGCCATAGAAAAAGGATTGATTGAAGAAAATAACCTTCTGACCGAAAAGCAGATATTTGAATTGATCTTTATGCCGGGCTTTTCTACGGCTGAGCAGCTCACTGATATTTCCGGTCGCGGCGTGGGCATGGATGTTGTGAGAAGAAATATCCAGTCATTAGGCGGCAATATAGAAATTATTTCAGAGCTGGGTAAGGGAACAACTATAGCAATCCATTTGCCGTTAACACTGGCAATTCTTGACGGCCAATCTGTTGCCGTGGGTGATGAGACCTACATTGTGCCGCTAGTTTCTATTATCGAATCAATTAACATTACGGAAAGAATGCTGAACAAGGTTGCCGGTAAAGGGGAAACTTTTCGCCTGCGCAATGAATATTTACCCGTTATTAGAATGCGCAGTATTTTTAATGTCCATTCGGGCAATCCGACCAAGTCGAAAGAGGGTGTGCTTGTAGTCGTCGAGGGGCAGGGTGAGCTGTGTTGTTTACTCGTGGATGAGTTATTGGGCCAACAACAGGTTGTTATTAAATCATTGGAAGCAAATTACCGACGGGTGGAAGGCGTTTCAGGTGCAACTATTTTAGGTGATGGTTCGGTTGCGCTGATTCTAGATGTTCCGGGTTTGGTGCGATTTTCAATTCGCTAATATATAGATAAAAGCAAAATACATAAAAGCAGATATGGCACAAGAAGCTGAAAATAAAGATAACGATCAATATCACTACAGTAGAAACCTGGATAACGCTGTGCAATATCTGAGTTTTGCTTTAGGTAAAGAAGAATATGGTGTTGATATTCTTCGGGTACAGGAAATACGAAGCTGGGAACCTGTTTCCAGAATACCTAATGTGCCTTGTTATGAAAAAGGCGTTGTTAATTTACGCGGTTCTATTGTGCCGATTCTCGATTTGAGAGAAAGGTTTAATTTAAGTAAGGCCGAATACACACCGCTGACGGTAGTTGTCGTGTTGCAAACCGGCGATAACAACAAGACACGCATCATGGGTGTTGTTGTCGATTCAGTCTCTGATGTCATTAGTGTGGATAAAACCGAAATTCAAAGTGCTCCGGATTTTGGAACTAAAGTAAGTAATGAGTTTATTAACGGATTGGTATCGGTTAATGAGCGTATGGTAATGCTGCTTGATGTGGACAAATTACTGAAGCTGGAAGAGCTTGATCAGGATGAAGGTTAAGATATTCAAGTGCTCCATGTGGGTAAATATATTTGGCATGATTTGAGAGGTAAGATAGCGTGAAAATGAATATGCCGTTGACTAATAATGAGGTCATTCTGAAAAAAGGCACCATTTTGGTTTCAAGAACCGATTTGATGGGGCGTATTACCTACGTCAATGATGCATTTGTTGAAATCAGCGGTTTTACCCGTGATGAGCTGATGGGGACGGAGCACAATATCGTTCGTCATCCGGACATGCCGGCGGCGGCTTATGAAGATTTGTGGGTAACATTGAGACAACTTAGGCCTTGGCAAGGCCTAGTGAAAAACCGATGTAAAAATGGCGATCATTACTGGGTTGAAGCAAATGCAATGCCATTGTTTAAGGATGGAAAGGTCTATGAGTATCTTTCCGTGCGTCATGCTCCAAAGCGTGATTTGATTCCAGCCGCTGAGTTGTTGTACAAGAAAATCAATGCCGGTGAAATAAAATTAAGGCCGACCGGTTTAGCCGCGATGTTTAAATCAATTAGCGAAATTGCGATATGGAAAAAAAATGCTTTTTCAGTATTTGCTTTCTTGGTGCCAATCGTTTTTTTGATGTATCGATTGTTTTTGACGCAGGAATACGGCTTGTTAGCGGCTGTTGCCTTGATAGCGATGATGGCGTCGGCAGTCAGTATCAATATGACTAGAGTCATTACCTCAACGCTAGAATCTGCGATTACTATGTGCTACCGGTTAAGCAGTGGCGGCTTTGGCAATAAGTTGGACTTGAAGCGAGAAGACCAGCTGGGCGATTTCTTACGCGGTTTATATTGTATGGAAGTCAAGTTGGGTGTGGATTTAGCCGATTACAAGGAAGATCTCGCTGCGTCGCAACGGATTACCCAGGCCCTAGATAATGTTCAATCCCCTGTCATGGTGGCGAATAAGAATTTTGAAATAATTTACATGAACGATAGCGTTCAGAAGATGTTCAAGACGGCAGAAAGCGATATTCGCAAACAGTTGCCTGATTTTTCCGCCGATAAATTGATGGGTTCAAATGTTGAGTTATATCACGCCACTATTAAAAGTGGGAAGTTGGAAAAATCACAAGAATCACTTAGGTCGCAACTGATCATCGGCGGTCGGCATTTGAGTATTATCGTTAGTCCTGTTAGTAGCGATGGTGAACGTATTGGTTATGTTGCTGAATGGCAGGATAGAACCCATGAAGTTTTAATTGAGCAAGAAATCGATCAATTGGTGCAGGGCGTTAAAGCCGGCGACTTGAGTGCGCGTATAAAATTAACTGACAAAGAGGGGTTTACTAAAGCTCTGTCTGTGGGCATCAATGAATTAACGGATGTCATTGAAAGCGTGTTTGGCGATGTTAACAGGGTCATGGAAAATATGGCTGAAGGCGATTTAACTACCGCTATTACCAATGAATATCAAGGTGTTTACGCTGAATGCAAGAATAATATTAACGGTACTTTGGCCAAGCTCAGTGAGTTTATAATTCAAATCAGGGATGCGGCTGATTTTATAGATAGTTCATCGCAAGAAATGGCCAGTGGTAATAACAACCTGTCGCATCGAGCTGAGCAGCAAGCGGCCAGTCTCGAAGAAACCGCTGCCAGCATGGAAGAGCTAGCCAGTACCGTTAAAAATAATGCGCAAAATACCGTTCAAGCGACTGATGTCGTTAATTCAGCAAGCCAATTAGCTCAAAAAGGCGGTGGCGTTGTTAAGTCCGCCATTCTTGCAATGCAGGAAATTAATGAGAGCAGTAATAAAATTGCCGAAATTATTGGCGTGATTGATGAAATAGCATTCCAAACTAACTTGTTGGCATTAAATGCCTCTGTCGAAGCTGCCAGAGCAGGAGAGCAGGGGCGTGGGTTCTCCGTTGTTGCAACAGAGGTTCGTAATCTGGCTCAACGAAGTGCAACCGCTGCACAACAAAGTAATGAGCTGATTCAAAACAGCGTACAGAAAGTGCGTGCTGGTACCGCATTCGTTAATGAAACAGGTGCTGCATTAACTGAAATTGTTGAAAGCGTTGCAAAAGTCGGCGACATTGTTGCGCACATTGCCAGTGCCAGCTCGGAGCAATCCGCAGGTATCGAGCAAGTCAATCAAGCGGTTGCTCAAATGGACGATATTACCCAGCAAAATGCAGCTTTGGCCGAACAGGCCGCTGCCGGTAGTATTGCCATGAGTGAGCAGTCAACCAACATGACCCAGTTGCTTAGTTTTTTTAGGGTCAATTCAAAGAATACTACTGCATCGGCCAGGGCCGTTGTGCATAGTAAGGCGTCCGTAGCGCCAATAAGAGCAGCGGCAAAAAAGCCTATAGTCCCTGTTTTATTGCCAAGCAAGTCTAAAATCGACAGCAGCGATGAATGGGAAGAGTTTTAATGATGTTTAAAGTTGAAAACTATATAACCGACAGGAAACTATAACAATGACAACAGATGTGCAGTCAAATAATAGTCGGGTAGAGCAATTTCTCACCTTTCAACTCGCAGGCGAAGCGTATGGCGTTGAGATTTTGAAAGTACAAGAGATTCGTGGCTGGGAAGCTGTTCGCGTGATACCGAATACGCCTGCTTTTGTTAAAGGCGTGTTGAATTTACGCGGGTCCGTCGTGCCTATCATAGATTTACGTGAGCGGTTTTCTCTGGAACATTTTGATTATTCTCCCAAAACGGTAGTTATTGTGCTCTGTGTGGAACATGGCGAAAACCAGTTTGTCATGGGCATAGTGGCTGATGCGGTTTCTGATGTATTGGATATTAATTTGGAAGACGATGAGGTTGAGGGTATTGAAAGTTTGGTGTGACAGGTGAGAATTGTTGCAATAATTAATCAGAAAGGCGGGGTTGGCAAGACGACTACTACTGCAAATTTATGCCACGCGATTGCAGAATTAGGTTCAAAAGTTACCGCTATCGACCTTGATCCACAAGGCCATTTAGCCGTTTCTTTAGGCATTACAGCGCAGGATATCGGCGGTATCGATGAAGCTATGCTGAAAAAAAAAGAAGTTCATCAGCAGCTTATTTCTGTCAGGGATAATCTGCAATTAATTACATCAGGATCAAGGCTTAAGGATATTGAGCAATTAACCGGCAATAATTCACCTCGCGGCGTTTTATTAAAAGATGCCTTGCATGGAAATCTTAAAGATCAGGACTTTGTTTTTATTGATTGTCCACCCTCTTCGGGGTTACTGGTTGCGAATGCATTAATTGCAGCTGACGAAATTTTAATTCCTATGGCTAGCGATTTTCTTGCCTTGCAAGGCTTATCTCATCTAATGGGTACGATTAAGCGGTTTGAAAAAGCGTTGCAACGAAAATATAAAACATTATTGGTGATGTCGCGATATTCACCCAATAGAAGAATATCGAGTCAGGTATTAAATGTTTTACTTACGCATTTCCCTGAGCAAATATTAGCAACA
>DAINRH010000219.1:0-713 GCA_036741905.1 Methylobacter sp. | reverse complement strand
TATAGTCCGAAAAGTCGTTCGGCAAGGGATTTTCGTAGCCTTGCTCATGATTTTATTGAAAGCAAGGTGATGTATGGCAACAAGTAAAGAAAATGATTTAATCGGATACGATCCTTTAGCGTGGATGGATGCTGATAAAAACGAAGATCATTTGGATGCGGATGATTTGATTGGGGATACTGATGAAAGTGCAATTTTAAATATAACTAAAGAGGATGAATTAGTAATAGATAACATCGAGGACGAAGGTTCTAGCGCTTTGGCAGAAGAAATGAATGATGACTATTCCATGGATGCAAGCGACCAGGTAATGCAGGAAGCCGTTGCCGATGATTCGGTAGCAGAAGAAACGGAGGGTTCTCAAATTGATTTAGATGCTACCTTGACTATTCAGAATGTCGTCAAGTTACACGAAAAGCTGAAGAATTTATTGGCCATGCATGACGAAATCGAAATTAATGCATCCGACGTATCATCAATAGATACCGCTACTTTGCAATTGCTTGTTTCATTGAAAAAAAGTGCAGTGAAGTTGCAAAAGAAAGTAACCATTATTTATCCGTCTCCACGATTTGTTGAGTCTGCCCAGTTGTTGGGCCTGTTGGATATACTCGATGTTCATGACGCGTGACTTTTGACGGACAGGAAGCAGTTTAAAGATGGCCATTGTTGAGAAAGTTCGCGAATTTAAATTCACTGCGGATGACTTTAAT
>DAINRH010000218.1:0-6852 GCA_036741905.1 Methylobacter sp. | reverse complement strand
GTGGTGAATTCTTTAATTTTTTCTAAAAACGAATACTTTCACAGCCTCCGGAGCGGGGGAACTATAAGAGAGACGATTATGGTGTTGACTTTGTTTTATATCACTTCCGCCGTTGCCGTGTTCGCGACGGTGATGACGATCACCCGGCTCAATGCGGTGCATGGCTTGCTGTACCTGATTTTATCCTTGTTGGCCGTCGGCGTGCTGTTCTTTCTGTTGGGCGCGCATTTTGCCGCGGTGCTGGAAGTGATTATTTACGCCGGGGCTATTATGGTGCTATTCGTTTTCGTGATCATGATGCTCAATCAAGGGCAAAAGACCATAGCGCAGGAATGCGCCTGGCTACAGCCGGGCATTTGGATCGGGCCGTCGCTGTTGGCATTGATTCTGTTTGTCGAAATGTTGGTTATCGTTGTCTCCGGCGGCGATGCCGAAACCGGTTACGTAGTGGATGCCAAGCAGGTGGGGATAGCATTGTACGGACCCTATCTGCTGGCTGTGGAATTGGCCTCGATGTTGTTGCTGGCCGGGTTGGTCGGCGCTTATCACCTGGGCAAACCGATGCTCAAGATCACCAGGGCCGGGGGAAATCATGACTAGGGGTTACCGGCTTCTGCGCACCGGGTCGGGTTTATCGTTATACACATTTTCCGCTCCGGTTCGGGACGCGGCGCAAAGGGTTACCGATGGCCGGAGTGCAGGCTTCGCCTGCAAGCGCAAGCAAGGCATGTACTCCCGTTGCGCTTCAATACATAACAATGTGCATATATCTATAAAGATCAGCGCCGTGCCTGGGAACGAGGAAAAATACGTGGAGGAATCATGAGCGGAATTCCGATGGCACATGGGTTGTTGCTGTCTGTGGTGTTGTTTGTGCTGGGCTTAATCGGGGTTTTGGTGCGACGTAACCTGATCATGATGCTGATGTCCCTGGAAGTCATGCTCAATGCGACCGGCCTTGCTTTTATTGTCGCCGGGTCACGCTGGGGGCAGGCGGACGGGCAAATCATGTTCCTGCTGATATTAACCCTGGCCGCGGCTGAAGTGGGTGTCGGACTGGGCTTGGCGCTGCAAGTTTTTCGCCGCTTCCATACGCTGGATGCGGATGCGCTGAACGGGATGAAAGGCTAGGGGGTGAAAATGATTGAATTGCTCGCGGTGGCTGGACGGGGTTTAACGGTGAGCGTGTCGCGTGGGAACGAGAAAGGGGCGAGCAATGAAAATGATTGAGCTGCTAGGCTGGGTGCCGCTGTTTCCGTTCCTGGGTTTTTTAATGCTGGTGTTGGCCGGTGAACGATTTTCCAAACCGCTGATTGCCTGGGTTGGCGTCGGCACGGTGGCTGTTTCGGCGTGCTTGGCCGCTCTGGTCGGGGCCGAATTTCTGACGGGAACGATGGAGCCTTGCGGTCTGCTAGCGGGATACTGGCTGGAGGTTGACGATCTGGCGGCGCCGATCGGTTTTTATCTCGATGCGTTGTCGGTCACGATGTTGTTTGTCGTGACCGGCGTCGGCCTTTTAATCCATGTCTATGCGGCCGAATTTATGGCGTCCGATCCCGGCTATGCGCGTTTCTTCGCCTACATGAATCTGTTTATGTCCGCGATGCTGGTACTGGTGCTGGCCGACAATCTGTTGTTGCTTTATTTGGGCTGGGAAGGCGTCGGACTCGGCAGCTACCTGCTGATCGGCTTCTGGTATCAAGACCCGAACAACGGCTATGCGGCGCGCAAGGCGTTTGTGATGACCCGAGTGGGGGACACGGCTTTATTGATCGGTTTATTTTTGTTGTTCACGCAGTTGCATACGTTTGATATTCAACTCCTGATGCTCAGGGTTACCAGCCAGTGGGTCGCTGGCGAGCTGTTGCCTGTGACTGCTGCCGCCCTGTTGCTGGGCGGTGCGCTGGGTAAGTCCGCGCAAGTGCCGCTGCAATCCTGGCTGCCCGACGCGATGGCAGGCCCGACGCCGGTTAGCGCGTTGATTCATGCCGCCACGATGGTCACTGCGGGCGTTTACCTGATTGCCAGAACCCATGCTTTGTTCATCATGGCGCCGTCGGTTCAGTTCGCCGTCGCGGCGATTGGCGCGCTGACCTTGTTGACGGCCGGTTGTTCGGCGCTCGTTCAGACCGACATCAAGCGTATTCTGGCTTACTCAACGATCAGCCAGATCGGTTACATGTTTCTCGCTTTGGGCGTCGGGGCGTGGTCGGCGGCGATTTTTCATCTGCTGATGCATGCTTTTTTCAAGGCGCTGTTGTTTCTCGCCGCAGGGTCGGTGATAAGCTGTTTTCATCACCAGCACGATATTTTCAGGATGGGCGGGCTGCGTAAAGTTATGCCCCTGGCTTTCTGGAGCTTTATGATCGGTAGCGCGGCGTTATCGGCACTGCCTTTTACCTCGGGGTTTTACAGCAAACATGAGATTCTGTCGGCCGCCTTTGATGCTTCTACCGGTCTATGGGCGGCAGGTTGTCTGGGCGCAATGATTACAGGCATCTACAGCTTTCGTCTGGTTTTTGTGGTCTTTTTCGGCAAGGAATGCCCGGTTATTGAAACCAGGCTCGGTTGGCGCATGCGCGTGCCGCTGATTCTGCTGGGGGCGTTGGCTTTGTTTGGCGGTCTGCTGAAAATTCCGCTGGATTCGGTATTTCCGGTTTTATTTAATCATGAGCATGGTTTCGATGCGGTTGCGGTCAGCACCGCCGCAGCGCCGGTAATCGGTTTGTCGATCGCGGCATGGTTTTATTTGACCGGCCGCTTTTCCGCTCAGAGTCCGGCAGATTCCGGTTTGGCAAGGCGAATGCGGATATTCTGTTTTAACGGCTGGGGGATCGACGCGCTATATGGCGCATGGGTGGTACGGCCCTTTAAAACTATCGCCGAACTCAATAAAAACGATGTGCTGGAGCATGCGTATCTTGCGTCGGCGTCGCTCTGTCGTGCCGGGCAGCGGGTGGTCGGCGCTGCGCAGACCGGGAATATCCGTTGGTACGCCTCATCGATGGCGCTCGGTGTCGTGGTCATTATCGCCATCGGCTGGTTGTCGTGATACTGGCGGCGCTTATTTGCGTTTTGCTGCTGGGCGGGTTTGCCGCCTGGTTTTCAGAGCGTTGGAGTCCGACAGCGCCGCGCTGGGTGGCAGTCGCTACGCTGACGGTCGAGGCGCTGTTGCTGGCATTGCCGTATACAGTGGCAAACCAGGCCGGCGGTTTGTCGTCAGCCTGGTTTGCCGGCTTTTACCTGCCGTGGATCCCGCGCTTCGGCATCGGTTTCCATCTGGCTATGGACGGTCTTAGTCTGCTGTTGATAACGCTGACGGTGTTGCTCGGGTTTATGGCGGTCAGCAGTTCCTGGCTTGAGATCAAGTGTCGGCAGGGCTTTTTTTACTTTAATCTGTTGATGTGTCTAGCCGGTATCTTCGGCGTATTTCTGGCGGTTGACCTGTTCCTGTTTTTTTTCTGCTGGGAATTGATGATTATCCCGATGTATTTCCTGATCAGCATCTGGGGCCATGAGAACCGGATTGATGCGGCGCTAAGGTTTTTCATTTTTACCCAGGTGAGCAGTCTGCTGATGCTGGCGGCGATCATCGCTTTGGTGCTGATACACCATCGCAATTGCGGCGTCTATAGTTTCGATTATTTCGAATTGCTCAATACTGCATTTGCCCCGGATGTCGCATTCTGGCCGATGCTGGGTTTTTTTATCGCGTTTACGGTTAAGCTGCCGATGCTGCCGTTTCATACCTGGCTGCCGGACGCCCACACGCAAGCGCCGACCGGCGGCAGCGTGATTCTGGCCGGGGTGATGCTGAAGACCGGCGCGTACGGCTTGTTGCGCTTCGTCATCCCGTTGTTTCCGGATGCGGCGCATCAGTTTGCCCCGGTTGCGATGACGCTGGGAGCCGTCAGCGCGCTTTATGCGGCGGTGACGGCTTTTGCTCAGTCCGACCTGAAACGGCTGATTGCTTATACCAGCGTCAGTCACATGGGCTTTATTCTGCTTGGGGTGTTTTCCTGGAATTTACTCGCCTTGCAGGGTTCGGTCATTACCATGCTGGCGCACGGCATCAGCGCCGCGGCGCTGTTCATGATCGCCGGGGCGCTGCAACAACGCCTGCATACACGGGAAATGGGTAATATGGGCGGACTTTGGTCGGCAATGCCCGGATTGTCGGCGTTGGCATTGTTTTTTTCGGCGGCATCGCTCGGCGTTCCGGGATTGGGAAACTTTATTGGCGAATTCCTGGTCTTGCAGGGGGCTTTCAGCGTCAATAGGGTATTGGCATCCGTGGCCGCCCTGACGCTTATTTTGGCTCCGGTTTATGCGCTTAGCCTGATACAAAAAGTCTGTTACGGTCCGCCGTCTCAACATGTGCATTTGGTCGATGCCGGTCGCCGCGAATGGGTATCGCTAGGCTTGCTGGCGCTTGCTTGTGTTTGGCTCGGCCTGAGTCCTCAGGCGGTATTGAAGGTCTCGGCTCCCGCACTGAAGCAGGAAATGCACTGGAGCGCTGATGAATATTAACTCGCTTATCGCCCTTGCGCCTCTCATCGCGGTCGGCGCAACCGCAATGGCGGTCATGCTCGGTATCGCGGTGCGGCGCAATTTCATGTCGGCTTGCGGTATTGCCGCCGGCGGCATCGTTATGTCGCTGTGGACGCTGGGCTGGGCTGCGCGGGAAAGTCCGGTCCGGGCGACTTTATTGATGCGGGTGGATGCCTACTCGCTGTTCTATATGACGCTGTTGCTGTCGGCAGGCCTTACGGTGCTGGGCTTTTGTTACGACTATTTCAAAGCGCGCGAAGGCGAGCACGAAGAGCTCCCATTGCTGCTGCTGACCGCGCTGCTGGGCGCTTCAGTGCTGGTGTGCAGCAGTCATTTTGCGAGTTTTTTTATCGGTCTTGAAATACTCGGCATTTCGCTGTTTGTGCTGATAGGCTATCCGCTCAACCAGGTTCGGCCGCTGGAGGCTGCGCTGAAATACTTGGTCTTGTCCGGGGTGTCTTCGGCTTTTTTGCTGATGGGCATGGCGCTGATCTATGCGCAATGCGGGGAGCTTCATTTCAGCGGCATCGGCGGCTATATGACCAGCCGGGACAATATCAATGCTATGGTTTTAAGCGGAACACTCCTGATCGTGGCCGGGCTGGGTTTCAAGCTTTCCCTGGCGCCGTTTCACTTATGGACGCCGGATGTCTACGAAGGCGCAGCAGCGCCGGTTAGCGCATTTATCGCCACCGTTTCAAAAGGCGCAGTCTTCGCCCTGTTGCTTAGATATTTCATCAGCACCTACAGTTACGATTACACGCCGTTACTGACTGTTTTCAGCGTCATTGCCGGGTTATCGATAGTGGGCGGTAATCTGCTGGCGTTGCAGCAAAATAATGTTAAGCGTTTGCTGGCGTATTCGTCTATCGCGCACATGGGTTATCTGCTGGTCGCATTCATTGCCGGCGGCATTTCTACAGGCGGGGCGGTAGAGTCGGTCAGTTTTTATCTGTCGGCTTATTTCATTACCACGGTCGGCGCGTTCGGGGTTGTTTCGGTGCTGTCAACGCCGTCAATGGAAGCCGATGATATTTCTTGTTATCGCGGGCTGTTTTGGCGGCGACCGTGGCTGGCGGCGACCTTTACCCTGATGTTGCTGTCGCTGGCGGGTATTCCGCTGACGGCCGGATTCATCGGTAAATTCTATATCTTTACCAGCGCCGCGGAGGGCCGGTTGTGGGGATTGCTGCTTGTCACCATCGTCGGCAGCGGACTGGGACTTTATTATTATTATTTGAGAATCATCGTTGTTATGTCGATGAATGTCGAAGCAACGGCAATTAACACCGCTCACGGTTGGATTTCCACAACATTGCTCGCGGTTTTAACGATACTGCTGGTTTGGATCGGCTGTTATCCGAGCCTGTTGGCCAATGTCATCCAGGCGGTATCTTACGAGATGGAATGGGGGCTGTGATTTTTCGGTCGGTGCAGGCAAGCGGTGTTTTCAGTGGGCTGCTTGTTTGTAAGTAATAACTCTTTGTCATTTAATTTTGTGATTTCTGTTGATTTGCCGTCATGTTATTTCTTAGTTTTGTCATTGCCTCTATCTGCATTTTTTCTTCTGGAGATATTTCTATTTTTTGGACTACTTGATTACTTTGATTATTAAGTCTTGCTTGTTTTAACGCTTTAACGCCATTTAACAATGTATCAATAGATAATGTTTTTTGTCCTGTCATGGTTATGCTGACTAAAATCATTCCAACAGTTAGGCTTAGTAAAATTTTTAACATCGAAGTTCCCCTTGTTAATCTATTTTAAGTTGACCTGATTATCTAGATGCTTCAGCCAGCACCGTCATACCGGCAGGGATGCCGGTATCCAGCGCCATGGACGGTAACTTGCCGATACCATTGCTGCATGATTTAGGCTCGATACCCGTCCATGGCTTCACATCCATGTGACTGGATTCTGGCATCCCTGCCAGAATGACGAACTTTTTAGCGCTAGCTGAAGCATCTAGCTAATCAAGTAAGTTGATGATGCTTATTGTCGAATACTTACGCTGCGTAAATAACAGCTTACATACGCCGCCTTGCTTTTGCCTTAACCTGGTTCTTGTTTCCTGATTATAAAGATGCTTCAGCTAACGCAAAAAAACTCCGTCATTCCGGCATGGATGCCGGAATCTAGAGCCATGGATGGTGACTATCCATGGCAGCCGTATCCGATTTAGGCATTATGCCAAGTCATACCTTCACATCCATGTGACTGGATACTGGCATCCATGCCAGTATGACGGCGCTAGGAGACTGTCGGATTAATAAAGCGAACCCACCCACGCAATCCCGTATA
>DAINRH010000217.1:0-6928 GCA_036741905.1 Methylobacter sp. | reverse complement strand
ATTGAAAGCAACGGCCCAGCAATTTTTAGGCAAAGTTGTGTAGATACTTATGCCTCTGGAGAGGACTTTTTGTCGTTTTACCAACTTCGGGTTCTATATCAAGAAATTACCTGCCCGAATTGCGGCAGCTATCGATATGCTCATGTTGGGGATATAACACAAAGCTATATTCATCACACTTCATTCATTGACTTTATATGCCCGTCAACTCATTGGCGATCATTTCGGCCTGCTTCAAAACGGTTTCAGTGGCGAGTAACTGCATGTCGGGCGGATAGCCGAACTGCCTTAGCGTTCTTTTGACGATGACCTTTAATTTGGACCGTACGCTTTCTTTAATTGTCCAGTCGATTGAAGCGTTTTCTCGTACCTTTTGCGTTAGAACGACTGCCAGCTCGCGCAATTGATCGTGCTGCATCAATTCTTTAGCGCTGTCATTATTGGCGACTGCTGTATAAAACGCATACTCAAAATCCGTTAAACCCAGTGTTTTCGCTTCGTTATCGGAAACGACAATTTCTTTACTGATTTTGATTAGTTCATCCATGACCTCGGCAGCAGTCAAAATTTTGTTGTGATATTTCTTGATGGAGCTTTCCAGCAAAGCCATCAACGATTTACTTTGTACCAAGTTCTTTTTAGCCCGGACTTTCAGTTCATCATTGAGTAATTTTTTAAGCACTTCCAAAGCTACATTCTTATGCTCCATGCCCTTCAATTCCAGTAAAAATTCTTCTGAAAGTATGGAAATATCCGGCTTTTTGATTCCGGCCGCATCAAAAATATCAATCACCTGTTCGGACACCAGCGCTTTATCAATCACCTGCCGGATGGTTGTTTCTATTTCTTCGCTGGTTTGAACGGAACCGGTGCTGTCAAATTTAGCCAATCGCGCTTTTACCGCCTGAAAAAACGCCACTTCATCTTTGGCATCCATGGCTTGTTCATGCGGAATTGCAATCGCAAAAGCTTGGGATAGGGCGGAGACTTCATTGATATAACGTTTCTTGCCGTCATCCAGGCCCAAAATATGCTCTTCTGCCGCCAGAATCAGCGCCAATTTTTGTGAGGTTTCGGCGGCAAAATAATCTTCGTAAGCAAAGCCGTGATACATTGCGGAAATTACTTCGATTTTCTCCAGCATCAGATGAACGGCTTGTTCCTGTGCTAAGGTGGGGTCGCCTTTTCCGCCCGCATCCGAATAGAACGACAAGGCTTGCTTAAGATCGGACGCAATACCCAAATAATCCACGACCAAACCGCCGGGCTTGTCGCCATAGACCCGATTGACGCGCGCAATGGCCTGCATCAAATTATGCCCTTTCATCGGCTTGTCGATATAAAGCGTGTGCATACATGGCGCGTCAAAACCGGTCAGCCACATATCGCGCACAATCACCAGTTTTAGCTCGTCGCCGCTATCTTTCATGCGCTCCGCCAAAGCCTTGCGTTCCAGCTTGGTCGTGTGATGTTTGGAGAGCCTCGGGCCGTCCGATGATGCGGCCGTCATCACCACTTTAATCACGCCCTTATTTAAGTCATCCGAATGCCATTCCGGTTTTAGCTTGATAATTTCATCATAAAGCTCCGCTGCTATGCGGCGCGACATGCTCACGATCATGCCTTTACCGGCAAATACGGCTTGCCGCGCTTCAAAGTGGCTCACCATATCCTGGGCGATATTTTTAATGCGTTTTTCGCTGCCGACCAAGGCTTCCATTTGTGTCCACTTGGCCTTGGCTTTTTGAGTTTTGGTGAGCTCGTCTTGCTCCAGCTCCTCGTCCAGTTCGGCAACCAGCTCTTTGCCTTGGTCGCTCAAAGCCACTTTCGCCAGACGGCTTTCATAATAAATACGTACCGTAGCACCGTCTTCCACTGCCTGGGCAATGTCGTAAATATCGACATAATTGCCGAATACAGCCGGCGTGTTGACATCCGTTTTCTCAATCGGCGTTCCGGTAAAACCCAAATACGTGGCATTAGGCAAGGCATCGCGCAGATACTTGGCAAAGCCATACACCACTTTTTTTCCGATCACCTCGCCGTCGGCATCTCTTTCATCGACGGTTTTTGCGGTAAAGCCGTATTGGGTGCGATGCGCTTCATCGGCAATCACGACAATATTACGGCGGCCTGATAACGCCTCATAAATATTGCCTTCTTCAGGCTGAAACTTTTGGATAGTGGAAAAAACCACCCCGCCCGAGGCCACCTGCAATAGCTCTTTTAACTGCTGTCTATTTTCAACCTGTTTGGGTTCTTGCCGTAACAATTGTGCAGAGGCCGCGAAGGTATCAAACAATTGATCGTCCAGGTCGTTTCGGTCGGTAATCACCAATACCGTCGGGTTATCCAAGACCAACACAATCTTGCCGGTGTAAAACACCATCGACAACGACTTGCCGCTACCTTGCGTATGCCACACCACACCGGCTTTCCGGTCGCCTTTAGGTTGAGCCTTAACACCCGGTACTCCATAACTTTCCGGTGATTCTCGAACAAACCCTTGATCGGCGACACTCGCAGCCCGCAAGGTCGAAGCGACTGCCGCATTGACTGCGTAATACTGATGATAGGCCGCTATTTTCTTAACTGTATTGATACTGATCACGCCTGTTTCCGCGTCTTCTTTTTTGGATTTTTCGAACACCACAAAATGACGAACCAAATCCAGCAAAGTGGCCTTGTCCAACATGCCGTTAATCAAGGTTTCCAGCTGGCTTACCAAATGCGACGCTTCGGCTTTGCCGTCCGCGCTTTTCCATGCCATGAAACGGGAAAAACCGGCCGAAAGAGAACCGGCCTTGGCTTCCAGCCCATCGGAAATAACCAACAGCGCGTTGTAAGTGAATAGGCTGGGGATGGCTTGCCTGTATGTAGCTAATTGTTGATAAGCCGACTTTAGGGTTGTGTTTTCATCGACGGCATTTTTCAGCTCTATCACCACCAACGGAATACCGTTGACGAACAGCACCAGATCAGGGCGTTTGTTTTGGTTGTTTTCAATCACCGTGAATTGATTGGCTACCACAAATTCGTTGTTGTCCGGGTTGGTAAAATCAATCAGCCATACCAAATCGCCGCGATCATGATTGTCCTGGCTGTAGGTCACGTTCACGCCTTCGGTTAGCAAACGGTGAAAGGTCTCGTTATTGGCTAAGGTATCGGGCGAGTGGATACGCTCAATTTCTTTAATGGCTTGTTGCCTAGCAACAGCGGGAATAATTGGATTGATGCGTTGCACTGCCGAGCTTAAGCGTTCACTAAGAACAACTTCATCATAACGGCTGCGTTCCGGTCGGTCGCTATCTGGGGCAATGTCGGGAGCATGGATATACTCATAACCCAAGCGTTCAAATAACTTGATGGCGAATTCTTCAATAGCTGATTCAGTCAGACGGGTCATTCATTTTTTCCATTGATTAAGTTGATAATGACCTTAACGATAGTTTCCTTTTCGTCGGGTTTGCTTTCGGCAATCAGCAAAGTAAACGCAACCAGCGCATTATCGGCAATGCGTTTTTCACCGCCGACATTGTACAAATAGTGGTGGCGTTCTAAAAACCAGACAAAAATTGCGGCGGCGATTCTTTTATTGCCATCCGTGAAAGAATGGTTTTTTACAATGAAATACAACAGATTGGCTGCTTTTTCTTCAATGCTGGGATAAAGCTCCGCACCGCCAAAGGTTTGATAAATGGTTTCTAACGAACTTCTGAATGAATTGTCTTTTTCATTGCCGAATAATGCACTGAGATTTTCCTGATGTCGCCAAAGCCGTATTTGTTCTATCGCCTCATCGTAAGAAATCTTGGGTAGTTCTAAAACTTGCGTACCTTCGATTTGCAGGCGTTGGTGATCGTAATCGTCCAATACTGTCAAGGCATGGCTGTATTTTTCCAGTATCGCCAAAATGCCTTGCGACTCGTTAATCGATAAATCTTTGTTGTGAATCAGCCGGGAAGACAAAGCAATAGCCTGTCTTAGATCGGCCAGCTTTTCCTGTTGCGCCTGGAGTTTTTGTTCATTCAGCACGTAGCCTTGGATTAGGTATTGTTTGAGATTGTTGCTTGCCCAGATGCGGAATTGGGTGCCTCGCTGCGATTTCACTCGGTAACCCACAGAAATAATCACATCAAGGTTGTAAAACTTAACCGGCTTGTCCGAACCGGCAATGTGCAAATTTTGCACATTGCTTTTTTCGTCCAATTCTCCTTCGATAAACACATTACGAATGTGTTTGCTAATAACCGACCGCTCACGCCCAAATAGCTCACTCATTTGCTCTTGCCGTAACCAGACGGTTTCGTGATCCAGCGTAACTTCAAGCTGTACGCTGCCGTCTGAGGATTGATAAATGGTAATTTGGCTTTGTGGCGCCGTCATACTGTCACCTTATTGTTCTGCGAGTAATAATTTGGAACTACCGAGGATTTTCGGGCAAATAATACCGTCCGCGACAGTTATTGCATTTTTTGCAACAACTGCATGTTGGAGTCCGTTCGTGCTGAGCCTGTCGAAGCATGAACGGACTCCAACATACTCACCCATTCTGTTGTCTACGCGCATTTGTATCCAATTGCGGTTCAGTTCCGCCTAAATCGGATAATATTTTTGCGCTTGCACGTTCATCGTCAATGTATGCTTGTATCTCTTCCACAGTCAAACCGCCCTCCGGATTATCGGTCAGTTGAATGTTAAGCTGATGATTGCCGGGAATTTGGGTTTCTATTTCATAATAGGCTTGCATGATGTGTTTCCGCGGGTGTTAATTTTACCCGTATTTCGCCGCTCATTAATTTGGGCAAGAGGGTGTCTCGGAGGGTTTGTAGGGTGCGGATTTGTTTTTGGTTAGCAATTTGTTTGTTCAAAATCGGAGTCATTTTTGAAGACATTATGTCTAATTCATCAGTATTAGTATTCGGAACTAAGACCATCGCTTTATCTAAATCGCCCCTTTTAATATGTCCCATAGTTGTGGCGTGACTTGATGAAATAGAAATGAATTCGTCTAAATGATGTTTACACCACATTAAATAAAACCATTTCGGAAACTCCGTTGAAGTAACTTTAAATAAATGCTGATTCAAAATACATTTTTCCCCGTTCCAAACTTTAACCATTAAAGATGCCGACCATGCAAAAATAACATCGCCATTTTCTACAATATATTCAGATTTAATGTCGCTTGATGCCCAATCTGAAGATTCAGATATTCCACTGCTTAATTCTTTAATTTTCAGAACGGGCAATTTATCAATTGCATTTTGGGGCGGGTATTTTTGGCAGGCTAAGCCATTTAGGAAATTTGCAATTTTACTTAATGGTCTTTCCTCCCAATCCTTCCGAGCATCAACGACAAACCATTGCCGGAACAATGTTTCCGCCATTGCTTCGAGGGTAAGGTTTTGGCGGTGCAACAGGTCGATTTTATCGTCCAGACTGCTGAGGACGGCAGCGATAGCTTTTTGTTCGGGGAGAGAGGGGAGTTCAAAAATATGTTGTCTTACAACTTCTGTTTGTACACGTTGCCGCCCTGAACTCCCAGTCATTGATAATATTGCAATGTCTCTGAACACAGAAGAAATCGAAAAATAGTAAAGGAATTGTTTGTCGCTTATTTCTTCTCGCTCTCTTAGAACTATATATTCCGTTGAGCCGAATCCAACCTCCCCATCCTTCAGAATATCTATATATGCTGTTTTACCGTTTTCTAAGCATGGTGTTATTCGAGCAATGATAGTATCGCCATTGCGAAATTTCATGCCTCCATTGTATTCCTCTATAGCGAACGATGAGGGTTTCTTTGTAAACGGCTGAATCGCGTCCATTGCAACTTTTTTTGCTAAGGCCCCCTTTTTTAATGATTCTGGCGGGTTAATTAACGCGACAGAATCAAGAGCCATTTCACGCCACTCGCTCATAATTCAACCCGTACCAAATTCTCAGCAATCACTTTGTTAAGTTCAGCTTCCTCGATTAACTGCGCCTCAAATTCCGCTTTAAGCGAGGCAAACCGCTCCTTAAAATCAAAATCATCCTCTTCATCGGGCAAGCCGACATAACGCCCAGGTGTCAATACATAATCCAGTTCTTTGACCCGATCAATCGGCGCGGAACAACAAAAGCCTTTTATATCTTCATACGTACCGTCAGGGTTACGCCAATTATGATAGGTGTCGGCAATTTTCTTAATGTCGTCTTCGGATAATTCGCGGGTGCGGCGGTTGATTAAATGCCCCAAATTACGCGCATCGATAAACAGAATCTCTCCGCTACGATTCCTGAATTTGCCGTTGCTGCGGTTGCGGCTCATGAACCACAACGCTGCTGGAATTTGGGTATTCAAGAACAATTTGGCGGGCAGGTTGACGATGCAGTCGATCAGGTTGCCGTCTTCGATCAGGGCCTTGCGGATGTCGCCCTCGCCGCTGGTTTTAGAAGTCAACGCACCTTTTGCCAATACCACGCCCGCTTGGCCCGCCGGCGCTAAATGGTAGGCAAAGTGCTGTAGCCACGCAAAATTGGCATTACCTGCGGGCGGCGTACCGTATTGCCAGCGGCCGTCACCGCGCAACAATTCTCCGCTCCAGTCGCTAACGTTAAACGGCGGGTTGGCGATGATGAAATCGGCTTTCAGGTCTTTGTGGGCGTCGTTTAAAAACGAGCCTTCGTTATTCCATTTGACTTGCGAGCTGTCAATGCCGCGTATGGCGAGGTTCATTTTCGCCAGCCGCCAAGTGGTCTGGTTACTTTCCTGCCCGTAAATGGAAATATCGTTAACGCGGCCCTGATGTTCTTCGACAAACTTTTCGGACTGCACAAACATTCCGCCTGAACCGCAACAGGGATCGAATACCCGCCCAGAATAAGGCTCTAGGAGACTGTCGGATTAATAAAGCGAACCCACCCACGCAATCCCGTATAA
>DAINRH010000216.1:0-6935 GCA_036741905.1 Methylobacter sp. | reverse complement strand
GCCTTGTTGACGCATATGGTCGCCCAGCAGTGCGATTTGGAAGTCGGCGATTTTGTCTGGACCGGCGGCGACGTGCATCTTTACCTGAATCATCAGCGGCAGGCTGACTTGCAGCTAACCCGCAAGCCTTACGCGCTGCCGACGTTAACAATAAAGCGCAGGCCGGAATCGATATTCGACTATGAATATGAAGACTTCGAAGTCGTCGATTATCAGGCGCACGAACATATCAAAGCGCCGATTTCTATTTAACGATGTTGAAAACAGCACTCTTCTTTTTTTAAGCAAAATAAACCCTCAACCATGAATATTCAATACAAAGCTCACCCTTGGCACGGCATTCGTCCGGGCGACCATACGCCGGACATCGTCACGGCCTTCATCGAAATTGTCCCGTCGGATACCGTTAAATATGAAATCGACAAAGAAACCGGGTATCTGAAAATCGATCGGCCGCAAAAGTTTTCCAACACGGTGCCGACGCTTTACGGTTTTATTCCTCAAACCTATTGCGCGGACAGGGTGGCGGAATATGCCGCATTAAGATCCGGTAAGCCGGTTGCGAAAGGCGATGGAGACCCGCTGGACATTTGCGTGTTGAGCGAGCGTAGCGTGACGCATGGCGACATTCTGTTACAGGCGATACCCATTGGCGGTTTTCGCTTACTGGATGGAGGCGAAGCCGACGACAAGATTATTGCGGTAATGAAAGGCGACGAGTTTTATCGGCAATGGAGCGACGTATCGGACTGCCCCGAGTCTTATATCAACCGGCTGAAACATTATTTCCTGACCTATAAACAGCTGCCGAGCGAAAAGAGTTCCTGCGAAATAACCAATGTGTATGGCCGGGAAGAGGCGCATGAAGTGATCAGACGAGCTATGGACGATTATCAGAATCATTTTATTGCCGAATAAGCTTTTAAGATATGCAAGACCTTCCAGGTTTTTAAAACCTGGAAGGTCTGACTCGCAATGTTCTTAACGTAATGGCATGCGTCAGAGCCCCTAACGAAGTCCTCTGGTATTTGCCATCGTCCATGCTTGGTTAAAGGTGTTCCCCGGCAATATCCGCGGTCATAAAAGCCATTATTTCCCGCTTATCAGCAAAGTTTCCATAGGCCAGCAGCAGTTTTACATAGGCCGCTTCAATCGACATATTCCAGATTATTTCAGCGCCTTGATCGATTAAGGCTTGGGTGCTTTGATAGGCATCGGCTGATTTAATCGCCGGGGCCAGATACACGGTGATTCCTTGTTGTTCGCAGCGTTTTATAAATGCAAGCAGCGAATAGTTTTCGCCCCATTGCGGCGATGCGCACGCGGTGCCGGAGTGATATAAATCGTGCAAAACCGCATCGGCATTGTCCAGGTTAAACCGTGTGTAATCCAGGCCCGGATAGGGTTTTATCATTAAGATGCGACCGGAAAAATCGGCTTTTAACGGGATATGCCGGATCGGCGTTTGTTGCGCAGGCGGGTTCAACAATGAAAACTGCGGGTTTTCGAATTGCAGATAACTCTTGCCCTGAACGCTGAAAAAATCGCCGCTTAACTGTAAAGAACAGCCCAGGCGAGTGCCTTGATGGACTTGGGTGGTTTGCTGCGGGTTGCGGTAAGGCACAAAAATTCCGGGTTGGTTTGTTTGCAGGACAAATTCAACGGCGCAGATAAAGTTTTCCAGGCCGTTGGCTTTGGGATGGTCCAGCGGATAATCGCTGGAAACCAGCAGCATCGGTATCTTAAGGGCGTTAAAATAATAGCTCAACGCGCAAGCCGTATAAGCCAGCGTGTCTGTGCCGTGAGTAATGATGATGCCGTCGTACTGATCGGGCCGGGCGGCTTCTATCGCGGCTATCAGCGTTTTCCAGGCAGGGGGGGCAAGGTTCTCGCTTAATATCTGTAGCGGCTGGATCGTGTCGAAATGAATTTGCCGGTGATTTTCATATTGCTGTTGAAACTGCCGGATCAATTCGAACGATGCGGTCTCGGAGGTATCGATGGTGCCGCCGGTTGCAATAGAGCCGATAGTGCCGCCGGTAAATACAACCAGTATATTTTTCATACTGCATTAAAATGAAAATATCACTTATCGTCGCGATGGCGAGCAACCGGGCCATCGGCCTGAATAACCGGATGCCCTGGCATTTATCCGCCGATCTCAAAAAATTTAAAAAAATAACCCTGGGCTCGCCCATTTTGATGGGCCGCAAAACCTATGAGTCGATAGGCAGGCCGTTGCCGGGGCGCACTAATATTATTATCAGCAGGAATCCGTCATACAGCCAGCCGGGCTGTCTGGTTTTTAACGATATTGACAAGGCGCTGGCAAGTTGCGGCGACAGCGATGAGATCTTTGTTATCGGCGGCTCGGATTTTTACAAGTCGATGCTGCCGGTTGCCGATACGCTCTACCTGACGCAAATACACCGGGAATTTCCCGGCGATACGTTTTTTCCCGAGATTGATTCCGAACAGTGGATTGAGGTGGAGCGGGAAGATATTCAGGACGATCCTGATGTGGCGTTCAGCTATAGTTTTTTGAAGCTGGAAAAACGAAGACATTGATTAAATTATCACCACGAAGACGCGAAGTTTTATTTCTTCGTGTCTTCGTGGTGAATAAAAGATTTTTAAGAGCAGAAGCTTTAACCCGCTACTGCCAGAATATTTTTACGGGGTTTTTTAGCTTCGGGACAATCGATGCTGAAACGCTCTACCTGTTCCCCGAGTTTTAATGCGGTCAATTGGCCGCCCCAAAGACAGCCGGTATCAATCGCATAGCAGTTCGGTCCCTCGTAATAGCCCAAAGAGGACCAATGGCCGAAGATAATGCGCATGTCTGCATTTTTACGTTTAGGCGCTTCGAACCAGGGCACCAGGCTTTTGGGCTGGGAGCCTAAAGGTCCGCTATTAATAAAATCCAGTCGACCGTTAACATCGCAATAACGCATTCGGGTAAAGCAATTGACGATAAAACGCAGCTTGTCGACCCCTTTCAAGTTAGACGACCAGATATTGGGCTTGTTGCCGTACATTTGTTTTAAAAATGCCTGATAATTGGGGCTTTTTAAGGCCTGTTCCGCTAACAAGGCCATTTTTTGGGTTCTTTTAAAATCCCATTGCGGCGGCAGACCGGCATGGACCAGGCAGAAAGTATCGTTAAAATGAAATAGCGGCCGATGTCTAAGCCAATCGATCAATTCATCCCTGTCCGGCGCTTCAAGGATCGGCAGCAGCGAGTCTTTTTTATTGGCTATTTTGGGTGCGCAGGAAGCGGCCAATAAATGCAAATCATGGTTGCCCAATACGGTGATTGCAGAATCTCCCAATGATTTGACAAAGCGCAGCGTTTCCAAAGACTTGGGGCCGCGATTGACCAGATCGCCGGCAAACCACAGTTGATCGGACTGTTCATTGAAAGAGATCGCATCGAGGAGCCGCAATAATTCATCGAAACAGCCTTGAATATCACCGATAGCATAAATAGACATTGTTAATGCAGGGTTCTTGGGATGGATAAGGTAAATCGGGGAACGTCTGCGCTAAAGTTATCGCCGTCATCGGAATGCATCGTATAGGCGCCCTGCATGGTTCCGACCGGCGTTGCGATGATTGCCCCGCTGGTATAACGGAAAGACTCGCCGGGTTTCAGATAAGGATGTTCGCCGATAACGCCGTCGCCTCTGACTTCCTGAATTTTGCCATTGGAATCGGTAATCAGCCAATGACGCTGAAGCAGCTTGGCCGGTATTTCGCCGACATTGGTGATAGTGATGGTGTAGGCGAAGACATAGCGCCCCTCATCGGGAGAGGATTGCGCCTCTATAAAATGAGGCGTGGCTTCAACTATTATTTTGTTTTTTTCGTTCATTATTAGATCATATAGGTTATATGTTGATTATTTCATCGTAACTTTTCATTAAACGCAAGCAACTATTCAGTATGAAATACAAAGACGGCTTTTTAATCCTGTTGTTGGTCTTGTCCCAAGCGGCTCATGCGGAAGATGCCAAAGATTTATTTGCCGCGGCAATGATGGGCAAGATTGAAAGAACGGAGACTTTGCTGGGGCAAGGTATTGATGTTAATAGTAAAACAGCGGGCGGCCGCACCGCATTGATGGTGGCGAGTTTTAACGGCAATGTCCATATTGTTAAAGCGTTGTTGGCATACGGAGCCGATGTCGGCATCGCCGATAACGCGGGAACGACCGCGTTAATGGATGCGCTGGTTTTCGGCAATGAAGACATCGTAAATTCATTGATTGCAGCCGGCGCCGATGTTAATGCCGTCGATAAGAAGAATAACACTGTGATGACCCGAGCCAAGCGAATCGGCCAGAAAAAAATCATCAAAATCCTGGAAAATGCCGGGGCAAAAGGCGATGGGGATGGTTCGGCAGAAGACGAAGGCAAAAAATAATTTAACTCAGGATAAAACATTGCATATTCACATCTTAGGTATTTGCGGAACATTCATGGGCGGACTTGCCGTGATTGCACGGCAGTTGGGGCATCAGGTCAGCGGCTCCGATCAAAACGTCTATCCGCCGATGAGCACGCAGCTTGAACAGCAGGGTATCGTGCTGGTGGAAGGCTATCGGGCCGAGAACCTCGATAGCAAACCCGATCTGGTGATTATCGGCAATGCGCTGTCGCGCGGCAATGCTGAAGTCGAAGCGGTGCTAAACAGGGGCTTAAGATACGTATCCGGCCCGCAATGGTTGGCGGAGCAGGTGTTGCAGGACAAATGGGTGCTGGGCGTTGCCGGAACCCACGGCAAAACCACCACCACCAGCATGTTGAGCTGGATATTGGAGCATCAGGGTTTTAAGCCGGGCTTTTTAATCGGCGGCATCCCGCTGAATTTCGGCATTTCGGCGCGGCTGGGCGAGTCGGATTTTTTCGTGATCGAGGCCGATGAATACGATTCGGCGTTTTTCGACAAGCGCTCCAAATTTGTCCACTATCGCCCCCGCACCGCCATCCTGAATAACCTTGAATACGACCATGCCGATATTTTTCCCGACCTGGACGCGATTAAAAAACAATTCCACCATCTGGTCAGGACGGTGCCCGGCGAAGGCCTGATTATCAGCCCCGAATGCGACGCCAATATCAATGAGGTATTGGCGATGGGTTGCTGGACGCCGGTAGCCAAGACCTCGATTGAAGCCGATGCCCCGTGGAACGCCCAACTGATTAACAGTGACGGCAGCAAGTTCGATGTAATGATGGACAACCAACTGCAAGGCTGTGTCGAGTGGCCGCTGACCGGCAATCACAATGTCTACAATGCGTTGTCGGCGATAGTCGCCGCCAAACACGTCGGCATCCTGCCCAAGGATGCGATAACCGCGCTGGGGCGGTTTAAGAACGTCAAGCGCCGGATGGAAGTGATCGCCAGCATCAATGGCGTAACCATCTATGACGACTTCGCCCACCATCCGACCGCGATACAAACGACGCTGGACGGTTTGCGTAAACAGGTGGGACAAGAGCGCATCATCGCTATCGTCGAACCGCGCTCGAACACCATGCGCCTGGGCGTACATACCAAAACGCTGGCGGAATCCTTAGGCAATGCCGACCTGGCTATCATCTACCAGCCGGAAGCGATGGGCTGGGACCTGGGCGAGCTGAAAAAATACGCCGGTAATATCGAAATCTGCCGGTCGCTGGATGACATCATCGCTAAGCTCAAATTCGAAGCGCGCTACGGCGGGCATTTCGTGCTGATGAGTAATGGCAGCTTCGGCGGCATTTATCAGCGTCTACAGGATGCGTTGAAAAGCTGATCTTAATAATCAATTTGGTCCACGAAAGACACGAAAAGCACGAAAGAAAATATTTTCGTGCTTTTCGTGTCTTTCGTGGATAACTTGAACTTTAAAACACAAAAAACAAACCTAAATGCACATACAACAAGCCCTGCAAGCCCTGCTGAACAAACAAAATCTTAGCTCCGAGCAAATGCGCGACGTGATGCGGCTGATCATGAGCGGCCAAGCTACCGACGCGCAAATCGGCGGGTTCTTAATCGCCCTGCGCTGCAAAGGCGAAACCGTCGACGAAATCGCCGCCGCCGCCGAAGTGATGCGCGAACTGGCAACCAAAGTGGAAGTGACCGGCGACCACGTCATCGACACCTGCGGCACCGGCGGCGATGGCGCGAACACCTTTAACATCTCCACTACCTGCGCCTTTGTCGTCGCCGCAGCGGGCGGACAGGTCGCCAAACACGGCAACCGCTCCGTGTCCAGCAGTTGCGGCAGCGCCGACCTGTTGGAAGCCGCCGGGGTCAACCTGGATTTAAGCGCCGAACAAGTCGCGCATTGCGTCAATGAAATCGGCGTCGGCTTTTTATTCGCGCCCAAGCATCACGGCGCGATGAAGCACACCAGCAATGCCCGTAAAGAAATGGGCGTCAGAACCCTGTTCAACCTGTTAGGCCCGTTATCCAATCCTGCCGGAGCGCCGAACCAGCTGATCGGCGTGTTTGCCAAACAGTGGGTGGAACCGCTGGCTCATGTCCTGAAAAAACTCGGCAGCAAACATGTGTTGGTCGTCAATGCCGATGATGGGCTCGATGAAATCAGCATTGCCTCGCCGACAAGCATTGCCGAGCTTAAACACGGCGAAGTCAGCCTCTATACAATCACGCCGGAGCAATTCGGTTTTAAACGCGCCGGTCTGGCCGAATTAGCCATCGATGGTGCGGCCTCCAGCTTGGTGATGGTAAAATCGGTGCTGGACAATACAGCCGGAGCGGCCAGAGACATTGTGGCGCTCAATGCCGGCGCGGCAATTTATGCGGCCGATATTACCGATTCCTTAAGCGCGGGCATAGAAAAAGCCCAAGAACTTATCGCCAGCGGAGCGGCAAAAGCTAAATTCGAAGCGTTGATCGCTTATTCAAAAACTTCATAAAAC
>DAINRH010000215.1:0-7075 GCA_036741905.1 Methylobacter sp. | reverse complement strand
GGCATCTACTGATACAGTTACAAAATTTATTTTTACGTCGTCAAATTTGCGATAATGCGCAGTCATTTTATTTACAAGGGTTCCGTTGCACATGTGGTTTAAAAATCTGAGCATTTTTCGTCTTACTGAAGATTTCACTTTGACTCCGGCGGAGCTGGAAGAAAAACTTCAACAAATGGCGTTCCGCCCTTGCGGCAGTCATGAGGAATTCACTTTCGGTTGGACCTCGCCGGTGGGCAAATCGTCCGAACAGCTGGTGCATAGCGCGAACGGCTTTTTGATGGTCTGCGGAAAGAAAGAGGAACGCGTCCTGCCCGCATCCGTAGTCAATGAAATGATGCAGGAAAAGATTCTTGAAACCGAGGAACAGCAAGGCCGCAAGTTATCCAAAAAAGAACGCACTGCAATCAAGGATGAGCTGATCTTTGAATTGCTGCCCAGAGCCTTCACCTTCTCGAACAAGACTTACGCTTATATCGACCCTAAAGGCGGTTTTCTGGTTGTCGATGCGGCTTCGGCCAAAAAAGCCGAGGATTTGCTGAGCAGTTTGCGCAAATGCCTGGGATCGCTACCGGCCGTTCCGCTCAATACCATCGAGAAACCGGTCAAAGTCATGACCGAGTGGCTGGTCAACAATCAGCCGCCGGACGACATCACCATTGAAGACGAATGCGAACTGCGCGCGCCTGAAGAGGAAGGCGGCATTATCCGTTGCAAACGCCATGATCTGAGCCTGCCGGAAATCAAAAACCATCTGGATACCGGCAAAGAAGTCATCAAGCTGGCGGTGAATTGGGCGGATCGTATTGCTTTCATTATCGATGAAAATCTGGCCGTTAAACGCCTTAAGTTTCTTGATCTGATTCAGGACCAGGTGTCCGATATTGATACCGATTCTGAAGCGGAACAGTTCGATGTGGATTTTTCGATTATGTCGCTGGAACTGGCCAATTTCCTGCCGCGTTTGCTGGAGCTGTTCGGCGGCGAGAATAAGGCGTAATCGTAATTTCCGATTAACAATTAAAAGATTATCACCACGAAGACACGAAGTTTTATTTCTTCGTGTCCTTCGTGCCTCGGCAATTGCTCCTGCATTGCTCTACCTCCTGCATAACCCACACGGAAGTGGGGAATGCAGATATTGCAGGAGCAAATATCTGTCCTTGCAGTCGTTCGTGGCGAGTAAAAGAAGTTTTTTCACGTCCCAGACCAATTAACGCACATATCTCCGGGTTTTATAGGGCTTGCAGCGAAACTTTGATTGCGCTTACACTGCGGTTTCAGGTTTTAACAATCAGTGAACTCTCAAGGAGATTCCCATGTTAGAAAAACACCAAAAAGCCCCCCTATTTAGCTCAAAAAATCAATTTAATGAAACGGTTAATTTGTCCGACTACTTAGGAAAAAAGAATGTCGTATTGTATTTTTATCCCAAGGACGACACGCCGGGCTGCACTATCGAAGCAAACCAGTTCACTCAGCTGGCAGGGGAATTTGCCAAGGCCGATACCGTGGTTATCGGTGTGAGCAAGGATTCCTGCGCCAGCCATGTCGATTTCATTAACAAGTTCGACCTGAAAGTGGATTTACTGGCCGATGTCGATGGCGAACTTTGCGAAAGCTACGGCGTATGGCAGGAACGCGAAAAAAACGGCGTTAAAAGCATGGCCATTCTTCGTTCCACCTTCATTATTGATAAGCAAGGCGTATTGGCCGAAGCCGCTTATGGCGTCACGCCCGAGGGACATGCTCAGGACGTATTAGACAAAGTAACCCATTTGTAATTCAGATAGCCTAATGCCAAACTTTAATTTCACCCTGCATCATGCCAGCCTTATTGTTTCCGATACCGTCGCTTCGCTGGCATTTTATTGCGATGTGCTCGGCATGCAACAAACCGAGCGGCCCGATCTGGGCTTTCCGGGCGCATGGTTGCAGTTGGGCGCACAGCAGATCCATTTGTTGGAACTGGAAAATTCCGATCCAACAACCGGCCGCCCCGAACACGGCGGGCGCGATCGGCATATCGCCTTAAGCGTGCAGGATCTGGCGCCGGTTCGGGAGGTGCTGGATAAAAACGGCATTACCTACAGCTTAAGTAAATCCGGGAGGCAAGCGCTGTTCTGCCGCGATCCGGACGGCAATGCGCTGGAGATTCTCCAGCGCGCATAAATCCGCTTATGCTTTTTTGTTATGCACTAAGTTATAGATCTTAAAGCAAAGTATCGATGCGGCCAGCAGCAGTGTTATTGCGTTGGCAAAAATAATGGCCTTATCGTCAAGATAAATCCCGTAAATAAGCCAACACAACACACCCAAGGTAAAGGCGCCGTACATGCCCAACGAAAGGGATTCGGTGTCCCTGGTTTTTATGGTCAATATTGCCTGGGGTACAAATGAGGCGGTAGTGAGTGTCGCGGCTATATAGCCGATAATTTCAGGAGCGATTGTCATAGGCGTTTTGGCTAAATCCACTATTTTTTTGCCGCAGATTTCTTTAGTTTTTTAAGTATGCTCTGTCCGATAGCGCTTGCAAACTCTTCAATATTTTCATAGCCCTGCGTCTGGGCAAAATCCACTGCCGCCATGACCAGCTTTTTAGTTTCGGCTATTTCTCCGTGCGTTCGGCCGCAGCCTTCGCAACGAGCGCCTTCGTAAGTGCAGTTATCAGTACATGGATTAAATTTCATAATGTTTTCTCGGTGTTTATTTAATGTTCTTTAAAGTCTGGTTCATTTTTAAAGCGACTACAATGAGCGGAAGTTTTGACCTAGCCGAAGATAGCGGGCAATAGCGTTATTCCGTCGGGGATTTTAGCACATCTATCCTGGTCGATAAGCAAACCGGGAACCGGCGTTTTCTGTTCCAGCGCGTTTAATTGACGCTCAACATGATGTTTCCAAAAACAACTTCATTTTCGACGAGTTGAAAAACACCTTTACCCCGTTCTTCATTATTTTTCCAAACGGCATTTCCAATCTGGATTTCGGCGCCTGCATGGATGGCGTGTTCCACAATCACCTGGACATGCTCGGCAAGGGTCATTTCCGACAGCAGGTGGGTTCGTTCGGCATGAAGCCGGGTGCAATCAATTTCAATTTGAGCCCTGGTATGGAGCGCTTTGTTTAGCAAAGCGTTTTTGTCTTTTTCAGGATGCGCCAGGACAAAGGCAATAATCTTCTTGAGATCTTCCTGCTCCTTTTCAAGGGCGTCGATCTCAAGCTTAAGCCGGTCCTGCTCCGCCTGAAGGTAAGGGTTGAAACCGGCTCTGATCTTGGTTATAAATCCGGCGCTGGAACCGATGACGGCTGTTTTTACCAGAACCGATGCGCTAGTCATTCCACCGATAATGCGGCCTTTTCTGCCGCCGGATTTGCCCACTAAGACCCGATTGAGCGCGGTCAAATGGTTATGCATGGAGAATTCTTCAATAATGATATCTATCCCGGCCTCCATAGAAGCATTTTCGGCAAAGTGCGCGCTGATTGAACCTTTGCTTATAATTATCGCGTTAAAGGTAGGCACTTCGTTTGGATCGCCGCTGTGTTCGCTATGACCGATCACGCCGCCTTTTATAACGATATTCCCATCCGCTTCAATTTCCGCCGCTTCGACCGTCCCCCCTACGAACACATCGCCGGTCACGCGAATTTTCATCCCGTCCTTGACGTCGCCTTTAATGTTAATGGTGCCGTCGAAACTCATATTTCCGGTTGACATATCCACCTGCGGCAGCGCGAGGGTGGGTTCCACCACAACGCCATTAGGCACCAACTTGGGCTGGCCGGTGATCGCAGCCAGCAGTAGGCTGTTATTATCCGGGTCCAGCTCGGCCTCCGGATCCAGTTCCACGCCTTGCAGCCCCGAAGCAAACTGTATATCCTGCCCCGGTTGAGGCATAATCGCCCGCCCGGTAATATCCCAGCCTTGTTTGCCTGCGGTGGGCGGCGTGCGGCACATCAGCGGATCGCCGGGCCTTACCACAATAAGCTGCCCAAGATCTCGGTAGTTGGCGATACCTCGCTTATCTATCTGGGGTTTCCGTTCTCTTATTTGCGGTATCAGGCTTTGAAAACGCGCATCGATACCCTTCACAGGACGCTGCCCTTGAGCGATGATGCGTTCCGTGGCGTAGCCTTCTGTTAAGGCGGTTTCGATTTCATTGGTCATGATGCCTTTGACTACCCCCCTTTCCTGCAAAGCCAGCTGGATTTGCAATAGCGTAACCGGAGCGCCGCCATAGGGAGGGGTTAAAGTAAGCCGGGCGGTCATTTTCTCGTCATCGATTTTGATCGTACATCCGCCATCCCGGCGTTCGCCAATTTCCGATACAAAGCTCTCGCAGGGACTGCTGTACTTTTTTAGCAACGTTGAGAGCGCGTTTTCATATAGAAACAGACCGGACAGGCCTTGCTCGGCCAGCGCGCCTTTAATCGCCGCTTCATCCAGCGGGGGCTTGCATTCACTCGCTTCGAATGTTGCCAGCAACCTGCCGTCATCGCTCAGCTTAAATGTCAGTACATCTGTAGGTGGCGCTTCATTCACAGCTTGCTCCTTGAAGAATTATTGCGGCCTGTCAAGAATATAAATATTGAGATGTCAGCCGCAGTGGGCGAAAAACGGCAGCAATGTTTAAATTAACAAGATAACCGGTTTGAAGGGTAGCACATTATAAGGAAAGCACTTTTAATGATAGACCGTTTATCCGTATTGGGGCGCGCGAATGATCGATCACGCGGCGGGCGCAGGTTGCTGATGTCAAAAAAAAGTCCCAGAACACTGAATGCGCTGGGACTAAAGATCGCCGGCTTGGTTGGCATTTCGTTCCATCCTTGGCAATATCATATTGGGCTTTCTTAAAATCCGTCTTCCCCTTTTGGCGATGAGGCATTGTCTCAAATAATAGCCATAAAAAAAGCCAGCTAAAGCTGAACATATTGTACGTGCAGAACTACATTGCTGAGCAGACTCGCCATTACGCCGGGTATGTTCAATTACCTATCAAAAACATCGCCTTCTCATAACTTGATCTATGCCTACAAAGTCGGCATCTATATTTTATAAACGGCGCATTCCCATCGTTTACAATGAATAACAAACACTGCAAAATCTTGCTTGTCATAGTAGAATGCCGCCAATCTCCAATATAAATCATGTCATCATGGATCAACGTACTGCGGAAGTAGAGCGAAATACGCTTGAAACTCAAATCAACATTAAAATTAATCTGGATGGGTCGGGTAAATCCTCATTTTCGACCGGCGTACCTTTTCTTGAACACATGCTCGATCAGATTGCCAGACACGGTTTGATTGACATGGACATTGTTGCCAAAGGCGATTTGGCTATTGATGATCACCACACGGTTGAAGACATCGGCATTACCTTAGGCCAGGCTTTTGCCAAAGCCATGCACGACAAAAAAGGCATTTATCGCTACGGGCACGCCTACGTACCGTTGGATGAAGCATTGTCGCGAGTCGTGATTGATTTTTCCGGACGTCCCGGCTTGTTTTATGAGGTTAAATACCCGAAAGCTATGATCGGCCGCTTTGACGTTGATTTATTCCGCGAATTTTTTCAAGGCTTCGTCAACCATGCCGGCGTAACGTTGCATATCGACAACCTGAAAGGCGCAAACGCCCACCATGTCGCCGAAACCATTTTTAAAGCCATGGGCAGGGCCATCCGCATGGCGATTACCCTCGACCCGCGCATGGCGGGCATGATGCCGTCAACCAAGGGCAGCCTTTAACTTTAATTTTGCCCCTTAACCTTTAGTCTGTATTTCTTATGTCTTCTGTCGCTGTAATTGATTATGGAATGGGTAATCTGCATTCAATCGTAAAGGCCCTGCAACATGCAGCGCCTGAAGTGGACGTCATTTGCGTGTCCGATGCCGCTTCGATCCTCGGTGCCGACCGGGTGGTTTTCCCCGGTGTCGGCGCGATACGGGATTGCATGCTGGCGCTCAATCAATCGGGCTTAGCCGATGTTATCCGGCAGGTTGCCCAAAGCAAGCCTTTACTGGGCATTTGCCTAGGCATGCAGGCCTTATTGACCGACAGCGAAGAAAACGGCGGCACGCCTTGTCTGGATATTTTTTCCGGGCACGTCGTACATTTTCCCGAATCGTTAACAGACAGCGACGGCAATTCCCTCAAAATCCCGCACATGGGCTGGAATGAGGTTCATCAGCTGCACCAACATCCGCTCTGGAAAAATATTCCCCAAGACAGCCGCTTTTATTTTGTGCATAGTTATTATGCGCAGCCCGATGATGCCGCGATAATGGCGGCGACTGCGCAATACCCGGATGCATTTACCTGCGCTTTGGCGCACGATAATGTTTTTGCCGTACAATTTCACCCCGAAAAAAGCCAGGCAGTTGGTTTGCAACTGTTGGAGAATTTTATGCATTGGGATGGGCAAGCATAGGGATGAATCCACGTGTACCCGCTGGGTATTTCGTCTTCGGGCAGATAAATCGCCCCTATAATAATTACACGCCGCTGAGGATTTTATAAGTTATGTTGTTAATACCTGCAATCGATTTAAAAGAAGGAAAATGTGTTTGCGTCAGGGACGAATGGATGATAATACGATTTTTTCCGATGACCCGGTCGCCGTAGCAGGCAAGTGGGTTGCCGCGGGCGCAAAAAGAATCCATTTGGTTGACCTGGATGGCGCGTTTGCCGGAAAACCAAGAAATGCCGAAGTCATTCATGCCATCGTCGAAGCCTACCCCAATGTGCCGATACAGATAGGCGGCGGTATTCGCGATGAAGAAACGATTCAGGCTTATCTTAACGCCGGTGTGGAGTACGTCATTATCGGCACCAAGGCGGTGAATGAACCGCATTTTGTCAGGGATATGGCGCTGGAATATCCGCGCCACATCATCGTCGGACTGGATGCAAAAGACGGCAAAGTGGCTATTGACGGCTGGTCCAAGCTGTCCAAGCATGACGTGATCGACCTGGCCCAGCATTTTGAAGAAGACGGCGTCGAAGCCATTATCTACACCGATATTTCCAGGGACGGCATGATGTCCGGCGTCAATGTCGAAGCCACC
>DAINRH010000214.1:4982-7144 GCA_036741905.1 Methylobacter sp. | reverse complement strand
ATCCATTGGACATGCAATAAGCAGAATGCCGAGCCCTATCCGACAGACTCCTAGCGAAAGCATGATGGCGTATGGGCCTGGGTGCTATGTGGCCCTAAAAAACTTGTCCGGCAAATTCGGGAATTTTAATTTTCTGGATTTGCCGGAAACAAATAAACTATTGTTTTTAGAGTGGCAACACATTGCTTAAGCGGGCGAACTCAGCCAGCGATATGCTTTCGGCCCGGAGTGTCGGGTCTATGCCCAAGCCGACAATGTCTTCCTCGGCAATCAGTTTTTTCAGCGAATTACGCAAGGTTTTGCGCCGTTGCGAAAATGCCTGAGTCACAACCCGATTGAGTTTGCTCACATCATTAACCGCAACCGGCGGTTGTAAATGCGGTACCAGCCTGACAATGGCCGACATCACCTGCGGAATCGGGTCGAAGCTTTCCGGCGGCACCTCAAATAACAGTTCAGGTAAGCAATAATATTGCATCATGACGCTAAGCCTGCCGTATTTTTTGCTGCCCGGAACCGCGCAAATCCGGTCGACCACTTCCTTTTGCAACATGAAATGCATGTCTTCAATGCAATAGGCGTTATCCAGCAGATGGAACATCAACGGCGTTGAAATGTTATACGGAAGATTGCCGATGATACGCAGTTTTTCCCCGTCAGCCAGCGACGAAAAATCAAACCTTAACGCATCGGCGCTGTGAATTTGCAGGTTAGAGTATTGCTTGAATTTCTGCTTAAGCAAAACCACCAAATCCCGGTCAAGTTCAACCACGTCCAGGCGCACGCCTTCGTTTAGCAACGGCTCGGTCAATGCGCCCTGCCCCGGCCCTATCTCAACCCAATGCTGACCGGGCCTAGCCTGAATACTGGAGATAATGTTGTAAATAATAGTGTGGTCATGAAGAAAATTCTGACCGAAGCGCTTGCGCGGAGTATGTGCCATTTTTATTGCTTAGCCATTGTTAATGCGGTTTGCAGTGCGAATTGCAGGCTGCCTGAATCGGCCTTGCCGCTGCCGGCAAGATCCAAAGCCGTGCCGTGGTCAACCGACGTGCGGATAATTGGCAGCCCCAGGGTAATATTGACAGCCTGTCCAAAACCCATATGTTTAAGAACCGGCAAGCCTTGATCATGATACATCGCCAAGACCGCATCCGCGGTAGCCAGATATTTTTCGGTGAACAACGTATCGGCCGGTAACGGCCCAAGCAGATTCAAGCCCTGCTTGCGAAAACTGTCGAGTACCGGCTCGATAATGTCGATTTCTTCCCGGCCCAGATGCCCGTTTTCTCCGGCATGGGGGTTAAGCCCGCACACCAGTATTTTCGGGTGGGCTATGCCAAAACGCGAGCGCAGTTCTTGATTCAGTATCCGAATCACCGTACGCAGTCGAGTATGAGTAATGGCCTGACTGACTTCCGACAGCGGCAGATGCGTCGTCGCCAGCGCCACCCGCAAGCCCGGCGTTGCCAGCATCATCACCGGATACCCGCCAGTAATGCTCGCAATAAATTCGGTATGACCGGTAAAAGACAAACCCGCATCGTTGATGATGCCTTTATGGACAGGCCCGGTGACCATCGCGTCAAAAACCGCCTCCATACAACCTTTGGTCGCTTTGGTAATGGTTTTTAACACATAGCGGCTATTGGCCTGATTCAATTGTCCGCACTGAACCGGTTCCGCCAATTCCACCGGCAATACCGTCAAGCGTCCGGCAGTCTGGGCAGAGGCGGGCATGCCGCTATCGAACTCTGTTATCTGAAGCGGCAAACCTAACTGTCCGGCGCGCGCTTCCAATAATTGCGGACTGGCTATCACAACAATTTGGCAGGGCAAATCCTGCTGTGCAAGCTGAATGCAAAGATCGGGACCTATGCCTGCGGGTTCTCCAGGGGTTAATGCAATGCGCGGTACGGGTAGCCTGATGGTCATCTGAAAGCGGGATAAAAAAAAACGATTTTACAGCATTACGGGGGGAGGATTTCAAAAAAACGGTAATATTGAAGATACCCGCCATAACCGGCCTGACCAAGACGGCTCATCATTTGCGATTAATGGAAAAAACTTAACGGTATTGTTTTGATCGACAGTGGAAATACTGTCCGGAGATGGCGGAGCGGACGGGGCTCGAACCCGCGACCACCGGCGTGACAGGCCGG
>DAINRH010000214.1:0-4972 GCA_036741905.1 Methylobacter sp. | reverse complement strand
CTAACCAACTGAACTACCGCTCCGCAGTTCGAGCCGGGTATTCTATAAGATTACCCTAATCTGTCAAGCGTTAAGACGTGCTCTGATCAATTCTCACAATTTATCCGCGTTCCCGCGTCTAATTGAGCCGCTTTGATTTCATGCTCGGTAGCGTAGCCTAAAGTTCAGCTTCCGGCAGCACAGAATGCGCTGAATGTAGAGATTTTAGGCGCATATATCCATGCCGTCGTTTTTTGACTCCTCAGCCGGTTATTTTGTGGTTTCCACGTTCTGCGTCACTGCAAATGTTCGCCAATGAAATAGCAAAGTTTTTCGAACATCGGGAAAGACACGCACGGCGCGCCCTACAGCGGCGAGAACTTTGCTCAATTTTTATAACAGTTTTCAATGGTGATCCATTAACTGAATGGCATTGACATTCTGGCTGGGAACAATGAGGCTGGATTTCAGGAAGTTATTACCGCCCATGCCTTAAGCGCGTTTATAATCAAGCGGGACTTGAACATTTCCCCCCACCTCAAAACCTTGTGAAAAGTACATAGGAGCAGCTCCACGATGACTGTCGAACTCTTGATTAACTTTGCGGTGCAGTTTCTTGGAACCGGCGCAGCATTCTTTCTTGCCTATCGATCCTTCCAAAAGCGCCGAATTCAGTTAGGCGCCGAACCGACGCTACCCCAATACTTTAGCCGCAGAAGCACTTACTGGATAGGGATCGCATCGTACTGCACGCTTATGTCGGCACTTTATTGGCTGCTTACTTGGCAGTGGCTGTCCTTGAAACCGCTGGTGACGCTGCTCCTCCGCTCCGGGGAATTGGTTAATCTTTTAAATGGCTTGGGCGGAAGCACGATCATACCGTTGATTGCCGCCGGACTGTTTCTCTTTTGTATCGCCTGGGAAAGCCGGTTTAATCCCTTACTGATATTGAGGGACAGCATCCATGACGCTTTCGCAATTCCGACCAAGGCGGTAGAGGTCTATAACGCTCTCATTACATCGAGATTATCGGCGATTGATGACACACTAAAAGCGCAAATCAACAATCGCCTGCTGGTACCGAGCATAGATCCCGGCGATTTCGAAAAATCCAGCGCCACGGTCGAGTATAAATGGGCCCATAATTGCCTGCTTTTCGACCGGATACAAAACTACGCCAACCAACAGTCCTACCGTCGTTTTTTTAACGAACCGTCGCTGAAATGGGGGGAAATCTGTATTTCCTATAATGCGATGTCGGAAAAAGTGGTCGTCTGGAAAGAAGCTGAACCGCACTACACCAAGACGGTCAAATTGCTAAAAGAGCTGGACCACCTGACCGGCCTGCTCTGCCGCTTACTCGCCTCGCTGGTCGTGTTCGGCAGCGCAAGCGAAAATGAGATATGGGCGACCGTAAAGCAGCTCGGCGGCAACGTTCACGAGGCCCGCCTCAAACACACCTATAAATATATCCTGCTATTCACGGCTGCCACCGCCATCGGGGCCATGTTGGGCCGGGAGATTTCGGTCTCGCTACACAATGCATTCCTGTTTCCCGATCAACCGCTGGCGCACTTTGATTACACTACGCTCCGCTGGGTCGCCTATGCCATTCCGATCTATATCCTTCCGATAGCGCTGGTCTTTATTTCCCGAACGCTCGCGTTCAGGCACCAACGGGAACAATCCGACCGATACTATGGCTTCTATATGGCAGTGATGATATTGGGGTTCATTGTCAGCACTTCGGCATCGGCGCTTATACTCGAGTTAACTTACTACAAAGATAACTTCAGCTTTCTGGAAAGCTTCATCCAACATATGCGTTGGGGAATCCTACCGGCACTGATGTGCGGTTTTGTCGCTTACCGAATGGACACGCCGGTCAGCGAATCGGAAGCGCCAGGTAAACGGGTTATCGCTGCTGTGTTGCGTTTTATTGGCTGGGGCTTGGTCTCCGTCATCATCATGCTTTATGCGACCGGCGACATGAGCATCCAGGAGACGAACCTGCGTTTTACCCTGGTTGGCACGGCTTTCTTCATGGTCGGGCTGTTGGGAGCGGCTGCCAGCTTCAAAACGGCTAGGACGGATGATTAGCTATTCCGTCCCGTTCAATTCCGAAAAGGAATTGAACGGTAGTGAGCGATTAGGAAAAAGCGTTGTAGGTCGTGCAACATCTTTTCGTTGCACGACATTTGAAGTTTGTGAAGGTCTGGCATAAACAGCATTTACGCCACATTCTGAGAAAAAAGCCATACCCGACGAATCTGTGGCTTGTAATAAGCGCTGCGATGCTGGACGCCATCTTCTTCAAACCAGGAGTTATCGAGCGGTGCAACATGCCCGATTTGAGGGGTACGCTTCCTACTATCACTTGATTATTCACTATACAAAACCTGGCATATTTTTTCTTGACTGCGGCGCTTATGCTGTGAAATTTCGAGACACCCATTCCGAATTTCCAATGTGGACAATTGGGCGAAGCACAGTGCAGGGGGGCAGGTGTCAAACTTTATCCAAATAACCTAAAATTGCATCGTCAATAACGCAGGGGATTTTTATGGCTACTATTTTTGTAATCGATGTATCTGTTTGTGATGGCATTTGGACGGCTGAATGCGATGAACTGGGTTTAGTGACCGAGGCCGCCAGCTATGACGAACTGACTGAACGCGCCGGAGCAATCGCCCCTGAACTTGCCGAGCTTAATCATGTAGAGCTGGATTCAGACAGCATTCGCTTGCGCTTTTCTCATGAACAGTCGTTCAATCGATTAGCGGGATGATGACATCAACGCTTTACCCTCAGTTAGTCGTCATTCTGTGCGCCGCCGGCTGTATTTTTATTCGACAGGGAAAAGGCAGTCATGAAATTTGGCAAAGCCCGGTTAACCAGAAAAACTTTAGCGTTCCATTTACGATCAAATCCAAGCCGACCGCTAATGCGATTCTTAAGCAAGCCGGGTTAAATGTGAAAATTTAGAACATGAAAAGGCTACAGATCCGGCATTGTGAAAGGGTCCGAGCTGGACAGGGTTTGCAGCCCCGCCCCTAACGTTTCCGGGATGTCTGGGCTAAGCGACTACATTCAACCACCACAAAGCCTTTCGAACGGCGCAGCAGGCCTGAGGCTAAGACCGCCGTTTCGCCGCTGTCCGACGGTGCTATCTGCAAGACTTCAGTCGTCCAGCCGACAGATTTGCTGAATGATCAATTCACAAATTATTACCACGCAATTGCGTCGTTAGCTCTTCGGCTAAGCCTTTTGCTTCACCCTGGGTAATAATAACCAGCCGTCCAACGCCGTCATCGGAATCTCTTACCGGCAGTCGCGTTGCCGGATAAAGCCTTCCCGCGCCTCCTTGCACCAGTAAGGGTTGATTTTGCTCTGGTGTATAAACCATGCCTTTTACGCGGACCAACTGCTTAGGGTAATGGGCAATCACGTATTCCAACGCTTTTTGTAGCCGCTCCCACGGTAGCGGATGTTCAAGCTGCAAAGTGATACTGCTAAAACCGTGCTCCGCTAACTCGGGCAGGTCATTATCACGTAGCCGCCTGAATTTGTTCGGCAAGTTAAGTAGCGCTTTGTGGTCGAGTTCGCCTTGCACCGCGGTCAGGCGGGTTGCTGCGGGAGCCAAGGCCGACAAGCGCGCATCCAGTTCTGCAATCGCTTCTGCTCTCGCCAAGTCGGTTTGCGTCATTACCACCGTATCCGCCCAGGCGATTTGCGCTTGAGCTTCGGGAAAATAATCGAAATGTTCGGTATTCATGCCCGCTGAAACGGTGACGATAACGCCTTGTAAGCTATAACGCGCAGCCAACCAACGTTCCCTTAACAATATATCCAGCACCGGCTCAGGATTGGCAACGCCGCTGGTTTCGATAATCACCCGCTCGAAAGGTTTATCCCCGGAATCCCAAGCCATACGCAGGTTTTTAAGTAATGGCGTTAACGAACCTATCACCTGACAGCACAAACAGCCGCCGACCAAGGTTGATAACGGTACTTTATGCTCGCGCAATAATTGTTGGTCAATCGGGGTGGAGCCGAATTCATTGATAATCACCGCGGATTTTGGCGCATGGCTCAATAAACGATTCAGTAACGTGGTTTTCCCGCTGCCGAGAAAACCGCTGATAATGAATACGGGTATGCGTTCAATAACTTTAGAAGGCCTGGATAATCTGTAATTGCTCATGTTATTTATTAATAATGGTATTTGTGGACGCTTCCGGCGCCGAAATAAAGCTGTCCGACATTATTTACCGCTAACAACCTCCACCTTGAAATTATCCAGGCTCAGGTGGCGATAGTGTGTAAGGAGCGGAGCAGAGCAAGTATTTTTTTACGCCCGGAGATTACGCTGGGTTGATGGATTTTTGACTCTTTCATCAGTAACTCACTCTAAAGCCTATCTCCGCTCCGCGCCCCGGTTCCGGCGCAAAATTACGCAAGTAAGAAGTGGAGTTTCGGATATTCTCATTCAACAGGTTATTGGCCTTGGCAAACACCATCACATCCGCATCGTGAAGATCGATGATTTGATATTGCGTACCGAGACTCAGCAGCAGATAGCCTGCCGTAGCGGTATCGTTGTCACCCGCGCGATTCTGGGCTTCACCGCGCGTCAGGCGCAGGTTGGTATTCCACTCGCCTTTAGTATGATCAAGCTGGAAACCGAAACGCAACGGCGGCATGCGTGGCACATCGCCGCCGTTAACAAATTGACCGCGGGTAAAATCGCTAAACAGCGTTAAATCAACCGACCCGATGCGGTTTTGCAGCAATGGAAAAACCAGCTTGCTTTCATAACCGATGAAGCTGGCGTCGGCCTGGCGGGTTTCGAGCACCGGCGCACCGTCTATAAACTCGCCATTACGTTGCTGGTAAATATAATCGCCCGCCCAGTTGTGGAACAGGTCCAGTTGGGCTTTGACCCAGTCCGATTTGAATTTATAACCCAAATCCAGGTTGTAGGAGGTTTCTT
>DAINRH010000213.1:0-7154 GCA_036741905.1 Methylobacter sp. | reverse complement strand
TACCGTTTACGCAATTGACCAAAAAACTCAATCTGTAATCTGGGAATTCACACCGACACAAGATGCTGATGTGACTATTCCGGTTATGTGTTGCGATACTGTTAACCGTGGTTTGGCTTACGGCAACGGCAAAATCTTCTTGCAACAATCCGATACCGTTTTGACTGCGTTAGACGCTAAAACCGGTAAACGCGTGTGGAGCGTACAAAACGGCGACCCTAAACTGGGTATGACCAACACTTCTGCACCGTTAGTTGTTAAAGATACCGTTTTGACCGGTATCTCCGGCGGTGAGTTTGGTGTTCGCGGTTTCTTGGCGGCTTATAACATCAACACTGGCGAGTTGGTCTGGAAAGGCTACAGCATGGGTCCTGATAAAGACACCCTGATCGACGCCAAGAAAACAACTACTTGGAAAGACGGCAAAGTCGCTCCTGTTGGCGAAAACTCAAGCTTAAGCACTTGGCAAGGCGACCAATGGAAAATCGGCGGCGGTACAACTTGGGGCTGGACCAGTTACGACCCTAAATTGAACTTGATCTACTACGGATCAGGCAACCCATCTACTTGGAACCCTGTACAACGTCCGGGCGACAACAAATGGTCCATGTCATTATGGGCTCGTGACGCCGACACCGGTGCTGTTAAATGGGTTTACCAAATGACTCCGCACGATGAGTGGGATTTTGACGGTATCGTGCATTTCGACCGTAACGGTTTTGGCTACACTTTAGATCGTGAAACCGGCGAACTGCTTGTTGCGGAAAAATTCGACAAATCTGTTAACTGGGCAACTCACGTCGACATGAACACCGGTCGTCCACAAGTTGTATCTAAATACAGTACTGAGCAAAACGGCGAAGACGTTAACACACAAGGCGTTTGCCCTGCTGCGTTAGGAAGTAAAAACCAACAACCGGTTTCTTACTCTCCACAAACCGGCTTGTTCTATATCTCCGGTAACCACTTGTGCATGGACTACGAACCATTCGAAGTTTCATACACAGCGGGTCAACCCTACGTTGGTGCTACTTTAACCATGATGCCTGCCGGTGCGGACGTTATGACTGGCAAAGCAGATGGTACAACCAACCTGGGTCAGTTCACAGCTTATGACGCCAAAACAGGAAAAATCGCTTGGTCTAACAAAGAACAATTCTCTGTTTGGTCGGGTTCGGTTGCAACTGCGGGCGGCGTCGTATTCTACGGCACTTTGGAAGGCTATCTGAAAGCGGTTGACGCTAAAACAGGTAAAGAACTTTACAAGTTCAAAACACCTTCCGGCATCATCGGTAACGTTAATACTTGGGAATTCGGCGGCAAGCAATATGTTGGCGTTCTTTCCGGTATCGGCGGTTGGGCAGGCATCGGCATCGCTGCCGGTCTTGACACTGGCGATGCAGGTTCAAACTCTGAAGGTTTAGGAGCAGTAGGCGCGTACAGAAGCTTAAGCTCTTTCACTAAACTGGGCGGTACATTGACTGTATTCACATTACCCAGCAACTAAATCGATCTGATTTTTTAGATTGTATTAAAAGCCCCGGTTGATTTATCAACCGGGGCTTTTTTTTGCTCGTTATGCTGAATTTTATTTTGTCGACGAAAGGCACGCAAGACACGTAATAAACCAGTATGCTGTATTGACTCGATTATTCTCCCTCGGGGAATTTTTTAAATATTTTCGTGCTTTTCGTGTCTTCGTGGACAAAATGATTTTTCCAGGTTTATGCAGTAAACTATAAAGCCTTAATTGCCCGATACCCCAAGGAGATATTAAATGAGGATTTTGCCTCACATCAACACCACGCTCGCCATCCTGTTCCTGGCTGCCTTCAGCTTTAACGCCTCATCAGAAGAAAAATTCAAGGTCTGTGCCGACCCGTTGAATCCTCCTTATTCCAGCAAAAACAAAGACGGCTTTGAAAACAAAATCGCCGAACTGTTTGCCAAAGAGTTGGGACAGACCGTTGAGTACACTTGGTTACCGCAACGACTCGGGTTTATTCGCAATACTTTAAATGCGCCGCTAAAAGACACTGATGTGGAAAGCAACGAGTATAAGTGCGACGTCATTATGGGCGTTCCGGCAGGTTACGAGCTCACCTTGACGACATCGCCGTACTACCAATCGACTTATGTGCTGTTAATCGCCAAAGGGCGTGGTTGGGACGACGTTACCAGTGCCGCTCAATTAGCCGATCTGCCGGAGCAAAGACAGGATGCCTTGAAAATTGCGATGTTCGATCGAGGCCCCGGAACGACCTGGATGCAAAAACACGGCCTGCTTGATGTAGGCATACCTTATCAATCAATGTCCGGCGACAGTGAAAACAATGTGGCCATGCAGATAGAAAAGGATCTTAAAGCGAAGAAAATCGATATGGTTATTTTGTGGGGGCCTATGGCCGCTTATGTTGCATCTCAAAGCCCAAAAAACAGCTATGCAATGATTCCGATGCAATCAAGCCCTGACATGAAGTTTGATTTTGCTATGGCGATGGGAGTCCGCAATGGCGACAAAGCAAGAAAAGAAACCCTAGACAAACTGATAGCGGCCAAAACGGACCAGATCCGATCCATTATGACGAGCTACCATATTCCTTTGCTGCCACTCTCTAAACAAGCTACTCATGAAGACAACGATTAATCATAATTACCGGCGTCCCATTTTTTTAACTGCTGGGTAGTTACATTTCAGGGGCGACCGTCCGATCGGATCGCCCCGCAATGCTTTATTTACGATTAAACAAGCCAACCAGATAAGCAAACCTGACCGCCCGTTCATGCGATAACTGATCCCATTGAAAGCGCCACTTCCAGTTACCTACCGTGGTACCGGGAGTATTCATTCGATGTTCAGAACCAAACTCCAAAATATCCTGCATCGGAATAACGGCAAGATTTGCAACCGATGCCAATGCCGCATGAATTAACGCGCAATGCAATGGCATTGCCGGGTTGCCTAGATAATTGTAAATGTAGTTTTTCTCATCACTGCCAATGCTTTGCAACCAACCTAAAGTTGTGTCATTGTCATGGGTACCGGTATAAACAACGCAGTTTTTTTCATAATTATCAGGCAAATAAGGATTATCAGGGCCGCCGCCGAATGCAAACTGCAAAATCTTCATGCCGGGTAAATCGAACTCATCCCTTAACGCCTCAACTTCAGGAGTAATAATACCCAAATCTTCAGCAACCAGTGGAATAGACCCATGCTCTGCTTTTATTGCATTCAACAATGCCTTGCCTGGCGCCGTAGCCCACTGCCCATTAATTGCGGTATCTTCATTTGCCGGTATTTCCCAGGCCGCTTCAAGCCCTCTAAAATGATCGATACGAATAATATCGAACATCTCAAGCTGGGTTTTCATTCTTTCAACCCACCAATGAAAGCCGGTTTTTCTCAGGTAATTCCAGTTATAGTGCGGATTGCCCCAACGTTGCCCCGTTTCGGAAAAATAATCAGGCGGCACTCCCGTCACGACAGACATTTCCCCTGCCTCATCGAGCTTAAAAACATCGCGATGAGCCCAAACATCAGAGCTGTCGTAAGACACAAAAATAGGAACATCCCCAAACAAAAACACGCCATGTTCATTGGCATAAGCCTTTAATTCCAGCCATTGCCGAAAAAACACGTATTGCTCGAATTTAATGCACTCAATTTGCGTGCTTAAACGGCGGCGCGCTTCTTTTATTGCTTTTGCATCCCTTTCCTTAAAATGCTCGGGCCATTGATTCCAGGATTGTTGATTAAACTCAACCCTAAGCGCCATAAATAAAGCAAAATCATCAAGCCAAAAGTCCTGTTCCTGACAAAAATGGGTAAAACTATCCTTATCCTGTCGTCCGGCGTGTTGCAAAAAACCATAATAAGCCTTTGCGACCAGACACCTAATGGCGCTGTCGTCGGCGCATGCCTCACATTTTTCAGAGGCCGACAGCCAACCTTGCTGCACTAGCCAATCAATACTAATGAGTTCCGGGTTACCGGCATGAGCAGACAGACACTGATAAGGCGAGCCATCGGCATGCGTTATGCCTAACGGCAAAACCTGCCATACGCTAACCCCGGAGTCCTGTAGAAATTTTACGAAATGATAGGCTTCCTGCCCCAAATCGCCCTGCCTACCCGCACCCGGTAACGATGTAATATGCAGAAGAATGCCGGCGCGACGTTTATTTAAGATGTCATTCACACTTAGTGATCTCTCGTTTAGGTTTTCAGTTGTAGGTTTTATTTAATGCGGAGAACTAAATACTAATAACCATCAATTATGTAAGTTCGACGCCTGGGCGCATTGCACCGCCCATAGCCGGAGCACCGGATCCCTGCGTAAATGACATCGCCAAGTAAGCGGGCGGCTCTTCTTCCAGCAATCTATACAAATTAGCCAAATTCAGCCGGAATTGTTTTTCAAAGTTACTGACCGCTTCCCCCGGATTATAATCGCCGAACCACCAAAACCAGTCGGAACCTTCACAGACGGCCAGCTGGAGTTCAGCCTGCTGCACTTGCTTATCCGTTAATCTGCCGGCCGAAATCACCTTGTCAAATGTCCACTTGGCATCGCCGAGCATGTCCCAACCGCGATTCTTGTCCGCATCGCCTATCCAGGTCGAGAAAGTGCCATAGACCCAACTGCCCGCAACCATTTTCGCCAACGGTTTAACTTCAACGCTATGCTGTAAACATTCCGAAAAAGTCGTTAGCTCAATACTCGGATGACCGGCCAGTCGTTCATACAAGGCGCTAAGGAAGTAATAGCCGTTAGCGGGATAATATTCCCAGGCATTCTCGCCATCCATGATGATTGAAACCACCTTGTCGCCGACTTCATGCACGGCGATATTTTCAATATGGTGGATCAAATCGCCGACCGCATCATCGGCATGCCATTTCGAATATTCGAAACCGATAAGGTCGGATAGGCCGTCATCACGAAAAAAACAGGCTATATCGGTTTCCTGAAGCTTAAAAGGGTGATGAATTCCTGGTTTTTTGCCGTTTTCAGGAAGGCTCAAACTATTATGCAGCACAGAACCGCCGCTTGCGGTCCAGTCAAAACCGAAATCGCCCAATATTTTTAGCGTCTGAGCACTAACACCGCCCTCCGAAGGCCAGCATCCCTTAGGTTTAAAGCCGAATAATCGCTTAAAGGTCTGTACGCCCTTATCAAGATGCCACTTCACACGCTCATCTCCGCCCGGATAGGTATCCAACTCCGGCAAAGGCGCATCAGGCATCGCTTCATGGGTAGAATTCAAATCCAGTAACAGCGGCATGATAGGATGCGCGTAAGGCGTCACTGAAAGCTCAACCTGCCCTTTTCTGGCTAGCGCCTTATATCGACAGATAATGCTGGTCAGTTGCTCGGCAATAACCTCTATGATTTCGATCCTGTCGTGCAGCGTATAGCCGGAGCCTTTTTCGATCAGGCGTTTTATTCGACTGTCCGTTAACTTTATGGTCTCTCCCATCCAGATCAGATGATACCAAGCCAGAATATCGCCTATAAATTGAGAGTTGACGTAAGTTAACGAATCGTAATGGTGTTCAAGCCAATCGGCCATTTCGATCAATCTTTTGAACGTCGGATAGCGGTTTATCTGCCTTTCCCTGTTGGCTCGCATGCAGTCTTTAACCAGTTTCATGCGTTGTTCCGGGTTTGCCGGAATACTGGGATCAACCAATGCCGCTAACAAAGGATCGGTAATGGAAATCTGATCGTGTAAATAGCCGTTGACCTGCCGGGCATATTCCTCGATTTGCTCCAGCAATATAGGCGCAAAATTGACCACTGCCTTGGCCTTCGGCACTGCTTCCAGATGCGCCGCCATATCGACATAGTCTTTAATAACATGAAGATACGTCCACGGCAGCTTAAACTCACCGGTTTGTAAATCCCTGTATTCCGGCTGATGCATATGCCAGCACAAGACTAATCTCAATTTTTTTTTATCTGACATAGTGTCTTTTTTGCCCCAGCATATCAGGTGTAACCAAAACGACTCCGCCCGGACTCACATGAAATCTCTTTTCGTCTTCCGCTCTATTCTCGCCAATCACCGTGCCTTCGGGAATTTCACTGCCTTTTTCTATAATCGCCTTGGTAATGCGGCAATGACGGCCGATATTCACTTCCGGCAACACGATGGTATCTTGCAACGTTGTGTACGAGTTAACGCGAACATTGGAAAACAACAAAGAATGCCTGACTTTTGCGCCGGAAATCACACAGCCTCCGGAAACCATGGAGTCGACTGCCAGACCTCGTCTTTTATCGCTATCGAAAACGAATTTGGCCGGAGGCGTTTGCGCCTGATAAGTCCATATCGGCCAGGTTTTATCGTATAAATTCAGGTCCGGTTTTACGCCGATCAATTCCATATTGGCAGACCAGTATGCATCAATGGTACCTACATCGCGCCAGTAACTTTGTTCCCCGCTTTGTAAATCCAAAAAAGGATAAGCATTGACGACATATTTATCGATAACGGCAGGAATAATATCTTTACCGAAATCCCTGGTTGAACCTTTGGTATCGGCATCTTTAAGCAATTGTTCAAACAAGAATCCGGCATTAAAAATATAAATCCCCATCGATGCCAACGCAGTGTCGGTTCTGCCCGGCATAAGCGGGGGATGCTCGGGTTTTTCCACAAACGCCCTGACTCGGCGATTACTGTCGACATCCATAACGCCGAAAGCCGTTGCATCCTGTAGCGAAACTTCTATGCAACCTATCGTTAAATCGGCATTTTTTTCAACGTGATCGGCAAGCATCGCGCCGTAATCCATCTTATAAATATGATCGCCGGCCAGCACTAAAATATGTTCAGGGTGGCGGCTGCGCAAAATGTCGATATTCTGAAAAATAGCGTCGGCGGTTCCTTCATACCAGGAGTTCTCATCATGTCGTTGTTGAGCAGGCATCAAATCGACATATTCGCCAAATTCACCGCGTAAAAAACCCCAGCCCTGCTGAATATGCCTGATCAGTGAATCCGACTTGTATTGGGTCAAAACGCCTATCTTGCGTATCCCTGAATTCATGCAATTCGACAGCGGAAAATCGATGATTCGGAACTTGCCGCCAAAAGGTACAGCCGGCTTGGCGCGCCAATCGGTCATATTCATTAACCGTGAA
>DAINRH010000212.1:0-7191 GCA_036741905.1 Methylobacter sp. | reverse complement strand
CAAACGTCGAGTTGTAATAACTGGATTAGGCGCAATCACGCCTTTAGCTAACACAGTCTCGGAAACATGGGACGGTATTATTAACGGTAAAAGCGGCATAAGCCCAATTGATTCCTTCGACATTTCTTCTTTTGCCACTACCTTTGGCGGCGTTATAAGAAATTTCGATGTTAGCCAGTATATTCCCGAAAAAGATGCCAAGCGCATGGATGGCTTTATCCACTACGGTATTGCAGCGGGCTGTCAGGCGATTGAAGATTCAGGTATTGAAGTAACCGAGGCTAATGCCGAACGCATCGGCGTGGCTATCGGGTCGGGTATCGGTGGCATTACCGGTATTGAAGAATGTTATGCCGTTTACGACAAGAGTGGCCCACGACGTATCTCGCCGTTTTTTGTTCCCGGCAACATCATTAATATGATTTCCGGAAACCTTTCAATCAAATACGGATTAAAAGGTCCAAATTACGCCATTGTTACCGCCTGTTCCACAGGCACCCATAACATTGGCGATGCAGCGCGTTTAATTAAATACGGCGATGCCGATGTCATGATCGCCGGCGGCGCTGAGCGCTGCACGACATCGCCCACAGCAATGGGCGGATTCGCTTCGGCAAAAGCCTTGTCCCGCCGCAATGATGACCCGCAAGCCGCCAGTCGTCCTTGGGATAAAGACCGTGACGGCTTTGTGTTAAGCGATGGCGCCGGTGTTGTGGTGCTTGAAGAACTGGAACATGCCAAAGCGCGCGGTGCGAAAATTTATGCAGAATTGGTAGGCTTTGGCATGAGCGGTGACGCGTATCACATGACTACGCCTTCGCCCGGCGGTGAAGGCGCTGCGCGATGTATGAAAAATGCCCTGCGCGATGCAGGATTAAATGCCGATGCGGTCGATTACATCAATGCGCACGGCACCTCAACGCCGGCCGGCGATGTCGGCGAAACCCAAGCGATGAAAGCCGCATTGGGCGACCATGCCTATAAGGTTGCAGTCAGCTCGACAAAGTCGATGATCGGTCATTTATTAGGTGCTGCGGGCGGTATTGAAGCGGTGTTGACCGCATTAAGCATCAAAAATCAAATTGCTCCGCCAACCATCAATTTGGACAACCAAGATCCGGAATGCGATCTGGATTTTGTGCCGAATATCGCAAGAAACATGAAGATCGATGTAGCCATGTCTAATTCATTCGGCTTCGGCGGCACTAATGGTTCGTTAGTTTTTAAACGCTATGAGTAATTAGTTTTCAGTTGAAAAACTGAAAACCGTGAATCAAAAAAATGATTCTCATCAATGGTCAAAACAAAGAGCATATCGGAATATCCGATCGCGGATTTCAATACGGCGATGGCTTATTCGAAACCATTGAAGTTAGAGACGGACACGCTGTTTTTCTCGAACGCCATTTGCAACGGTTACGTTTAGGTTGTGAGCGGCTTTACATCCCTTTTCCGGATGCAGAATTACTAAGCTTTGAAGCGGGGGAGCTTTGTCGCCGATCGGCCGAGGGCAGGCATTCCGTTCGAGCGGTGCTTAAAATCATAGTCACGCGCGGTTCAGGGGGGCGAGGTTATCGCCAACCCGATGCCGTTCAACCTACTCGCGTATTAAGTCTCCATCCTTATCCTGATTATCCGGAAATCTACCGGGAGCAGGGCATCGTCGCCCGTTTTTGCGCTACCCGTTTAGGCTTGAATCCCACCTTGGCAGGTATTAAACACCTGAACCGGCTTGAACAAGTCATGGCCAGAGCCGAATGGAATGACACGGCTATTCAGGAAGGGCTTATGCTCGATGTCAACGAGCATGTTATTGAAGGAACAATGACTAATCTGTTCTACATTAAAAATAACAGCCTTTATACGGCGGCGCTGGCACAGTCGGGCGTGGCCGGTATTATGCGCGGCATTATAATGGCGTTTTCAGCTGAACAGGGCCTTTCGGTAATTGAACATGCGTTTACCAAAGATGAGTTATTATCGGCTGATGAAGTATTTGTCTGTAACTCGATTATTGGTATCTGGCCTATCAAGCAAATCGAAACTACGCACTTTTCTGTGGGGCCGATAACCAAGATTATTCAAAGTCAGCTGGACAGACTCATCGATGACGACTGCAAGGATGCAGGAGGTAGAGCAACGCAGGGAGCAGTTGCCGACGACTGCAAGGATGCAGGAGGCACGACCCCACGGATGGGGGGGGTAGAATTGCAATCGAGAGCAGCAGTAGGCGCTTTAGGCGATGCGGGGGCAGTTGTTGTCGACGACTGCATGGAAGTAAAACAATGCAAGGAGTGGCTGCCGAGGCGCGCAACGATGAAAAATAAAATCATTGGCTTTATCTTGTTAATCTTAAGTTGTGCAGGCGGCTGGATGTGGATGGACTACCAGCGCGCGTTACATAATCCTGCGCTGGTCGATAAAACTGTTTATATAGAAATTGAAAAAGGCGACTCGATCGGCCTCATTAGCGACAAGCTTGTCGCCCAACAACTGGCGGTTAAACCCTTCTGGTTCAAAGTCATCGCCTTTCAGGAAAATGCGCTCAAAAAACTTAAAACAGGGGAGTACGAATTAACGTCCGGCTTAACTGTGCCGCAAATATTAGCGTTATTCGTGCAGGGAAAAACCAAGCAGCACGCCATTACTTTTCCGGAAGGCCGGAGCTTTAAGGAAATACTGCATGAAATTGAGAAAAATCCCGATATTGAGCATACTTTAAACGGGGTCGATGTTGGCAGCATCATGGCCAAATTCAAGTCCGATCTGCTGTCGCCTGAAGGTCTGCTTTTTCCCGACACCTATTTTTTTGAAAAGCATACCTCCGATACCTCTTTATTAAAAAGAGCCTACGACAAAATGCAGCAGGTATTACAGCAGGAATGGCTCAATAAAGTCGAAGGCCTGCCGTTTAAAACGCCTTATGAAGCCCTGATTCTGGCCTCGATTGTAGAAAAAGAAACCGGGGCCGCCGCTGAAAGGCCTTTAATAGCCGGCGTGTTTATTCGCAGGCTGGAACAGAATATGTTGTTGCAAACCGATCCCACCGTTATTTACGGGATGGGCGAAAGTTATCAGGGCGATATTAAATTCAAAGATTTAACCACCGCCACACCGTACAACACATACGTTATTAGCGGTTTGCCGCCAACGCCGATTGCGATGCCGGGACGCGATGCGCTTTATGCCGTCCTGCATCCCGATAAGGGCGACAGTCTTTATTTTGTCGCGCGTGGCGACGGAACGCATGTATTTTCGGCGTCCTTAAAAGACCATAATGTAGCCGTTGATAAATTTCAAAGGAACAAGAAATGATCCGAGGTAAGTTTATTACACTGGAGGGCTGCGAAGGGGTAGGCAAGACCACCAATATGGTTTTTATAAAAGACTACTTGGAACAGCATAACATTTCCGTTGTTGTCACGCGCGAACCCGGCGGCACCGAACTTGCCGAGAAAATACGTCAATTATTGCTGAACAGTAAAAGCGAAGCCATTTCAGAACAAACTGAATTATTGATGATGTTTGCGGCTAGAGCCCAGCATATCAAACACGTTATTGAACCGGCCTTGGCCCAAGGAAAATGGGTGCTGTGCGATCGCTTTACCGATGCCACCTACGCCTACCAGGGCGGCGGCCGCAACATGAAAATCAGCACCATACAATGGCTGGAAAACCTGGTGCAAGGCACATTAAAACCTGATTTAACCCTGTTATTGGATGCGCCGATTGAAGTCGGCATAGCGCGGGTCAGGGAGCGCGGAGCGCTGGATCGTTTTGAATTAGAAAAAACCAGCTTTTTCGAAAATGTCAGGCGGGCTTATCTATTGCAAGCCGAACTATATCCCGAGCGCATCAAACTGATCAAAGCCAATCAACCGTTAATCGACGTGCAAAGAGCCATTACCGATGTCATTCGCGCCTTGCTCGGATTGTGCGTCCTGAATTGCCCTACATCCTCCAGGCATGGCAGCGTAAAGTGACTGCGGCCAACCGCTTATTACCCTGGCAACAGCATCAGTGGGAGCACCTGCGCAGTTATATTGCGCAGCAACGCATTCCTCAAGCGTTACTTATTACCGGCAATAAAGGACTGGGAAAACAGCAGCTGGCCAATCAGTTCGGCGTTGCGCTGCTGTGCGCCGCACCCCAGGCCAACGGCATGGCTTGCGGTATTTGCAGCAGCTGCTTGCTGGTTAATGCCGAAACGCACCCCGACTTTATTCAGGTACAGCCCGAGGAACCCGGCAAAGGCATTACCATTGGACAGATACGCAGCCTGATTACCCGGCTAACCTTAAAACCGCAGTTTGAGACGTATCGCGTTGTTATCATTAATCCGGCGGACAAGATGAACAATGCCGCGGCTAACGCATTCTTAAAATGCCTTGAAGAACCGAACGAACGCACCGTCATCATCTTAATTACCGAAAAACCGGTCAAGTTGCCCGCAACTATTATCAGCCGTTGCCAGAAATTGGCCGTAGCGACGCCGGATAAAGAAACTGTAGTGGATTGGCTGACCCAGACCTTGCAATGCGATGCCGCAAAGCGCGAGACTTTGTATCACAATGTCTCTTTAGCGCAGGGAGCGCCGTTACTGGCGCTGGATTATGCCAATGACGAGACCTTAACCTTGCGTAATGACAGTTTCAATGCCTGGATGGCAATCGCAAAACAGCTTAAATCCCCGGTCATTATTGCCGAAGACTGGCACAAGCTGCCGGCATCGCCGTTAATATTCTGGATGACATCCTGGGTTATCGACTTGATTAAGTGTTCATATCACGCCAGAGTCGAAAATTTACATAACCCGGACTTGCACGCACAGTTGCAAGGACTGTCCCAACGGCTAGAATTAAAAGGACTTTATAACTTGTATGATCTATTATTGGCCGGTCGGCAGCGGCTGGATACCCAAATAAACAAGCAGTTATTATTTGAAGAAATTTTAATACAATGGCACGAACTTAACCGGAGTAAATGACCATGGCAGATGCAGGGCCCGGACAAGGCATATTGTCCCTTTCAATTAAAGATAAAAACGCTTTGTACGCAGCCTATATGCCTTTTGTGACTAACGGCGGACTGTTTATTCCCACCAATCGTGAATATGCAATGGGCCAGGAAGTATTTATGCTGCTCAATTTAATGGAAGAAACCGAACGGTTACCGATAGCCGGAAAAATAATCTGGATAACGCCGCCCGGCTCGGAAGGATACAGAGCCAGCGGCGTTGGCGTACAATTTAGCGATCAGGACGGCGGCGTGTCACGCAACAAAATAGAAAACTATTTAGCCGGCGCTTTAGAAGGCGATCGCTCGACGCATACTATGTAAACAAGACAAAAGGCGAAAGGCTAAGGGCAGACATTGACGCTCAGGTTTTTTCGCCTTTAGTCCTTAGCCTGCTTTTATAAAAAACTTTCATGTTAATAGACTCCCATTGCCATCTGGACCGTATCGATCTGGCCCCCTATCAAAATGATTTCGCCTGTTTCATGCACGAAGCGGCAAACAGCCAAATTGAGCACCTGTTATGTATCGCGATAGATCTGGAAGCCTATCCGGCAATGCTGGATTTGGCGGCTCCTTATCCGCAAATATCGGTAACCGTAGGCGTGCATCCTAATGTTCAGGGGGGGCTAGATCCCAGTGTCGAAGAACTGATCGCTTTAGGTCAACCCGACAAAGTTATCGGCATAGGCGAAACCGGTCTGGATTATTTCCGTAGCGAAGGCGATTTAAGCTGGCAACACCAACGTTTCAGAAATCATATTAACGCCGCAAAAGCGTTGAAAAAACCGTTGATCATCCACACCCGCGAAGCCAAGCACGATACGCTACGCATGCTGGAAGAAGAGGGCGCCGGTGAAGTAGGGGGGATTATTCATTGTTTTACCGAAGACTGGGAGTTCGCCAAAAAAGCCTTGGATTTGAATTTTTATATTTCCTTTTCCGGGATTGTCACCTTTAATAGTGCCAAGGAAATCCAGGAAGTCGCCAAAAAAGTACCCGCCGACCGCTTCCTTATCGAAACCGACTCGCCCTATTTGGCGCCCGTACCCTTCCGCGGCAGACCCAATTATCCGACCTATGTTCGTTACGTTGCGGAAAAACTGGCGGAATTGCGCGGGACGACGATCAATAAAATTGCAGAGACATCGACTGAAAATTTTTATCGATTATTCAAACTTGCACAGTCTTAAATTATCGTAGGCCGGAATAAGACCACCCAAGCGTAGCGCACGGTGGCGTTTCCGGCGAGTTTGGGCGGTGTTCGCCGGAAACACCGATTCTCGCTATCGCTCGAACCGGCTTATTCCGGCCTACGGGACTTGGCAATTCCTAAGTCTTTCGAATAAACACAACATTAGGCAAGCCTTCAAAATGAGCGTCGCAAGTGATTAAATCCGCGTCGTAGGCTAATGCTGTTGCATACACAATAGCATCAGCCGTGGCGAGCTTGTATTGGCGGTGCAGTTCCGCAGCTTGTAGTGCAATTTTTGTATCAAGAGTTGCCACCACGCAGTTTTGTGTATAAGCGATGACTTGGTCGGCCTCGGCTTCACCCACTTCACGCGTCAGCCATTTGCAAAGCTCCAGTTGCACGATTGTCGGGACAATGCACTCGGTTGTTTCAGGAAAAATCTCGGCAATCGTGTGGTTTAGCGGGCTGTTGATTAGCCATTCTATCCAGATTGAGGCGTCAACAACGCGCATTAAAATCTATCGTCACGGTCTCTAAAATCGGATGAATCTGCGCCCGCTGCAATGCCTTTTAACTGCTCAAAGCTCGGTACCGGCATCATTAACATGCCTTTGCCTTTTGGAATAAAAACAAATTGTTGGCCGGACTGCCAATGCTGTTCTTCACGCACGGATTTAGGGATAGAAATTTGATATTTACTTGAAAGTGTTGCAATCGCAGTCATTTTCATGCACCTAGCTTATCGATGCTAATTTGGTAAGAGTGTAGCAAAAGCTTGCCTTACAAGCGAGTAGTCGAATTAATTCGCTGCTTCCCAATTTCCAGATTGCGAAGCAAGGGACTTTCATTGTGTGATCAAGTCAGGTAGGGTGCGCATCGCGCACCATTTACGAATGTCAGAATGACTTTGAGACTTTAAAGCCTTTCTTAGATTCAACTCATAAGTGCAATCGCCACAGATCGGACAAGAAAAAGGTTAG
>DAINRH010000211.1:0-7223 GCA_036741905.1 Methylobacter sp. | reverse complement strand
CGAAGCTCCAGCTTCGCGAGACGGGAAGCTGGAGCTTCCCGCACTGAATTCCCAAGCTGGAGCTTGGGAACTAGCGTAACACCGTGTAGGAGTGGGCCATCCCCGCGATGTTTGTGCCGCAGTTGCAGCATTTTTCTCGTTCCCACGCGCTGCGTGGGAACGCCGTCAAGGCGCGCTGCGCCGCGAATCACAACCAATCCTTAAAAACAGGAATCAACCCAACAATACCCGCATAATCCCTAGCGCTCGAATACCGCCAGTGTTCAGCTTCATCGACATAACCCCGTTTGACTGGATTTTGATGAATATAATCCAGTTTCTGCCGAAGCACATGCTCGTTTTCAATCAGCTGTGGTTGCGATCCTTCTTCCCAGCATTGGTAATCTCGATCCTCACGTTTATATGCTCTGCGGAAAAACGCTAATTGCTGCAACAACCGCTCGGCACGGCATTCTTTCAGATGATCGATTAGTTTGCGAGCCGTGTAGGATTTAAAACGCGGCAATTCCGTAGATAGATCCTCTGCTTGTACAATCATATGAAGATGATTTTCCAAAATGACGTAACCGTATATTTTCCAGCCGTGCTGTTCTTGCCGGTAACATAGAGCATCCAGAACAATGCCTGCCGTTTCCGGCCGGGTGAATAACGGTATCCAGTTCAGCACGGTGCATGTCAAAAAATGCGGCGCTTTTTCGTGGCAAATCCGGTAGCGGCTACGGCCCATTGCGTTTAATCCTCGCGGCGCAGCGCGCCTTGACGGCATTCCCACGCAGCGCGTGGGAACGAGAAGAAAGTCGATAAACCCAACAACCCCATCTCAATCATTAACCATCTTATAAACCGCCTCGACCACATCGCCAATGGTGCGGGCCGTTTTAAAATCCTCGGCCTTGATCGCTTTACCGGTCATTTCCTTAAGCCTGACGATCATATCCACCGCATCGATACTGTCGAAATCCAGGTCTTCGTACAGCTTCGCCTCCAGCGTAATGGCCTGTTCGTCCATTTCAAACATCTCGACCATGATCTCCTTGACGGCCGTTAAAATTTCTTCGCGCTCTTTTATCATCATCGCCTCAACCGCGCGCGGCTTGAATGTATTCTGCCAGCGTTGAAACCGAGGCGAAAATCTTCACCACGTCCTCTTTTTCGGCATCGATTTTCATGTTGTATTTTTTGCGGATAGCCAAGCCCAATTCCAACGCATCGATGGAATCCAGCCCCAAACCGTCATTAAACAACGGCGCCTGACTGTCTATATCCGCGACGCTGATGTCTTCCAGATCCAGCGTGTCAATAATAAGTTGTTTTAATTCATTTTCCATCGTGCTTATAAAGCTCTCTTTGTTGGGTAAAATAATCTTGCTGATAGCGGGTAAAGCGACGGACGCCTACCGATCTTGGACTAATATTGGCAAACCGCTCCAGCGGAATATCCTCGCCGACCCGCATAGTCAGATGAAAGCGGCGCTCGGGAATTTGATACCAGCGCTCGGCTTTGGTTAAGGTGCCGGGAATGCAGCTCAGCGTCACCGGCGTCACGATGGCATCGGCCTTTAAGGCAATGGCCGCCGCGCCGCGTTGAAAATGATACGGCTTGCCCGGTATCGATCGCGTCCCTTCAGGAAAAATAATCATCGACCCGCCCGAGCGCAGCCAGGCAACGCAGTCGGCTATCATTTGCTCGGGATCGCCGTTGCTGATGTAGCCTGCATTGAGTATCGGGCCGCGCATGAACGGATTATGAAACAATCCGGCTTTGACAATGCAGCTAGCCTGTTTGATGCGGCTGCTCAAAAACACAATATCGACCAGCGTCGGATGATTGGCGATGATCAATTGGCCGGGCCGGTTCAGCTTGTCCAGACCGACGATGTCGTAAGTCATCACCCCCAATCTGTGCATCAAACCGATGAAGACATAAAAACTGTAAGACACTACTTTTTGGCCGCGGCCGACTTTTTGCCGCGGGCTGCCGGGCCAAAGCGACAACACCGGAAATACGAATATCCACAGTAATAAGCCGCCGACGCCGAAACTAAAGAAACTTATTCCTGTTGCCAGAAGACGCCAACCATAGCTTAATTTTGCCGCTATTTTTTGTGCCATTCCCAGCTATGCCGATGATTGCCCAGCGCCAACGTTTTATCGTCGGCAACGAGAAATTTTAAAAAGGAGAATATCTGCAAAGCATGTTCGCCATCGTCCCGATGCGCCGACAATCTGTTAAATCGCAACGGCAATCCACTCCCGGTTAAAGAAATTTTTAAAGCCAACGCACACATGGCAGGCGCATTCAGCGCAAACGGCAACGACGGATAAAAATCCGATAACGGTTCATCGTACCAAACGATCAGCACCTCATCGGCATGATGTTCCTGCAAAATCCCCAACGCTTCAATAAACGCCGGAGCGATGCCGTCCTGGCCCGGCGCAATCACGGTAATTTCCTGATGATTGCCGTAGGACATCGAAAACAAGCCGGATATGGCGTTATGAACGGACAGGCTGAAGGCTGTCGGCGAAACATCCTCGCCTTTTTGCATGCTTTTGAGCATCTCTAATGATTTATTCACTTCGCCGTGAGCGGAACTGAAAACGATGGGCAATGCCTTATCGCTACCGATACAAGCATCCGCGGCATTAAAAACCGCTCGGGCTAATGGGCTTAATCTGCGTTGCAGTATCTTTGGCACCGTCATCGGCACCGCCGCTTTTTCCATTGGGATGAAAGCCTGATGGTCATTCCGGCTGCGCCAGTCTTGGCGACTGCTCATTCCGGGAGCCCAGGCGTGCCATTGTCTCACTATAAAATCAGCTGTCATTATATCAACCCGGTAGAACGTTTACACTTGATCGGCAATAAAAAGCCATAAGTCTTGCATTTCTTCCAAGCGGCAGGATGGCAATCAAAGCGATGACAAAACGCCCAAAACCGGCGCATTGCTTTTAAACAGCGCCGAGACCGGCATGCCGGGCGTCAGCGCCAAGCTTTCCGCACTTTGCGGCGTAATCGTCGCGACCAGCGTTTCGCCGCCGGGCAGTAAAACAATCACTTCCGCATTCACTGCATCTTGCAGAACGCGAATCACGCTACCGGACAACCGGTTGCGAGCCGAAAACCGGTCGGAACCGGGATCGATTGTTAACGTAATATCGGCGCTGTTGATCAACAAAACCGCGTCGGCGCCAACCTGTAACCCTAGGCCGCTGAGCGATGTCTGGGTGATAGAAGTAATAACCTGCTCGCCTCCTTTCAATTTCACGCTTACCTCGGCATTCACCGCACCGGCTTCAATCGCAACAATACTGCCGAAAATCTGGTTCCGGGCGCTGGTTTTAACCACCAGGCGCTGCAACAGCAAAACCGTATCGGGATCGTCGGCGAGACCGCGGTTGAGTTGATCGAGAAACTGTTGATGCTGTTGTTCCAGGCGGGTAAACAGCGCCAGCAAAGAGCCTCCCGCCTCGGTTAAACAAGTCCCGCCGCCTTTGCTGCCGCCGGTGGCGGTGCTGACCAATGTTTTCGGCGCGCCGTTATTGGCTCTTTCGATGATCTGCCAGGCGCCTTTGTAACTCAAGCCCACCTGCTTGGCGGCCTGATTGAGCGAGCCGCTTTGCTCTATCGCCCTTAGCAAACCGATCATGCGGCTGTCCAGACCGGCCAGCCGCAATTCGCCATCAACCCAGGAAGTTGGAATAGTGTTGTAGTTTGAATTACCGATCATAAATGATTGTATTGCGGTACAAAAATTGAGTTAAACATTATTTCCCAGTCAGGCCAACCTGTTTCCAATCAAATGATGAGAGGACGGCGCTGAACACCCTGCATTGTCGCCAAGTCTACAGAACATAACAAAATGTTCGAAACAAAACATCATCCACTCTTTCGATAACAACAATAATCAATATAATTCAATAGCTTAATATAGACGACATCTATTGGCACACGGCTTGCTAAAGCATTACCATTAGCATCGTTATGTACTTTTATACATAACGAGTTAAACTAGAGCACCGTCTTATTTTAGTTTTCCAAAATAAGACCTGTATGCGTCGACGAATCAACGTCCAACTTGCATGGATGCAGGAGACAGGGCAATGCAGAAGCAATTGCCGAGATGCCCATATTACACATTAAAATTTTAGGTTATTGATGATGCGAAAAATATCTCTTACCGACGTTACTGTTAATCATACTCTCGGTTTAATTGTCGCCGGCAGTTTTTGCATGGGCGTCAACAACGTAACTCAAGCCGCCGAAAACAAAACTTACACCAAACCACCGTTTGCGCCCTTTGCCAGCCAGATGCCCGATGCCTTACTGGGTTCCGGCAAATACGAAAAACCGGTCTGGAACCTGCACGATACGCTGAAATTACCGGCATGGCTGTCGCTATCGGTGGAACAGCGTACCCGCTACGAAACCATGGACGGCAGTTTCAAAGCCGGCGGCAAAGGCGGCGACCAGCAAATTCCGTTGCAAACCGACGTATTCCTGGAGGCGCGCTTCAATCACCTCCGCGCCGGAGCCGAGTTTCTGGATGCACGGCAGTTCAGTTCCGATAGCGGTTCCGGGATCAATAACACCCATGTAGACGAGGCCGACTTTATCCAGGGTTATCTGGCCTGGGCCGATCAGAACGTAGCTTACAGCGGCCTGGGAGCGGAAGTCATCGTCGGTCGTCAGTCGCTTAATTTCGGTAGTCGCCGGTTGATTGCCAGAAACGCGATGCGCAACACCATCAACAGTTTCGACGGCGTGCGGCTGCGTGTGCTCGATTATAACAACTGGCAATTCAATGCGTTTGTGACCAAGCCGGTCGGCCGCTATCCGAATAACTCGACTCAACTGCTTGATGGCTTCCACAGTTTCGATGAACCGGAATACCAAAGCTGGTTTTCCGGCGGGTTTCTGGAAAAATACGACATCGCCTGGGGCATTAACGCCGAATTGTATGTGTACCATTTAGACGAAGGCGACCGCAAACGCAGTCAGACTGCCAACCGGCGTTATTTCACGCCCGGCCTGCGCTTTTATATGAAACCGGCCAAGGGCGCATTCGACTTTCAAACCGAAACCATCGGCCAATTCGGCACGGTGCGTTCATCGACCGCCGCCAGCAATAGTACCGATTTGGACCATTCGGCCTGGTATCAACATCTGGACGTCGGTTACACCTTTGCTATGCCCTGGTCGCCGCGTCTGGCGCTGGAATACGATTACGCCAGCGGCGATCACGATCCCAACGATAGAAAAGATCAGCGTTTCGATACCCTGTACGGGGCAAGGCGTTTCGAGTTCGGAGCGACCGGCATATACGGCGCTTTTGCCCGCAGCAATATCAATACGCCGGGTTTTCGGATGACCGCCGCGCCGCGTAGCGATGTGCAACTTGGCCTCAGTCACCGGCTCTACTGGCTGGCGGAGGATAAGGATAGTTGGACCTCAGCTAATCTGCGCGATACCACGGGTAGAACCGATAACTTTATCGGCCGGCAACTCGAACTGACAGCGCGCTGGGATTTCAACAGCAGCTTGAATTTCGAAACCGGCTGGGCGCATCTGTTTAAAGACACGTTCGCCAAGGAAACCGCCAATGCGCCGACTGATAAGGATGACGTGAATTATGTCTATGTACAAAGCATGTTGCGTTTTTGACGGATTGACATGCCGATGAAGGGGACAAATTAGCCGCGTTTGACGGCAGGGCGCTCAATTATCGGCACATTGGATTGTTCAGACAAGACCTTCCAGGTTTTTAAAACCTGGAAGGTCTGATGTACCTCGCTCGAATGACGTTTCAGGCACCCCAGACTTACAGGATTTATAAAATCCATTATTTAAATTATTGGAGAATTTATGTTACATCAGCACCTTTTTCGTTCTACCCTCGCCGCATGTCTGCTCTTAATCACTCCCGTAACCTGGGCCGAGACGGTGCTGGTTGCAGTAGCTGCAAACTTTACCAAACCGATGACCGAAATCGCCGCGGCCTTTGAAAAATCGACCGGTCACAGCGCCAAGCTGTCGTTCGGTTCCTCCGGCAAATTCGTCTCCCAAATCGATAACGGCGCGCCGTTCGAAGTGTTTATGGCTGCGGATGCGGAAAACGCGATCAAATTGCAAAATGCAGGGCTGGCGGTGGCCGATACCCGCTTCACCTACGCGCTCGGAAAACTGGTTCTGTGGTCGGCAACGCCGGGATTGGTCGACGAGCAAGGCCAAATCCTGAATAAAGGCGGGTTCACACATCTGGCGCTGGCCGATCCCAAACTGGCTCCCTATGGTGCGGCGGCGCTGGACGTGTTGAAAAATATGGGGCTTTTTGAAAAGCTGCAACCTTTATTTGTACTGGGCGAAAACATCTCGCAAACCCACCAGTTCGTCAGTACCGGCAATGCCGAGCTGGGTTTTCTGGCGCTGTCGCAGGTTATCGCCGACGGCAAGATCGGCAGCGGCTCGGGGTGGATCGTACCGGACGACCGCCATGCGCCAATTCGGCAAGATGCGATATTGCTGAGCAAAGGCGTGGAAAATCCGGCCGCACCGGCACTGCTGCAATTTTTAAAAGCGCCGCAGGCCCAAACGATTATCCGTAAATACGGTTACAACCTCCCCAACCAACCTTGAAGCCATGTTAAGCGCCTCCGATATTGCCACCTTGTGGCTGACATTCAAAGTTGCCGGTTATGCCACACTGCTGATGATGTTGCTGGGAACGCCGTTGGCCTGGTGGCTGGCGCGCACTGCATCGCGTTGGAAAGGCGTCTGTAATGCGCTGGTCGCCTTACCGCTGGTGTTACCGCCGACCGTGCTGGGCTTCTATCTGCTGGTCATGATGGGGCCGAACGGCGCTATCGGCCGCTTGACCACCGAACTGGGCCTGGGCACCTTGCCGTTCACCTTTCCCGGATTGGTGGTGGCATCGGTGCTGTATTCGTTGCCGTTTGTCGTACAACCTTTACAAACCGCGTTCGCCGCCATCGGCGAACATCCTCTGGAAGCGGCGGCAACCTTGCGCGCCAGTCCTTTGGACAGTTTTTTCAGCGTCGTCGTGCCGCTGGCGAAACCCGGCTTCATGACTGCCGCCATTTTGGGCTTTGCCCATACCGTCGGCGAATTCGGCGTGGTGTTGATGGTCGGCGGCAATATTCCCGACAAGACCCGCGTCGTGTCGGTGCAAATCTACAATCATGTCGAAGCGCTGGAATATACC
>DAINRH010000210.1:0-7239 GCA_036741905.1 Methylobacter sp. | reverse complement strand
CGACAGCTTTGCAGTATTGTCCGACATCATGGGGGATGAAGATCATCTGGGCGACATGGACTTTAAAGTTGCCGGTTCCGTAGACGGCATTACCGCGCTGCAAATGGACATCAAAATAGACGGCATTACCGCGGAAATCATGAAGACAGCCTTGGCTCAAGCAAAACAAGGTCGTTTGCATATCTTGGGCGAAATGAACAAAGCATTGTCAGCCACCCGTGAAGAAATGTCCGATTTCGCACCGCGTATAATCACTTTTAAAATCGACCCGGCTAAAATCCGCGAAGTGATCGGTAAAGGCGGCGCAACCATCCGCAGCATCACCGAGCAAACCGGCGCCAGCGTTGATTTGACCGATGACGGTATCGTTAAAGTGGCGTCGGTTGATAAAGCCGCCGGTGAAGAAGCGCGTCGCCTGATCGAGGAAATCACCGCTGAAGTTGAAGTGGGTAAAACCTACGAAGGCAAAGTGGTCAGATTGATGGATTTCGGCGCTTTCGTGACTATCCTGCCCGGCAAGGACGGCTTGGTTCATATCTCGCAAATTTCAGAGGAACGCGTTGATAAAGTCAGCGACAGATTGAATGAAGGCGATGTAGTCAAAGTCAAAGTGCTTGAAATAGACCGTCAAGGCCGAGTCAGATTGAGTATGAAAGAAGTTGACGCGGAATAACATCTAGCGGTGTTGCTGCTCTTGACTGAAGGGCGGTTTAACGATGTAGAAAAGGGGTTGTGATTCGTCACAATCCCTTTTTTCGTTTAACTGTATAGTCGTCTCGCAGCTTGAGCTAGCGGAGCGTAAACCTTCTATGTAACAGATTGGTTAATTCACTACGAAGACACGAAGTTTTTTACCTGAGTTATTCTTTATGTTGTTATCGTTTAAATTGATTCCAGTCCATCCACCAATAACCCACCCCATATAAAAATGATCAGCAACAGTCAAAAAATACAAATAGCTAAAAATTTCGAGAAGTTGCACCCGACGCCATTTGCGGCATGGACGTCCGATGAGGATTATCAGTCAGATGATGATCGTTATTTGGCTGTTTACGACAACCTTATTCATGGCGTTTACGGCGATTGCTATGGGCTTAACGCCGAATACGATGAGGACGATAATTTAATTCAAGAAGCTACGGAATTTGAAGTTGCGGTTGAAGGATTCGGCTCGGCGGCGGGACAGACTGAAGTATTCTTTTTTGACGTAGGCATTGAATCGACGGGAATAAGTAAATTCATTGAAGAGCATGGCAGGCATGGGGATTGGTAGTTTGTATGGGGCTGACGGAATCAGGCTAATGCGACAGTCATGTTGAAGCAAGGAGGTGGCTTTAACGTAGCAAGGTTCACCCCGGTAGCACGCGTTTATACACAGCCGTTAGGCGAAAAACATTCCGGTTGCAGGCCTTCCAGGTTTTTAAAACCTGGAAGGCCTAGCTGGCAACAATGCCGTACTCGCCCGAAAAACGCCTTTATTCTCCGCTTTGTGCCGGCAAGAGATAGACCAAATTACCGTTACCGTTTAGCAAGGTATGGCTAATCGGCAAGCCGTTGCCGAACTTCACCAACCCCAAGTTGCATTCGGCGTACACGCGCAACTTACTGTTTTCCGCCGTTAATAGCTGCACTTTGGCGGTCCAGCGTTGATTGGGCATTAGCGCCCGGTTACAGTGGGTTTTTATACCGGTATCGTGCCCGGCTGCGTGCTCCAGAAACTTGTATTGCTTGGCATTGGGTTGGTTGCTAAGGGCGGTACTGGTCAACTGGTAGCATTGCAAGGTGCGGCCCCGGTATTTGAACTGGGCGTTGGCGGTAAAGGCGTAATGCACGTCGCCGGATAAAAACACGCAACGCTTGATATTCATGCGCCGCAGTAGAGTATCCATAAAGCCGACGAAGCCCTCTTTGTTGGAACTCCATGATTCCGCATCCAGTTTGTTTACCATCCAACCGGTAATAAAGCCTTCCTTATCGGCCAGTTTTTCCAACATCTGCATCGGTTTCCAGCTTTCCAACCAACCCGCCAACCACAAGGCTATTTGCTGAATATGCTCGATAGCCGAAAAACCCATGACTGGCGTAGCGGCGATAATGATCGGGCCGGTGTTATCGTCGATGTCTTGTCCGGTTTTTAACTTGGCCCATTCCGTTTGTAACCAATCCAAGGCATAACGATCCATTAGCACCGCCGGATAATACTTATTTTCGTACTGGCGTTGGGTGCGGGAATCCATTGCGATAATGGGCGGTTCGGTAGGAATGGAAAATCCCCAACCCCGGCTTTTCCACATATGCAGATCATAGCGATCGCCGATACCGCAATCGTTGACATCGTCATTAAGATGTAGGCTAATGCTGAAAGCCAGGTCTTTGTGAAAATTATCGGGATCGTTGCCCCAGGCCTGGAAAGCCCAATAAGCCGCCAAGGCGTTGGAAACGATACGCCGTCCCATTGCCGAGCTTCGCACGCCATCGTACCAATTGCCGGTAATATTCCAATCGTCGGTAACGTCATGATCATCGAAGATCATGTAAGTGGGGATATTAGCCAATAATTTACGTACTTGAGGCAAGGTCTCGTGATAAGAGCGCAACGGTTTGGCTTGCTTGAGCCAGGCTGCTTTGGCCTTGTTATGCTTGTCTCCTTCTTCTTGCGCCGTTTCGGATTCGGCTACGCCAATAGCTGCCAAGTCCTGCCAGTTCCACACCGGCTCCCATTTGGAGGAATTCCCGAAAGCATAGAGGTACATAGCGGCGTATTCGCCGAAGGTGAACAAATGGTTTTCCGATTCGCCGGAACTGAAATGAGACCGCCGATGTTTTTCCATCAGCACTTGCTTTCTACCGTGCAGGGGGATGCTCGATGGATCCAGACGGGTAGGCGACGACGGCTCAAGCATGAGAGGGTTATCGACTAAGGGCAAGCTTTCCTGTTTACCGACGACAGCTAGCGATTGTTGCCTCAACATAGCCAGTAAGGAAATAGCGACATCGTCAGCGTAAATCTGATCGCCGGTCAGCAATAACAGGGAGGGACGCAACTCCAGGTTGTCGTAGGTCTTTTCCAGTAAAGCATGCCCATGGCTGAGCGCATCCGGCATCGGCTGTTGCTTTTTCGGATCAAAACCGCCACCGTGCGGTTTACGGCAACTGCCGTGCAATAGATGTTTGAGTTTGGAGGGGATAAAAAAACTGGGATATTTGAGAGAACCATAAGCCAGATCGCTAAGATCCAAAGGCCGCGCATTGCCTTCGGCGTCTACTTCGTCCAGCCGATAGCACATTAACGTATCGGCGAGAAAGACAGGATTTTTACCCTCTAATTCTCCTGTGTCTTCATTGGGCCGCGCTTGCAATAAGTAAACCCAAAGGTTTTTACCCAACTGCACGCGTTGTTCAGTTAAATCGTCCAGTCTACTTTGTCCTAACGTTTTTCCTTGGTTGTCCTTTATGGTTAATTGCAATGCCAGAGGGTTAGCAACGGCTAGCCATACACATACCCGGTTCTTTGTGGTCCGGCGCAGAATAGGTCCGGCTAATAGATTTACAGTCATGATGTATCCGTAAGAGTGTTTATCTCTACTGCGCAAAAAAATAATAATGAAGCTGGGTTTGCATGATCAGTTTTACCCAGCGTAGCGCTCCAATTACGGCAAGCTATTTCCTGATTATAAGGATGCTTCAGCTAACGCAAAAAACGCCGTCATTCCGCATGGATGCCGGAATCCAGAGCCAGGGAGGGTGACTATCCCTGGCACCCGTATCCGATTTAGGCATTATGCCAAGTCATCCATTCACATCCATGTCAGTATGACGGCGCTAGCTGAAGCATTTTACTAATCAGGAACTTTTTTGCTGGTTAAATAGCGGGACGGAAGTACAGACTCCATCCCGCCACTCGCTTAATTACAGTTTTTTTAGATACTCGAGAAGAGCCGTTTTCTCTTTATCGGTAAAGGTCGTGCCGTAATCATGGCCGCAACGGCTGTTGCCGGAGTTTCTATCGCTGCAATCCGTTGTTTTTAGGGTGAAGTTGAATTTGGTCTGCTCAGCCGCCAGTCCGACTGTATTAGGGTCATATTCAGGACCGATCTTGAACTCAGCCAACCGGTTTGCCGACGGCGTCAATAACTCGGTCAACGTTGCCACCGAGCCGTTATGCAGGTAAGGCGCGGCGGCCCAAATTCCTTGAAGTACGCGAGATTCGTAGGGATAAGTCGCAGCGGCGGCGGGTAGCTGAGCTTGAGCAATTTCCTTGAGTTCATCAACGGTGCCCACAGCGCCGATGTCTTCGACCTTTTCAATTTCCTGTTTCAGCTTTAATGCCAACTTATCCAGCAAGTTCAGCGCCTTTTGCTGTTCCTCGTCTAAATCGACAGGGAAGTAATGTTGAAGGATAGCGCCGACTGTCGTCACGCCCAAAAGCGAAAAGGCTTTGTCGCGTGGTTTAATCGGGGTTTGTCCGGGGAAGAGCATTGCGCCTGTAAGGATGCCGGAGTCGACCTCTGAGCCGAGCAAGTTCACTTCCCTGGAGTCCGTACCTACGTCCAGGATCGGAGTGGCCCAAGTTTCGTGAGTAAGAGAGCGCAATTTGCCTTTCGTGATGCCGTGGCAATCGGCGCAGCTTTTATTTTCTTCGGCCGGATCTTTTTTGTTGAACACTTTCTCGCCTTCTGAAGCCAGGTGATGATTCAGTTTCCAAGGCCATTTTGGCGGACCCAGCTTCATAATCATGTCTTCCTGCTTATTCAAGCCGGGGAAGTTGGCCGAGTTATCGGATACATAATTGATCTTGTAGATTTTTGAGTCGTCTTTTTGCGGATGGAAATTGGCAAAAACGCCGAAAACCTCGCCAATATTCCGGTTAAGTCCCAATAGACGGTCACCATTCGGTGCGAAGCCGGGCCACTGGGTTATATCTTGAATCGGTGCATTCCAGACAAACGGATAGCGTACCGGTACATCGGCTAATTTGATGTTTTCCGGAATCATATAAGTCGGAGCAGGACCGATGTCGAGACCGCTTAGGCGGTTGAAGATCATCGATACGGCATCGAGTCGAGACGGTCCCCAAGGCGATTCTGTCGGCAGCGAACGGCTCATGATCGTATGATAAGGCAGGAACCAAGCTGAAACGTCGGTGCGCAATTGGTCCTGATCGGATTGTTTAGCTGATGGGCCCAGTACGGCGCGGGCGAATTCGGCAAAGGCGGCCTGATCGGTAAGCACCTTGTTGACGGCGGTGTCGAGATCGGCAAAGAAGCTCTGGATGTCAGTAATTGCAGGGCCGCCGTCGATCCGGTAGGAGGTGCCTGAAACATCGATTTGACGCGTATGACAAGCAGAGCAGGTCAAGCCCATGGTTTTCTCGCCCTTTTCCTTGGCAACGGTAAAACCGACCGGTAAACCGGGCTCCGGGCTCTTGGGGTTGGCTAGATAGCCATAGCGCGTGAGGCTGTTCGCCATGAATGGCGCCCCATTGTCTTGTTTTAGGGCGTTGATCCATTTCAACGGTATGACGCGCGAACCCTGATCCTCCGTATAATACTTTTCCCGGTTGGCGGCAGTCCACTGCGACCCTTGATCGGTCATGACCAGCGAATTGGAAGCCATCGATGGCAGCGGAGCCAGCATGACCATCGTGAGAATCGCGCCGGTAAGGCGACCGATCCTCAAGGTAGATTTAGTTTTTTTCATTATCTCTTCCTCATTACAAGTATTGTTAATTACCTACCGCCCTTGTCTGTTGTAACGCGCAACAAAAGGTCAGCGTTTCAAAATAAGCGCCGACTAAGATTGGAGCATGCTCAAGGAAGGTAAGTTTTGTTTTTTAAAGCCGTTTTGATCAGCGCCACAAAACCATGTAGAAGATGAATACCATGCTATCTGCATAATGGACTAAGCCGTTAGTCAAAAACAGCAAGGCAATGTAACTCAAACCAAAACCGATGTATGTCAGTTATGGATTATTAAAATGTAAGTGTTTTGCTATTTGTGAAGTTAACTGCCTGGGGTTTCGTGGCCGATGTCAGTGGGGGCGGACTCCCAAGCCGGTTAGAGCAGAAGGCGGAAATCGTCGGTCAGACAAAAAAGTTCGGTTAAACTGTCCATGAGCGCTTTTCGGTCGCATTGAAAGGCGGATTTAACTCCGAAATGCAATCTTACCGGCGTCTGACTTACTCGCTTCGGAAGCTGTTCCATCTCAGGTTATGTTCAGCAACTAATTCGATTATATCGTCACAGCCGAATTTTTTAGCTAACGACAAGGCGTCGTCGCCTTTTGGGGTTTCTAACGTGGGGTTGGCTCCATTTTTCAATAACAAGGCAACCATATACTGATCAGCTGTTGATATCGCCCGCATTAAAGGCGTCCAGCCCTTTTGATCGCGCACATTGACCTCAGCGCCAACCATTATCAGTTGCTCGGCTAATTCTTTATAACCCGATGTCTTTTTTTCGCACACAACCTGTAGCGTAGTTAAACCGGTTGCATTCTTTACATCCGCATCCGCTCCGGCCCCTAACAAAATGTTGGCAATAATCGTAAAGCCGTTTTTTAGTGCGATTTGAAGGGCGCTCTCGCCATTATTATTACAGGCATTAACATTAATCCCGCCCAGTACAAACAAATCCACTAATTTTTTGCTGCCTCGATTGACGGCATCTAAAAACTCAGGCGCAGCAAAACGGATACCTAGCCGATCGAGTTCGCTTTTTGCTCCAGCTCGGATTTCTACTATGCGCAGTTTTTCAATATCGTGAAATTTAAAAAGCCGATGAATATCTTGAAAAGCATCATCATCAAAGCCTTTACGCTTCCCTCGGGTATCAATCAGAAGACTTGTGAAATAGGCGTCGATTTTAGGATTAGTCCAGAGAACGAGAAGTTTTTTAATAACGTGGGGGTATTTTTGTTGCAATGCGAACGGGTAGCCAGCTCCCAGTGCTTCAAACAAAGCGTGTTTCATATTGAACCTTAATAACCTAATCTATGTCATCGCGCAATGTCGCCACGCCTGATTTTAGCGGCTTAAGTAATATCCAAAACAGGTGTCCTGATTATTAAGCGCCCGTCCGCAATAATAGCACATTGCCCAGTCATATTCAGCGCCAAAAACGGCCGGTCGAGACCGACAGAAACAGGCCGTTAGCGGCAACTCGCGCAGACTCTCTATGGTAATTAATCGAGCTAAAGTTTTCGGGTATTTTGGAGTGCAAGCTCTGCTTGCAAAGCAG
>DAINRH010000209.1:0-7316 GCA_036741905.1 Methylobacter sp. | reverse complement strand
GGTTCAGATTGTGGTTCGCTATCGCTCACACAATCTAACCTTATTCGTTAGGCATTTGATTTTACTCTGCCCCCAATTATTCTTGTTAGGCAAGATGCTCCCAAATTCGGTCATCCCAAAGAACTTGATCGCCATCAATTGATTTTTTATCAATTACTATGGTGCTTTTACAACCAGATTCTTCGTTGAACACAATTACTATTTCTTCAAACTCTTCGAGTTCAGCCTTGTCGACCTTGAATGTCATATAAATTCTTTTTGTTACATCTTGGGGAATCGTACCGACAAATGGAAGTGTATCTTCGGCTAGGATTGTCAACCTTAGTCTCTCTTGATTTGGGCCAGACCATTCATTTTTTCTAGCCCAAAATAGCTTTCCATTGTAATTGTCAGAGGCGCTTTTATATCGAACCGCTATTTGCGAATCCTTTATGTTAAAACAGCGGTTCAGTGAAATTACATTTAATGCCAGAAAATGCATTAAGCACTTTTTACCATTAAATTCCCCCTCGTTCTCAAAGTGACTTACAACCCTGCCCTTAAGACATGGCTTAGAAAACTGCTTATATACCCAAGGCGCTAGCCAAGCGGACGCGCCGATGAATACAGCAATCGTTTTTATATTATCCGACCATTCACTTATATAGATACACATTTTATCCATCTTCTTCCTTCGAGTAGTCACCAAGCCTAACGTAGAGCTAACCGGGCGCGGCCCGGAAAGCTGAATAAACAAAACCGCATTATAACCGCGCTCCGGTTGAGCGCCATGTTATGCTTTATTTCGATTTCCATACCACATCAATAGTATAAAGATAAATAAATTGGCTCCAACAGGATACATGCCAAAGCCGACCCAAGAACCCAACTCAACTGGTATAAAATACCCTCCCATTCCCATAATTAAAGCCAATGCTATAGTTCCACCTACGACACTGGCAGCGTCTTTTTTTTCTTTAAAATATCCCGGAATAAAAAACAAACATATGAGAAGCCAAGGAGCGGCCGCTAGAAACGCTTGCCTTAACTCTATTGATATATTTGCGCTAAAAGCGACAGGGTTTGAAACAGGGTTAGTTATAACTGATAGACCGGCATAGATGTTGTTTATTACAACTTTTCCTTCTTCATTCTCCGGCTTTAATGCACTTAGCTTTTCAACGATGGCTACAGTGCGCTCGTATTTTGATAGTTGAGTGGTTGCTGTCTGGGCTTCGTAGAGAAATAGCGCCACACCAATCAACATTACAAGACTTATTAGAATAACTAACCTTTTCCATGTAAAGTCGGTGGAAAATTTTTCTATAAAATCGAAGAGTGGTTGTAGCATCAATATCCCTTACGTGCATAACGTAGAGCTAACCGGGCGCGGCCCGGAAAGCTGAATAAACAATATCGTATTATAACCGCGCTCCGGTTGAGCGCCGGGTTAGATCGCGGAAACCGTAGAGTGCCAATTATCAAACATTTCCACCAAGAATAAATGTTGCAAGATAGAGACCTATGGCCTTAAATACCCCATACAAAACACCAGTGAAAGCCAGCTTTATTATTGAGTTTTTACTCCGTGACAAATACTTTGTAATTTTATTGTTATCACCTGAAGTAATCATAAAAACTGGAACATCACTTATGCGGCGCAAATGCTTACCAACCAATTTGTTTAGAATGGAAATAAAATAATTTGAAAGTTGGTAGATAGCAGCACCGCCCAACACCCAAGCAGCAGCAATTCGTACCGACATCGATTCGGTGCTCGGTACTACGCCAAGCCAGAGTCCAATATATGCAAGTACGACGACTGTTGGAAATGTTCTGGATGTGAATGTAGTTATTTTTTCTTCATTTTTCCGCAGCCAAGTGATTACATCGGAAATTGGTTCCGCTTTTGGGAGTGCATTGACCCACTCTGTAATCAAAGCCAGTATTTCATTGCTAAAACGACTATCAATAAAGTCGACTTTACAAACGATTGGCGAGAATGCCTCGCTATCCAAGCTTTCACTGTCTTCATTCCGCTTACTCAAGAGTTTTTGTAATACCAGCCCCGCATTTGGACTTTCTGAAATTCGGACATATATTGTATGTAGATGCCCACCTCCGTTGCTTTCACCATCGTTTGCTAAATCAAATATGAATGACCATTTCAATATAATTAGCTGAGTCAATGCATCAGTGGTGTAGTCTCCCTTACTGATTTTTGTGATGGAATCAAAGTTAGCCGTCCTATCGTTCTCAAATTGAATTGAGGCTGATAGCCCTACCTCAAAAATGTGATGTATCCGCAATTTTTCAGTAATTTTTCGGTGTAGATCTTCAAGTGACTGGGGATTTAGCAAAATGCGTTTCGGATAGAATTGAGTAATGCTATTTTTGGCCGCAGATGCGATTCTCAGCACAGTGGTATTGATGTTTTCCACTTCTGAGACGGCAGATAATTGAAGATTATTATTCATGTTGATGAACTTTCATTGTCGATTGCAAGAGGATACTGGTAACTGAAATGTAGCGATCTAACGTTAAGTAGACACCTTTTCAGGTGTATATTAAATCTAAATTACCGGTGTATAACGGTGTATAACGCCACCCCGATAATCCGTTAGGCCGGATGCTATAACAATTGCGTTATCGATAGCAACCTTTATTCAGCAAATTAAAAATACACCTTCAAAACAAACTCCTTGATTACGCTCGATAGCGTCGGGCAGCATCCATAAAAACCCGGTAGAATTCTTCGCCTAAATCGGGCGGTTGGAAATAACCCACAACAATCACTGCCCACTCTTCCAAATAGAAAGCAATAACCAAATCCCCCCGATAGTGGCAAACGAATATCCCAAAAACCCGAACGCCGGTAAGCCGAACAATTCCGGTCCGCCTCTTACCGTTGAAATAATGGAAGAACCGATAATCAGCGCGGCGGTCACTATGCCCATGGTTAAGCGGCTAATCGCGTTATCAATAGTGCTGACATAGTGATCGAGCCGCCGGACGGTAATATCGACCTGAAGGGCGCCTTTTCTGGAAGCGCGCAACAGTTTGCGCAGGTCTTTCGGCAGGCTGGATAAAAGATCGGCGACGCTGACCAGGTTGCGCCAACCCCGTCTGGCGATGGCCTCGGGCTTATAACGCTCCATCATGATTTTCCGGACATAGGGCGCGGCAAAAACCAGGGTATTGAATTCAGGATTAAGATGCCTGCCGAGACCGTCCAGGGTAATGTAAGCTTTGACTAACAAGGCGAGATCGGCAGGCAATATCAGTTTATGATCCCTCAATATGGTCATCAGGTCGCCCATCATGCCGGTAAGACTGAATTCCTTTAATGCCAACGAGCTGTAATGATCGACAAAGGCTTCTATCTCTATGGTCAGCATTTGTTCATCGGTATGAATATTGTCCGACCAATCTTCAAGTATCTCGGCGACTTTGGTCGGCAGGTGATTGGTCATGCCGTACAACAGACTGACCACCTGCTCCCGGCGCTCTTCGGTTAAACGGCCGACCATGCCGAAATCGATAAAGGCCAGTTTGTTATCCTCCAGATAAAACACGTTGCCCGCATGCGGATCGGCATGAAAAAAGCCGTCCTCCATGATCATCTTGATGACCGCCTGAGTGCCGCGGTCGGCCAGCAGTTTCCTGTCCAGTCCCGCTTGGTCGACTGCGGCAAGATCCCGGCCCTGAATGCCTTGGATATACTCCTGTACATTGAGCCGTTCGCAGGTCCATTGCCAATAGACATGCGGAACCTTGATATTGGGATCATCGGCCAAGTTGGCGGCTACCCGTTCCGCGTTCCTGCTCTCGGCGGCCAGGTCGAGTTCCCGGCGTAACGACTGGTTAAACTGGCGGAGCACTTCTTTCGGATGAAAGCGGCGAATCTCCGACGATTCCGATTCGGCAATATCGACCAGGCGATGCAGCAGGCGTAAATCGGCTTCAATGATTTTACGCAGGCCGGGCCTGCGAATCTTTAAGATAACCGGCGTGCCGTCCTTGAGTGCGGCTTTATGGACCTGGGCAATGGATGCGGCGGCAAGCGCTTGCGTCTCGACGTGCGAAAAAAACTCATCGATACGGCCGCCAAGATCTTCTTCAAGCTGGGGCAGCAGCTCATCAAAGGGCATCGGAGGCACCTGGTCCTGAAGCTTTTCAAACTCGGCAATATATTGGGGCGAGAACAAATCGACGCGGGTCGAAAGGATTTGTCCCAGTTTAATGAAGGTAGGCCCTAGCTCTTCCAGCACGCGGCGCACGCGTTGCGGCGTGTCGAGAACCACATAGTCCTCGACATGCTGCCAATGCAGCACCCTGCCCGCGCGTTCCAATGCCTTGCCCATCCCCAAGCCGTGAACAAAGCTGCCGAATCCATAGCGGATTAATACCGAGGCAATATCATGAACCCGGCCCAGATCCCTGGCGGCGTTTAACATTTCCCATAACATGGTTTATTTTTTGGAATGCGGCGACTGTAGGCTTTCAGCAATGCCCAATAAAATACCGCTGCCGATTTTCGCCAAGGCCGAAGCGCCGGCAACCGTGCTTGAAACGATTGCGTCCGCGCTGATCTTCGGCACGTCTTTCAGCGCGTCCAGGGCGATTAACGCCTGTTCGCCAACGGCCGTTCCGCTTTGCCGCGAATGGGCAATAAAATCGTTGACGATGCCGCTAACGACCTGACCACTGCTTTTAGCGACTTTCTCAAAGGTATCGAGAAACAATCCCTCCATGTCCCGTATGTCTTTGATGGCGTCATTAAGATCATGTTCGGAATACTCATTGACCTTGGAAGCCGCCTCTTCAATGGCCAATGTTGAGGCTTCCGCCGCAATCGCCAACGCATCGTCCAATGCAGTGGCCGCCTGATTAAAGACCTCTTTGCCATGCTCACCGTGGCTGGTCATGCCCTCATTAATGCCATTAATGACCGTTTCGGTAACACTTTTGATATTGTCCATATCCAATTGATGCGCTGTCAGCGCTTTCAGGGTTATGTCTTTGACTTGCTGATGAACATCGGTTCCCGATTTAACCGCTGCCCGGACGGTATCTTTAACGTTTTGTTGGTTTGTTTCAGTCATGGTCGTTCTCCAAATCAATATAAAAAATTAGCGGTAGGGTACGGCGTAGGTAATTCCCATGAAAGAACACCCAACGTTACGTATTTTTCACCACGAAGACACGAAGGACACGAAGTTTATTTTTCTTAGTGCTCTTCGTGTCTTCGTGGCGAACAACAAAACCGGTTGTCACGATCATACGCCCTCTAAGTTACTCGCCGTATCCGATTCACCATTGAGACTGAAACATTTTTTCCTGGCCGTAGCAGGCGCATAGATAAAATCGTTGTAGGGGCATTTTTCGTTATCGACCGTGGTTAATTTATGTCTTTCCACCATCCAGCGCCGGTGAAAATAGTCTAAAAAAAGATCCGGCATGCTCCACTGTTCCGATTCGAACAAGTAACTGCTGTCGCTTTTCAGTTCAGACTGCCAATGTAAGTAAGGCATTCTTCCTATCGGCTCGGACAGGTAAAAGCTGTTAAATATTTCGAGAACTTTGGTTTTTTTACGCAGAACCATAAACAGAGGCGTGCTGGGCAAGTTATCGTAATCGTAGACGAATACGCCCAGCGTCCCGCCATCCTTTTCATTGATGCGCCCCGCTATATCTTCGAGCGACGACAAAAACAAGCGGTTATATTGCCGGAATTCCTCAGCGCCAAAGCCGATGATTTCCTTGGCGTGGAGTTCTGAGGTCGGGCCGTCTTTCAAAATAAGCATCCTGAAATGCACGCCTTTTTTAATGGCGAGTTCAAACTCCCGGCAATAATGCCGATAGCGCGGATCGAAGGTGATTAGCCAATACACGTAATCGCCGGGATACAGGCTGTGCATGATTTCGGAAAAATCCAATTCTTTCTCGGTTATCCCTAAAAAACCCCGCTTCTTGGCGTTGATGACCGTTTTATCGATATACTTGGTCAGTACGTTCTGAAATATCTTTTCGGTTTCTTTGCGCTCTTCGGTAGCGATGATCCAATGATGAAAAAAGCCCACTGAAATCACCACCGATGTGAACAAGCCAAACTCGGAGATGATTTTTAACAGCCATACGTATTCTTTATTGCCAACGTCAGTTGCCAACACCCCAAAAACCTTGTAAACGGTAAATCCGCCGAAAATAAGCACCAGCGCGAATAACCATTTCAGGATATTAAGATTTGATGACATATCTATTACTCCCGCCCTTTTGATAGGGCGATAAGAGAAAAATCAGCCGTCCGCGAAAGACTAGAAAAGCACGAAAAGATACGCAATATCGGCAAAACCATTGCTCTTTTGTAACTCTTCACAATTTGGCAGCTATCGATCATTTTCGTGTTTTCCGTGTCGCACACGCCGGTAAGCGGTACAAAACTGACACCGAGAATATTACGGGTCTCGATTTTGCCGCCGGCCTTTTTTTCTACCACTATCAGTTGCTGATAGCTAAAAGGAAAACCGACCGGTATGACCAGGCGAGCGCCCTGACGCAGTTGATCGATCAGGGCTTGGGGAATATAAGGCGTCGCGGCTGTCACGATGATGCCGTCAAAAGGCGCATGCTCCGGCCAGCCGAAGTGGCCGTCGCCGGTGCGCGCCGTTACATTGTTGTAGCCCAGTTTTTCAAGTCGGCGGCGCGCCTTAACGGACAATCCTTCTATTATTTCAAGCGAGTAAACCTGCTTGACCAGTTTAGACAGAACGGCCGCCTGATAGCCGGAACCGGTGCCGATTTCCAGAACGGTGTCGGTAGGCTTGGCATTCAATAGGTCGGTCATCAGGGCGACGATATACGGCTGGGAAATGGTCTGCCCGGAGCCGATTGGCGCAGGGCCGTTATCGTAGGCAAGAAAGCGAAAATCCGCAGGCAAAAACTTATGTCGAGGCACTTGTTTTATGGCTGCCATGACCCTGTCGTCCAAGGCATCCTTACCGATCAGCTGCCGGGTCAGGTTAACTTCCATTTCAATATCGTCCAGCATGCGTTGCAGACCGCTCATTCATTATGCTCCAGGTGTTTTATCGTTCTCACGGTCTTCGCGGGAAGGCTCTATTAGCAAATCACGGCATGGACAGCTATCTCCAACAACGCGGACTGTTGATTCCAACATAACTACGCGGGGCTTTCAATTGGGGACATTACTTACTGATGTTATGCATGCTCATAATAAAAAGCGTAATCCACGAAAATAGTTAAAACACATCAGAACGTTGCCAGGCCAGGGACTATCGGAATGACGACACATCCCGTAAATACGTGTGTAACAC
>DAINRH010000208.1:0-7329 GCA_036741905.1 Methylobacter sp. | reverse complement strand
CCTTCGTGGTGAAAATCACATAACATCAATTACAAATGCCGCTGCTTAATAGCCTGCGCCAACTGATGCACCGCCATCGCATACTTATCGCTGTTATTGTATTTCTTGATCACCTTGAAGTTGGGATGGACGCGCCAGTATTCACTGCCTTTAATTGCGCTAAGCTCAATAGTCGATTCGCCGCCATAGCCTTTGGTCGGTTCCGCTACCGGCTTGTTGCGCTGCCAGCCGTTACGCGAAAAATAATGCGCTACGCTGCCGACCGCATCGCACTGATCCCAGAGATTGCGATGGCCGTCGTTGTTGAAATCGACCGCCAAGGTGCGGAAACTGCTGGGCATGAATTGCCCCAAACCCATTGCGCCCGCCCAGGAGCCCACCGGTTGCAGCGGTTCGTAGCCTTCTTCGCGGGTCATCAGCAAATAATTTTCCAGCTCTGAGGTAAAAAATTTGGCGCGCCGTTGGGTGTCGAATGCCAGCGTCGTCAGGGCATCTAAAATGCGCGTTTTGCCGATGTTGCGGCCGAAAAAAGTTTCCACGCCGATAATCGCAACGATATATTCGGGATCTACGCCGTAAGTCACGCTGGCTTTTTGGATGGCATCGGCATTGTTGCTCCAAAAGGCTACGCCATTATTGATATGCGCCTCGGTAATAAATTGCTGGCGGTAGCGCGTCCAGCCTCCCACTTTGGGGCGGTCAGGTTTGGGACCTTGGTATGGCGGCGGATTTTCCAGACGGATGACGTAATCCAATCGTTTGGCTTTGGAAAACAGGCCGTTTAAATAGCTTTCCGAAAAGTGGTGTTCAAGCACCATATGACGGATAAAGTTCTGCACAGCCAACGAATTGGCGTAAGTTCCGGTTAAACCTAAATTCTGCGTTGGATATTCAGGAGCATGATCGGGGATAGCGGCGGTATTGTTGGCATACGGCGCGTCGGTTTTAACCGCCGGATTGCCGGCGCAGCCGGTAAGTATTAGCGCCAAAGCCAGTTTAGATAAGCGTTTATAGCCTGTGTTGTTCACGGTTGTCTCTTTTGTTGTTAAACGATTTGAAGTAATTGTTTGCAGATAATTATTTATCACGAAGACGTCTATTTCATTTGCATCTTTAAGCCCGCACTGCAAAAAAACACCTGATCGCAATGCCGGCCCATTAATTGAGCGGCTTTGCCGGACAGGTCGACAAACTGCCGGGCCAAACGATTATCGGCGATGACGCTCAGTCCGACTTCGTTGTGTACCAGCACCATGTCGCAAGATAACTGTAGTGCCGCTTCCAGTTCTTGCAAGATGTCCGTTTCGGGGATTTGGTGATAAAGCTGGTTGTTTAGCCACATCGATATGCATTCAACCAATACCGGCCCCCGGCATTTTTGCAACGCTTCAAACAGTTTAACGGGTTCTTCGATAGTGACAAATAAATCTTGGCGGCGTTGTTGATGAATCAGGATGCGCGCCTGCATCTCGTCATCAAAAAACTCGGTAGTCGCCAGATAGAAGGGCTTGTCCGTTGCCGCCCGCTCTAAAATATACGCTTCCGCCAGCCGGGATTTACCGCTTTTGATGCCGCCTATAAACAGTGTTTTCATGACAATGCGGCTCCTGCTGTTAATAGACCCAGAACGATCAGGTTAATGCCTGTTTTCATTTGCAAGGCTTGGGTTAATGTCGATTTATCGACCGGATGGATGGGCAAGCCCAGTGTCGGCTTATGTTTGATTTGGCCGTGGTAGCTGGCATCGCCGCCCAACGCAACGCCCAAAGCTCCGGCCATTGCCGCAATAGGGAAACCGGCATTGGGGCTTTCCAGTTTGTTGCCGTCGCGCCATAGACACTGCCAAGCACGCTGCTTGTCTTTTGCCAATGCGGCAATCAGCAAGGCGGTCAGCCGAGCGGGGATGAAATTGGCTATATCGTCGGCTATCGCAGCGGTTTTGCCGAAATAAAAATAACGCTCGGTTTTATAGGCGATCATCGAGTCCAGAGTATTGACGGCTTTATACGCGGCAATCCCCGGCAAGCCGAACAGAGCCAAGTAAAACAGCGGCGCGATAACGCCGTCGCTGAGATTTTCCGCCCAGGTTTCAAGGCCTGCTTTATAGATTTCGGTTTCGGTCATGTCTTCGGTATCGCGGCTGACCAGATAGCTTAACGCCTGCCTGGGTTGCTCTGCGGTTAGCAGGGCGGCGACGCTGTCGTGCAGCATATTCATGGCCAGCCCGGTGGACGCGAGTATCGCCAAAACTATCAGCGACAACGCGGTCGGCAAAAGGCCGCACAGATAAACCAAGATGACGCTGACCAATAAGGCCAAGGCTATTAAGCTGACTACCAATAGCGCGCCGGGCAAAATCCGGTCGCGGTAAAAGCGCCGTTCAAACCCATTAATGAAATCGCCCATCAATACCACCGGGTGTTTGCAGGGGAATTCGCCAAAGGCCATATCGACAAGATAGGCCAAAGCCGCCAATTCAAAAAACATCAGTCCGCCTGTAACGCTTGCAAAATGGCGGCTATATCCAGATTATCGGCGACCATATCGGCAAAGCCCTGTATTTCGGCCTCGCGATAATGCGCATAGGTATAGCCCTGATACTGCGGATTGATGGTTTTAAAGTAAGCGGTGCGGAAGCCGTCGTGATCGAAAACCCCATGCACATGGGTCCCGGCAAATAGGCCGCCCTGATAAAATAGCGGGTACTTGTCCATGCGTCCGCAATGAATTTCATAGCCGCTGATCCCTGCGTATGCAAACAGTTGGTATTGTCCTCGCGCCAGTATTTTGGGGCTTTGGTATAGCACCGTATCGTCGATAAAGCTTAAGCCGGTTTCCACAATCGCGGATTCATGTTCAATCGCATCAGGATCGTGCAAACTCCAGCAGAGCATTTGATAGCCGCCGCAGATGCCGAACACCGGCTTGTTGAATTGTTGAATCTCCTTAAACAATCCCTGCTGTTTGAGCCACTGCAAATCGCGGATCACGGTTTTGCTGCCCGGCAACAGCACCATATCGAAGCTTTCCAGCGGACGGTAATCGTGGATCAGCTCGACATAAAGTTCAGGGTCGCCCATCAACACATCGAGGTCGTTGTAATTGCTCAGGCCCGGATAGGCGATCACCGCAACGCGGATTTTGGCATTGTCCAGACGCTGTTGGTAATTGCGCAACGACTGGGAGTCTTCCATGTCGATATTCAGCGGTTTAAACGGCAGCACGCCCAAGACAGGAACGCCGAAACGCTCGGCGATGATTTTTTCGCCCTCGTCGAAAAAACGCCGGTCGCCGCGGAATTTGTTGATCACCACGCCGATCAAGTTGCCGCGCATGACCGGGTCCATCAGTTCCAATGTGCCGTAAATCGATGCAAACACGCCGCCGCGTTCGATGTCCGCGACCAGGATATTTTTGGTATTGAAACTGTTGGCGACAAAGGTATTGGACAAATCCTTGTTCAGCAAATTCAACTCGACCGGCGAGCCCGCGCCTTCCGCCACCACCAGGTCATAGTCTTGGCTTAGCTGAGAAAAGGCCTGTTTGACCTGCTGTTTCAAGTTGTCGATTTCAGCATAATAGGCGGCAATCGACTGGTTTTGATAAACCAGTCCGTTGACAATCACCTGCACCGAGCCGTCGCCGTGCGATTTAAGCAATACCGGATTGAACAGGTAACTCGGCTCGACGCGAGCGGCTTCGGCTTGCAGGCATTGCGCCCTGGAAATTTCCCGGCCTTCTTGGGTGACCGCAGAATTATTGGAGACGTTTTGGGCTTTAAATGGCGCAACGCTCAAGCCACGGTCGGCGAAAATCCGGCACAAGGCCATGACCAGCGTGGTTTTTCCGGCATCTGAACTGGTGCCGAATACGGCTAATGGTTTCATTTATAGTTTCTTTGTTAGAGCTGATATGACTGGCATAAAGGGCTATCTGCATCGCGAAGGCATGAGCCTTTATCTAAGGCGTAGGCCGGAATAAGGCCGACCAAGCGTAGCACTGGTCGGGCGTTTCCGGCAATTTCGCGCAGTGATGCCGGAAACGCCTATTTTCGCTTTCGCTCAAACAGGCTTATTCCGGCCTACGGGCTAATAGCTTCACAAATGGATCTCTTTTAAACTGCGGGCAAGTTGGGCTATGGCCTGTTCATCCTTGACCGCAAAACGCACATGGCTTTTATCCAGACCCTCGAAATTGTCGCAGACGCGGATTAAAATCCGCGACGGCTCCAATTGCGCTTGTAACCGGTAACCGTCACCGCCGTTTGCCATGCGCGCCAGCAAAAAATTGGCCTGCCCCGGATAAATCTTATCGAACAAAGCGGATTCTTGCAGCGCTTGGTGCAATAAATCGCGTGAACGCGCGGTTTGCTGCCGGGTTTGCTCGATGAACGCGGTATTTGCCAAGGCCTGTTGCATATAGGCCATGTCCAGGCTGGATAATTTCCATGCCGGTTCAAAGCGATGCAGCTCCTTTATCGCCGCTGTTGCCGCCAGAATAAAGCCGATGCGAATACCGGCGCAGCCGTAAAACTTGCTTAACGATTTGATTACATAAAGTTTATCGTAATGCGCGATGCGTTCTGCAACCGAGTCAGCCTTACAAAAATCTAAAAATGACTCATCGATGATGATCGTGCAATCCGCCGCCTGCCATGTTGCCAACAACTCTTGCAGGTCATAAAGTCGGCCGTCCGGCGTGGACGGGTTAACAAAAATCACCGTGCTGCGTTCGGGAATATCCGCCAGTAAGTGATTAAACCGGTTGATGTTATGCACATTGCAACCCAACTCATCGGCGATATGCGCATATTCGCCGTACAAAGGCGTATACAAAACCAGGTCTTGCGGTTGCAAGCTGCGCAATAGGGCGAAGATAGCCGCGCTTGCGCCGTTAAACAGTTCAATATCTGCGCCGAAAGGAACCGGATAGCGCCGATCGAGCGCCTGTCTTAACAAACCGTAATCGGGATCGGCATACGGCGTAAGCGAAACGCTTTGCAGACAAGTTAAATCGACCGCCTGTACCGGGTTGATGTTGGCCGAAAAATCCAGCACCTGTTCCGGCAGGCAACCGAGCCGCCGGGCGAACCGGTAAATATTGCCGCCGTGGTTCATTCTAAAAACTGCAATTTGTCCACGAAAAACACGAAAGACACGAAACAAATCACGGCACTGTATTGATTTAGCCATTCACCATTTGGATGGCGGTCAACAACTTGGCATATCTTTGAAAATTTTCGTGCTTTTTGTGTTTTTCGTGGACGAAATGATTTTTCCATGTTCATTTATAAATTGATGTATTCGATGTAAAGGTAATCGTCAGCCAGCCGCAGTTTATGCACGGAGCCTGAATCGATCCGCAGTTGAAACGAATTGGCCAAGGGCAGATTCAAGGCGCGAGCCAGCAAGGCGCGAATAACGCCCGCATGGGTGATCACCAAAACCTGTTTGGCTTCGCCTACAGGACGTAGGCGAGGGGCGTGAGCAGGAGCGGAAGCTTCGGTCGACTGCACGGATGCAGGAGGTAGAGCAACGCATGGAGCAGTTGCCGAGGCTAACAAATCCTGCCAAAAGCTGCCCGCACGCCGGTACAAATCTTCAAAATTTTCGCCGTTCGGCGGCGCGGCGGTCACAAAGTTATTCGTCCAATGCTGCAAAACAGCGGCGTCGATGTCGTCAAAACGCTTGCCTTCCCAGTCGCCGAAATCAAGTTCCTGCAAGCGGGTATCGGTGGTCACCGTGTCTGAAAAGGTCTCGGCCAGTTGCAGGCAGCGGGTTAGCGGACTGCTGTAAACGGTGCAGTCGTCGTCGAATTCGGGCAGTTTGTCGTGCAGCTTTGCCATCTCGTCGGCAAAACTGTCGGCCAGGGCAATATCGCTTTGCCCGTAACACAGCCCCGGATCGGTAGCGGTTTGGGTGTGGCGAATTAAATAAATATCCATAAGGCACTCACGCTTAAATAAAAAACAGTCTCGGCAACTTGCTGGCTTGCGCCCAAGCAATCGCCGGTATAGCCGTCGATACGGCGGTAAAAATAATGTCCCAGAAGCAAGGTTGCAATCAATACGGGGATGATTGCCAGCATACACAAGGCAGGCAGCAACGCCAACGGCAATAAAGCTGTGACTGTTGAAAAAAGCAATTCTTGATGATTGGGTTTATAGACCGCTCCGGATGATTTACTGTCATTGCCACGCGCATAAGCATAGCGCTGCATCAGCAACAGCGGCGACAAGCGGCTGATGCTGTGTCCGGCCAGCAACGCTAAAGGCGCTGCGGCAGGCATTGCGCTTAGTACGCTGACCTTTAGCAGCAGCAGTAATAGCAGCCCTACGACTCCGTAAACGCCGATATGGGAGTCTTTCATGATCTCCAGGATGCGTTGTTTATTCATGCCGCCGCCGAAACCGTCGCAGACGTCGGCAAAGCCGTCTTCATGCAATGCGCCGGTCAGCAAAATGCCGGTAATTAGCGCGAGGATCACTGCCGTAGCCTGCGGCCAAACTAAATCCGCCAGATAAAATACTAAGGCGCAGATGCCGCCAACCAGCCAGCCGATCAACGGCAAATAGATAGCCGCCTGAGGTAATCGTTTGTAATCCAATGCTTGAGAAGGGGGCAGGCGGTCGCATCGGTTCCCTACCGCTTGCGACATATCCGCCATCCCTGGCAGTCGCGTGTAAAAGCTGAGGGCTAGAAAAAATAGCATTTTATCGTTCCCAAGCCCCAGCGTGGGAACGCATTCGGCAACGCTCCAGCGTTGCCAAACGCGACGCCGGAGCGTCGCTAACTGCATTCCCACGCTGGAGCGTGGGAACGATGGTATTTTCATTTGTTATCTCGTTCCCAAGCGGCTGTGTGGGAATACCGTATCAGCGCGCTGCGTCGCGTAAAGCTTCAGCTGTGGTTGTAGCATTTCAGGACGCAGCGCGTCCTGGATGGGTTCCCACGCAGCGCGTGGGAACGAGAAGAATACTTTTAAAGCAGGCGAAAGATTCAAGGTAAAAAGCCTTTCGTCTTTCGCCTTGAGCCCTTCGCCTGTTTTTTTAATGATCAACCCCAGCCTCGGCAAACGTAGCCATCTCGTTCAAAAATACGACCGCGGATTGCAGCAGCGGGTAGGCCAAGGCAATGCCGGAACCTTCGCCCAAGCGCAATTCAAGATTCAGCAAGGGTTTGGCGTTGAGCTGGCTTAACAACGCCTGATGTCCCTGCTCGCTGGAAACATGGCTGAATACGCAATAATCCAGCACCTGAGGATACAGTTTGTTAGCGACTAACAGTGCGGTGCCGGCAATAAAGCCGTCGACTAAAATAAGCATGCCCA
>DAINRH010000207.1:0-7340 GCA_036741905.1 Methylobacter sp. | reverse complement strand
GATTTTAAAACTGTTTTTGTACATTAATTTAGTGTTGTCCAATTTCTTATTTTTTTATTAGCGTACTTGGCTCGACGCGCAACCCATAAGTAAGTGTTTATAAGTTTCTTAACATGAGTGGCATGTGTGGGAGCGGCTTTAGCCGCGACAATCGCGGCTAAAGCCGCTCCCACACATGCCGGAAAACTCTTTCCCAACTACTTATAGGGCGCGCCGCGCACCTAAAGCGGGACGGGGTTTGCAACCCCGTCTCTAACGTTTTGACTTAGCAATGTGTACGAAATAACTTGGTCAAGTTGCTAATAGCCGGAGTGCAGGCTTTGCCTGCTTTGCAAGCAGAGCTTGCACTCCAAAATACCCGAAAACTTTAGCTCGATTACTTATCACTAACGCCGGACCGGACCGCATGCCCCGTCCGGCAATGGCGCGTCCTGACTTAACATCGGCCTATCGCCCGCCGCCGTAGCCGACGATCTCATAGGCAATCCGGCCCAGCGCCAGCTCCTTATCCACGCAACCCAGCTTGACCGCTTCTTTCGGCATGCCGTACACCACGCAGCTGTCTTCATCCTGAGCCACGGTACGCGCGCCCATGTCGTGCATTTCTTTTAAACCTTTGGCACCGTCATCGCCCATGCCGGTCATGATGATGCCCAATGCATTCTTGCCCGCGCACTTGGCGACCGACCTAAACAACACATCGACCGACGGACGATGACGGCTGACCGGCGGCCCGTCGACGATTTCAACGTAATACCGGGCTCCGCTACGCTTGAGCAGCATGTGCCGCCCGCCCGGCGCGATCAGTGCGCGTCCCGGCATCACCCGGTCGCCGTTGACAGCTTCGCGCACTTCGGCCTGACACAGATTATTCAGCCTGGCAGCGAAAGCGCCGGTAAACTTTTCCGGCATATGCTGGACGATAACGATACCGGGGCAGACCCGCGGCAAGGCGGTCAGGACCACTTCCAGCGCCTGCGTGCCGCCGGTGGAAGTGCCGATGGCGATAACCCGGTCTGTGGTTTCAGCCATTGCATGGACGCCGGCCGGGAGAATCGCGTCTGCGGTTAGTTTGGCCTGCACCGGCGGCAGCGCGGCTGCCGATACCGCCAGGCGGCGCAAGTTGGCTCGGGCCGCGGCTTTGACGGCGATAACCAGGCTTTCCGAGTCTTCCTGCAAAAATTGCTTCAGCCCTAGCTTGGGCTTGGCGACAATGCTCACCGCGCCCGCCGCCAGCGCCTGCATAGTGGTTTCCGCGCCTTTTTCGGTCAGCGTGGAACAGATCACCACCGGCGTGGGCCGTACCGACATCAGTTGTTTCAAAAAAGTGATGCCGTCCATGCGCGGCATTTCCACGTCCAACACGATCACATCGGGCCATTGTCCCTGCATCTTGGCCATGGCGAACACCGGATCGGAAGCGGCGCCGATCACTTCAATACCCGGATCTTGCGACAAATTGGCGGTCAATACCTGCCGCACCACCGCAGAATCATCCACTATCAGCACTTTGATCCGAGTCACCCAAGCCTCCTGTTCATGGCTTGTCGATCGGCTATGGTCAACACATTGCTATGCTTAACCCACACTTCGCCGCTCCACACTTCAAAAATCACGTTACGATGTCCGATATCGCCCAAGTGCTCGGCCACGCAAGTAAAACCGTGTTGTTTCGCCAGCCGCCGGGCCGCTTGCACATTCCTGCTGCCGATCTGGGACATCGCATTGGCATTTTTATTGGTTTCGGGAAACATGTTGCCGCCGCCGAATAACTTGACCTGGTATTCCTTATGGGAAGCGCCGACCTCATCCATTTTGTTCAGCAGCAGGACGATTGCCTCATCGGCATAACGCCCGTCCGGCGCAGGCCAGTCGCCTTCCCTGCGCTCGCTGCCGCGTTCCGGCAGCATGTAGTGGCACATGGCTCCGACCAACAGTCGCGGATGCCAAAAGGTCATTGACACGCAAGATCCGAGCACGGTGCGGATGCGCGTGTCGCGGTCGGCGAAGTAATGATCGCCGGGCTGGAGAAATATCTCTACGGGATGTAAAGGCCTGATCATTTCAGAGTTTCCGGTAAACGGCCGGCTGCACCAGGCGCACGTCTTCGTTGATGCCGTTCAGGGTCTCTGAATGGCCGACCAGGAAATGTCCGCCGGGGCGCAGCAGCGACAGCAGCCGCGATACCACTTGGCGTTTGGTGTCCTGATCGAAATAGATCATCACGTTGCGCAGCCATATCACATCGAATTCGCCCAGTTTCGGCGGCGCTTCGGTGAGGTTATAGTGTATGAACCGCACCCGTTCGCGCAATTTGCGCTCGATCAGTAATGTACCTTCCTGGGCGCCGGTGCCTTTAAGGCAGTAGCTCGACAAATAATGCCGGGGGATTTCCGACATCCTCTCCAAAGGATAAAGGCCGGAGCGCGCCTTTTCCAGAACCCGCGTGCTCAAGTCGGAGGCCACGATGTCCCACGGCGCATTGCCCAAGACTTCATCCAGCAGCATCGCAATGCTGTAGGGCTCCTCGCCGCTGGAGCAGGCGGCGCTCCAGATGCGCAGGGTCTTGCCGGGTTTTCGCGCCGACAAAACGCACTGGCGCAAAAAATCGAAATGCTTGGGCTCGCGGAAAAAATGCGTTTCGTTGGTGGTCAGCAAATCCACCGCCATTTGCAGTTCCGTTTTGCCGCCGGCTGCGGTAATCAAGCGATAGTACTCGCTGTAGCTCGCCAGTCCATGATGTTTAAGGCGTTTGGCCAGACGGCCGGTCACCAGCGGCTTCTTGGCGGCCGACATGTTGATGCCGGCGATGCGGTGGATCAGATCGCGAATTTGTATGAATTCCTTCTCTTGCAGCGCCACTTCGGCAAGGTTAGCTTTGTACGTCGCGTATGCGGTCATTTTTTTCATTCCCTTTATGTCATTTGTTTTTTATCGCCGCCACAGGGCGTGCCATGCCCGATTAATAGGCCAACCGCGCGCTGATTGCGGCAAGCATCTGAACAAACGTCCTAACCTTATGGATCGACCGACATCATCGTAGCGTCGTCGGTAATCCAGACTTCGTCGGTGTAGTCCGGATAGCGGTGTTTGTTCCATAACGCTGCCTCTGCCAATCGCAATTCAAGTTTTTTTAAACGCCGGGCAATATGTCCGACAGCCGCCGCGACATCTTCCGTCATCGAGCGTAATTCCGGCGGCATCGCGCAACTGCGCTCCGTGTCCCGATCGACCGAGCGGGCAATCAGCAAGCCCGATGCGCATTGCTTTGCAGTGCGCATCATGCTGATCTGCAACTCGCGCACTTGACTCACAATAAATTGCTCTATTTCATCGGTCTGTGCGCCTGCGCATGCCGCGGCGACATATGCCTGGGTGAGCGCCCCGCTACGCTTGCCCGCGTTTACCGCTACCTGCCAGTCGATCAAGGCGGATAGGCTTTGCATGGCCGTCGCGATCTTCTCGCTGAACATTTGCAGTTCACGCTCCACCAAGCCCCCGCCTGCAACGTGACTGCCGGTCGCGCTCAGTCTGATACTTGCGGCAACGGCAACAATATTGCCGATTTCCTCATTGATTTCCTCGATAACTTTTAACTGATTCATATAAATACCTTTATATTTCCCGTTCTCAGGCGCTACGCACCGCTTACGCCCGATCAACAATTAAAACTTTCATGGCATAACCTGGCGTTGTAGGAGCGGGCCGCGCCCGCGATAATCGCGCTGCAACTTAACAATCGCTGCCCGAATGTCGCGGGCGCGGCCCGCTCCTACAACATCATTGCGCTTAAATATAACGGCATCGGCTTTACCTCCAGTCTGTGCCGCTTGCCTCATTTCACTCATACCCTAAAACCATACAAATTCGGCCTCGTTAACCGCCAATTACGCCGCCTTTGTTGTCCTGACCGCGGCGTTGGGAGACATCGATCCGGCGCTATCCGCCACGGTAAAGAACGCCATCAGCGCCTGTAGCTGCGCGGCTTGTCCGCTCATCTGTTCCGAAGTGGCGGCCAACTGTTCCGATGAACTGGCGTTCTGCTGGGTGATCCGGTTGAGCTGATCCATCGCGGTGTTGATTTGGCCTACGCCTGCCGCCTGCTCTTCGGAGGCCGCCGCGATGTCCTGAACCAGGTCGGAAGTAAGCTTGATCGAAGGCACGATGGCATCGAGCAGCTTGCCCGCGCTTTCGGCCGTCTTAACGCTGCCGGAGGCCAATTCGCCGATTTCCTGCGCGGCTAACTGGCTGCGTTCGGCCAGTTTCCGCACTTCGGCGGCGACCACCGCGAAACCCCTGCCGTATTCTCCGGCGCGGGCCGCTTCAATCGCCGCGTTCAGGGCCAGCAAGTTGGTTTGGTAGGCGATGTCGTCGATGATGCCGACTTTACCGGCGATGCTCTTCATCGCGCTCACCGTTTCCTTGACTGCGTCGCCGCCCTGCACCGCTTCGCTGCTGGCTTGAATAGCCATGCCGTCGGTGACTTTGGCATTTTCGGTGTTCCGGTTGATCGACGCGGACATCTGTTCAATGGAAGCGCTGGTTTCCTCGACGTTGGCGGCCTGCTCGCTGCCGGCTTGCGCCAAGGATTGCGCGGTGGCGCTGATCTGCTCGGAGGCCGCGCCGAGCTGTTCGGTTGCGCCGATCACTTCACTGATGGTTTGCGAAAGCTTGGTCGCCGTGTTGTTGGCCGCGTTGCGCAATTCTTCAAGCTCGCCGCGATAGTGTTCGGTAATTTGCTGCGTCATATCGCCCTGTTCCATGCCGACCAACATATTCCGCACTTGAGTAAGCGGGGCTATTACGGTATCCAGCGTCGTGTTGACGCCCGCGATAATCTTGCGGTAATCGCCCTGGTGCTTGCTGACATCGGCGCGGATGGACAGCTTGCCCTCGACGGCGGCCTGCGACAGCATAACGGAATCGGCAATCAATGACTGCACCCCTAACACCGCCGAATTCAAGCCTTCCTTCAGCTGGTTGAACTCCGGCCCGTAGTCGACCGCGTCGTGCGCCGGCATTTCGCCGCGCCCGAGTTTGCCTACCGCTTCGACCATTGCCGAAACCGGGCGCAAAATACCGCGAACAATGAACCCGCTCACTATCGCAAAAACGCCAAACAAACTTAGCGCCACAGCCAGCATCGCGTATTTACGGGTATTGATACGCTCGATTCTGGCATCCAACGCCTTGGTTAGCGCCTTGCTGAAGTTTTCGGAAACAGCGAAGTGCTGGTCGACGCTTAGCGTTAGCACGTCAAAGAATTCCTTATTGGAAAGTTCCAATGTCGCCGGTTTGATAATTTTTTCTTCGATTAGATGAACGACTTTATCGGTGTCGCTGACCATTTTTCGGCTATCGTCGCGTAACGCTTCGTCGACGCCGGTGATTTTTGCTATGCATTCTTCTATGAGTACCTGGCTTTTACGCAACACCCCGATCAACTGCTGAAGAACCGCCGTATCTTCAGGCTTGGCCACTTTTTTCACCAGTATGCCCGCGCCTTTTGCTCTCAAATTGCCCAGTAATTCGGTCACATCCGGAAACTGATAAATCGAGATCATTATCATGTAATAAGTATCGACATCCGGGTCCAGCGCCAGATAAGACGCATCGCTTAATTTACGGTTGAAGGTCAGTATTTCTTCAATCAATGCGGTGTGTCGCGTCACGCTGGTTTTGGCATCCAATCCGGCAGCCGCGGCCGCAAGTTGCTCCCAATCGCTGCGCACGGTTTTCCAGGACTCGGTCAAACCCAGCTTGGACAATTTGTTGTTAACCGCATCAACCGCTTCGGCCTGTTTGTTGACTTCGCGGCGCTTGGCCAGCCACTTCTCGGCACTGCCCGCGTCGCCGGACAACACCATATTGGCGAGCCCCCGGTGTTGTTGAACGAGCTGCACCAGCTTCATGGTTTCGCGTACGTATTCGACGCCCAGTTTTTCATTATCCGCAACCGCCACTTCTTCGTTGGCGCGCGTTACCAATAACCAGCTCGGCAGCGCAAACATCATCACCGCCAGCACCACCAACAGCATGATTTTTTGCCCAAGTTTGATAGTGCTTAACAGCGCTTTTAGTTTTCCCGGTTTGAACGGATCGTTGATGCGCCCGGCATTAAGATCGGCATACAGTTTGCGGGCCTCGTCGACCTGGGCGCGTGAAGGTTTGAAGCGTAATGAGCGGTAACCTACGATACGGTCATGATCGAAAATCCCCGATACATGGGCATCGACCCAGTAATAATCGCCGTTTTTACAGCGGTTTTTGACCCGGCCGTTCCAGGTGCGGCCGGCCTTGACCGTCTCCCACAACGATTGAAAGGCTTGCGGAGGCATATCCGGATGACGAATGATATTGTGACTTTGTCCTAGCAATTCCTGTTCGCAAAAACCGCTTATTTTGACGAATGCCGGACTGACGGCGGTTATAACGCCTTTTAAATCGGTAGTGGAAACCAGTCGGTCGTCTTCGGAAAAATGGACTTCGTGTTGGGTGATAGGCTGATTGTTTTTCATGGCTGCTTATTCTCTTTATTATTGAGCTATGGATTGTGTTTCATCAACACGGTGTCGGCAGCAGCGCTGCGCCGCCCGTTGCGTATGCCGGTAAAATCCTGATAGCTAACCCCGCCGGGAACACATCTCATACCATTCTTGAATCGTTTCGCTTACCAAGGTCTAAAAAAGTGTGATGCACTCTACCCGTCGCCCTCGTCCATGCGCTGTCCCGGAAGCGCGCATTGACCGCAGTTCGTTAAGTCTGAACTTATCTCGCTACGCCTACAATCGGGTAAGCCTGATTTTTCGTAAGGATTGGCTTACACTGTTTCGGGTAATTGACTGTAGGGGAATCCTCACGCCCAATACTGTTTCAAGCGGAACGGGGTTGCGAATCCCGTCCGGCCACAGGTCCGCTGCCCACGCGCACCTGTTAAGCGTTGTAGGAGCGGGCCGCGCCCGCGATGATCGCGCTACCACTTAACAATCGCTGCCCAAATGTCGCGGGCGCGGCCCGCTCCTACCACATTACATAGTTCCCACGCTCCGGCGTGGGAATTCAGTCCGCAACCGCTCCAGCGTTGCGAAACACCTCAACCCGCACCGGTTCCGGGACGCCGGAGCGGGGGAACGAGAGTAAATCCCAAACTACGGAATGTTGCGTGTTAGACCTTTCAGGTTTTAAAAACCTGGAAGGTCTTTACTCCGTCTTTGCCAACTCGGCAGCCGAACTGCCGGAACCCATCGAAACCAACGCTTCCATGTCGTCCATCGACAACACATGGTGGATGTTCAGGATGATCACGAACTTGCCGTTGATCTTGCCCATGCCGGCAATGA
>DAINRH010000206.1:4570-7359 GCA_036741905.1 Methylobacter sp. | reverse complement strand
GGCAACCGAACAGCTCACCGGATTTCAACGGGTACAGCCGCGCGTTTTTGCCGGCTTGTATCCGGTCAGTTCGGATCATTATGAGGATTTGCGCGAGGCGCTGAAAAAATTAAATCTCAACGACGCTTCCTTGCATTTTGAGCCGGAAACCTCGCAGGCCTTGGGTTTCGGTTTCCGTTGCGGTTTCCTGGGCATGTTGCATATGGAGATTGTGCAGGAACGCTTGGAAAGGGAATACGATGTCGATCTGATTACCACGGCTCCTACCGTTATCTATGAGGTCATTACCCAGAACGATCAGGTGCTGATGATCGATAACCCGGCTAAACTTCCGGACATGGGAACCATCAAAGAAATCAGGGAGCCCATTATCCGGGCTAATATACTGGTTCCTGAAACCTATTTGGGCGGCGTCATTACGCTGTGTATAGAGAAGCGCGGCGTGCAGAAAGACATGCAGTACGTCGGCAGGCAGGTATCGTTGCATTATGAAATGCCGCTCAGCGAAGTGGTGCTGGATTTTTTCGATCGCTTAAAGTCGGTGAGCCGCGGCTTCGCTTCGTTCGACTATGAGTTCCTGCGCTTTCAGCCGGCCGAACTGGTCAAGCTGGATGTATTGATTAATGCCGAAAAGGTCGATGCCTTGTCGATCATCGTGCATCGCGAGCTAAGCCAAAATCGGGGCCGGGATCTGGTTGAAAAGATGAAAGACCTGATTCCCCGGCAAATGTACGAGGTTGCGATACAGGCGGCGATCGGCTCCAAAGTGATTGCCCGCTCCACCGTTAAAGCGATGCGCAAAAACGTGATTGCCAAATGTTACGGCGGCGATATTAGCCGTAAGAAAAAATTGTTGGAAAAACAAAAAGCCGGTAAAAAACGCATGAAGCAGGTCGGCAATATTGAGATTCCTCAAGAAGCATTCCTGGCCGTTTTGCAGCTGAATAAAGAATAAATTGAGGTAAAAGGAGAAAGGTACAAGGCACGGTATTCATTGGCCTTGAAGTTTTGACCTTGAACCTTGAACCTTGAACCTTGAACCTTGAACCTTGAACCTCTCTATATGGATTACGATTTTTCCTTTTTTCTTGCCGTCGGCACGCTGGTTACCGGCGTAATTTGGGGCGGCTATTTGCTGGCGCTCAAATCCAGAGGGGAGGTTTTCGATGAAGAAAACGAACCCATGCTGGTCGAGTATGCGCGTTCTTTTTTTCCGGTGGTGTTGGTTGTGCTGTTGCTGCGCTCATTCATCGCCGAGCCTTTTCGCATACCTTCTGCATCGATGATGCCGACCTTGCTGATAGGCGATTTTATCCTGGTTAACAAGTTTACCTACGGAATACGGTTGCCGGTTATCAATAAAAAAGTCATTGAGATGAATGAGCCCAAGCGCGGGGATATTGTCGTTTTTCGTTATCCTAAAGACCCGACGGTCGATTATATCAAGCGGGTGATCGGCTTGCCGGGCGACCGTGTCGCTTATTACGATAAAAAACTGCATATTAATGGTGTTCCCGTCAATCAGGTCTCGTTAGGCCGCTATCAGGGCGTAGGTCAAGGCGAGGATATGACCGGGAATGAGCTTCTGTCGGAAGATTTGACCGGCGTTGAGCACAGCATTCTGATCAGAAATGACGCAGCTTCCGCCGAAGGTGTTTATGTGGTGCCGAAAGGGAGCTATTTTGTGATGGGCGATAACCGGGATAACAGTAACGATAGCCGTTACTGGGGTACGGTGCCTGAAGAAAACCTGGTCGGTAAAGCTTTTTTTATCTGGATGAATTGGGACTGGCAGTATGAAGGCGTGGGCTTTGAGCGCATTGGCACCGTGTTGAAATAAACTGACTATACTTATTGCTTTTAATAAATCATCTGGAGAAAAAAATGAATTTATCGCCTAAAGGTCAGCAAGGTTTAACCTTGATTTCGCTTGTTTTTGTTCTGGGATTCATCGGGGTTTTTGTGTTGTTGACACTTAAGATAGTTCCGATTTATCTGGATCACGGCAAGGTGAAGAGTGCGTTGGAAGCGTTAAAAGCAACCCCCGATCTCGCCACAAAAGGCGAGTTTGAAATCAGGGACAGCTTAAGCAAGCGCTTTAATATTAATTATGTCTACGATGTCAAGCAAGATGACATTACCGTTATCAAACACGGCAATTATGTGAAAGTGGACATCGAGTATGAGACTGTCGTGAAATTGTTCGGAAACCTGAGTGCATTAGCAGAGTTTCATGACACTATCGAGGTCGGTCAAGAGTGATAAAAAAGCCTGAAGAGTTGTGTAAAAAATTGGCTTTGACGTTTAACAATCCTCAGCTTTTTACCACGGCTTTAACGCATCGAAGCGCAAGTTCGAACAATAATGAAAGGTTGGAGTTTTTGGGGGACTCAATTTTGGGTTTTGTTATAGCCCAGAAGTTATACGCGTTATTTCCCGGCGCCAGCGAAGGCGTTCTAAGCCGGCTAAGGGCAAGTCTGGTTAATCAGAGTTCGCTGGCGGACCTGGCCAGAAAGCATCAATTGGGCGATTATTTGCTGCTGGGTTCGGGGGAGTTGAAAAGCGGCGGCTTTCGCCGCGACTCCATCCTATCCGATGCGGTGGAAGCCATTATCGGCGCGTTATACAACGATCAGGGCATGGATGCCTGTCAGCAATGGATCTTGCAGTTGTTTGCGGAAAAGCTGAAAAGTTTGTCGCTGGATAATTGGCAGAAAGACCCTAAGACTCAATTGCAGGAGTTAATGCAGTCCAAAAAAATGGAGCTGCCGGATTACACTTTAATGACC
>DAINRH010000206.1:0-4510 GCA_036741905.1 Methylobacter sp. | reverse complement strand
AAAAAAAGCCGAGCAGTCGGCGGCAGAGCTTATGCTCGAATTATTAAATAAGGACACTAAATGAATTGTGGTTTCGTCGCCCTGATTGGGCGGCCCAATGTCGGCAAATCAACATTGATGAATCATTTGCTGAAGCAGAAAATCAGCATTACTTCGCGTAAGCCGCAAACAACCCGGCATCGTATTCTCGGCATTAACACCACCGAGGCGGGGCAGGCCATTTATATGGACACGCCGGGCATGCATAACAGTGAGAAGCGGGCCTTGAACCGTTATTTGAACCGGACCGCCGATACGACCTTGCTGGGCGTTGACGTGATCGTCTGGCTGATCGACGGCTTGTCCTGGCATGAATACGATGAGGAAATCTTCAAGAAGCTGGAGCAAGCCGGTCTGCCGGTTATTCTTGCCGTCAACAAGGTTGATAAGGTAGCGGACAAGGAAGCGATTTTAACGTTCTTTAACGAAGCTCAGCATCGATTCCCGTTCAAGCATTTGGTGCCTATTTCCGCGTTAAAAAGAACCAACCTCGATCAACTGGAAAGTTTGATTATGGAATTGCTGCCGGAACGGGATTTGATCTATCCCGAGGATCAGGTGACCGACCGATCCGAGCGGTTTTTGGCGGCTGAAATCGTCAGGGAAAAACTGACCCGGCGCTTAGGCGACGAACTGCCTTATGAGCTGACTGTGGAAATTGAACGCTACGAAGAAAAGTCTTATATCACCAAAATATATGCGATTATTTGGGTGGAGCGCTTGACCCAAAAGAACATTGTGATCGGCAAGGACGGCGAGATGCTGAAAAAAGTCGGTACCGATGCCCGGCTGGACATAGAAAAACTGATCGGGCATAAAGTTTATTTGCAGCTTTGGGTTAAAGTGAAAAAAGGCTGGTCGGATAGCGAACGAGTCTTGCAAAGCCTGGGCTTTAATGACTGAATCCGCAGTTTATTTGCAACCTGCCTTTATTCTGCAACAGCGCAAATACCGGGAAACCAGCTTGATTATCGATGCGCTAACACGGGATTTCGGTCGAATTTCCTTGTTGGCCAAAGGCGTAAGAAAAGCCAAATCCAAAACAGCCGGGATGCTGCAACCCTTTATCCCGTTAACCATTTCCTATGTTGGCAAGGCGGAGCTAAAAACCCTGACCGATGTCGAACTCCGCATGATTCAGCCGATTAGCCGGATAAAGGGACTTGCGTTGTATTGCGGTTTTTATATTAACGAATTAGTCGGTTGTTTTTTACACAAATACGATCCCCATCCCGAAGTGTTTGACGCGTACGCCGAGTGTTTATCGCTTCTGGCGGAGGATTCCTGCAGGGAAGCGGCATTGCGGTTATTTGAACTCAGCCTGATGGAGCATGCGGGTTACGGGTTACAGTTCGATTATGACGATAATGAAAAACCGATTGAAGCCTTAAAAAAATACGACTTTAATGTCGGACAAGGTCCGGTTGAAGTTTTGCATGGGCCGTTTTCAGGCAAGACTTTGCAGGCGCTCAACGCCGGGGAATTGACCGATCCGCAGGTGTTGCTCGAAGCAAAAATCCTGATGCGGACGGTTATTGATGTTTATTTGCAGGGCAGGCAGCTTAAGAGTCGGACGGTTATTGGTAAAGTCTTCGCGATTGCTCAGCGGCAAGAAATAGAGCGCGGATTAGACTGACGAATTTAAAAAAAAATCAATTGTTTCCACGAAAAGCACGAAAAAAATGAATGGAGAGAAAGTGCAGGTATGAATCCATTTAAGGCGCTTTTTACCACAGACGTAGAGCTACTCTGGAGGCAATGGCCAAACAAGCTTGAGTTATATTTTTTCGTGCTTTTCGTGGACAGAGAGTAATTAATGAGTAATACACATATCCTATTAGGCGTGAATATCGATCACGTCGCTACCTTGAGGCAGGCCAGAGGCACGCTTTATCCTGAACCGGTTCAGGCCGCATTGGTTGCAGAGCAGGCCGGTGCTGACGGCATTACCGCGCATTTGCGGGAGGACCGTCGGCATATCCAGGACCGGGACATCTATTTATTAAAAGAGATGCTGCACACCCGGCTGAATATGGAAATGGCGGTGACCGATGAGATGGTCGCCATTGCGGTGAAAGTGCAGCCTTACGCCTGCTGCCTGGTGCCGGAAAAGCGCGAAGAATTGACCACCGAGGGCGGGCTTGATGTCGCCGGTAACCTGCATCGCTTGCAATGGGCTTGCGATAAATTGGCCGGCGCAGGCGCTGAAGTGTCGCTGTTTATCGATCCCGATGAAATGCAGATCGATGCGGCGGTAAAAGCCGGTGCGCCGGTTGTTGAATTACACACCGGGTGTTATGCCGAAGCGGGCAATCGCTTGCAGCAGGCCGAAGAGCTGGCGCGTATCAGGAGGGCTGCCGTTTATGCGCATAGTGCGGGACTGCAAGTTAATGCCGGGCACGGTTTGAATTTTTATAATGTTGAAGCAATATGCGCGATACCGGAGATAGTGGAGCTTAATATCGGTCATTCGATTATCGCCCAGGCAGTGTTTTCAGGCTTGGCGCAGACGGTTAAGGATTTGAAACAGATCATGCGCAATGCAAGATTGAATTGCGCTTAACTCAAGGCAAATAAGTGGCGCTGGAGATTTATCAGTTAACCTTGATCGGCGATCGAGAGATTAATCAGGACTTCATGGCGCACATTATCACTGATACTTATGCGCTGTTTGTCGTTGCCGATGGCTTGGGCGGTCATCATGCCGGAGAAAAGGCGTCCCGTTTTTTCTGTCAGGGCTTGCTCAGGTTTACCGATACTTACAGTAAACAAATGGAGCGGAATCCAGTCGATACCTTTTCGAGCTGGATTACTGCGGCCGTCAGTGAAATGAAAAGGCTGTTTGCTTTCGATAAATCCGGTGACGATGCGCATACCACCTGCGCGATTCTTTACCTGGATGAGCAGCGGGTAATGACAGGACATTGCGGTGATTCGCGGATATACAGGATGGATCCGCAACGGATTTTGTGGCGAACCAAGGATCATTCCATCCCGCAGCAATTAGTGAATGAAGGCAAGATTACCGAGCAGGAGATGGCGCGTCATCCGGAGCAAAATAAATTAACGCGCAGCATCAATATCTTGAAAGCGGATGAGGTGGAGACTAATGTGTATCCCGCCATGAAAAAAGGCGAGACTTTTATGCTGTGCAGCGACGGTTTCTGGGAATATGTAAAACAAGCGGAGCTTTTGCAGTTGGCCCAGCCTGCCGGCGGCAAGGATGAGCTAGCCAAATTGGCGCAATTAGCGATATTTCGCGCTCACGGAAAAAGCGACAATGTTACCGCTCAGTGGGTAAGAAGACACTAAACAATGTTAGCTGGCAAAGCCGTGTTTTTGCATGCGATAAAGCAAGGTGTCGCGGGAAATGCCCAGTAGTTTTGCAGACTTGCTGCGGTTGCCTTTGGTGCGGTTCAGGGCTTGATAGATTAAATCGGCCTCTAGCGTATCCAGTTGCAGGCCGTTTTCAGGCAGGGTGAAATCGGTTGTCGCAGACGCGTTGCTGATGTACTTGGTTGTGAATTCAGACGGCAGATTTTCCGGCTCGATAGTTCGACCGGCCAATAAGATGCTCAGTCTTTCGCATAAGTTACGTAATTCGCGAATATTGCCCGGCCATGGGTAGGCTTTCAGTGCTTTTAAAGCGGGCTTGCTGAATTTGGGCGCAGTCAATGCATGGGTCTTTTCAAATAAGGCCAGAAAGTGCTTGAGCAGCGATTCAATATCTTCAGTGCGTTGCGCCAACGGCGGTAGTTCTAACGGCACGACATTCAAACGGAAATACAAATCCGACCTGAATTGGCCGGCTTCAATCTGCTTGTTTAAATCAGTGTTGGTTGCAGAAATAACGCGGACATCGACTTTGTAAGGCTTGATTTCGCCGACGGCAAGACATTCACCGGATTCAAGAAAACGCAATAATTTTGCCTGAATCGACAGCGGCAGGGAGTTGATCTCATCGAGAAACAGGGTGCCGCCGTCCGCTGCCTGAAAAAGGCCTTGCTTATCGGTTGTCGCTCCGGTAAACGAACCCTTTTTATGGCCGAACAACTCCGATTCGATCAGGCTCTCAGGCAATGCCGCACAATTCAAGGTAATAAAAGCTTTATTGGCACGAGAGCCAGCCTGTTGAATGGCGGTGGCGAGTACTTCCTTGCCGGTGCCCGTTTCACCCTTAAGCAATACAGTAACATCGGTAGCGGCAACGATTTTGGCGTTACGGATTAAGGAATCCAATGCAGGAGATTGACCGATGATCGCGTTAAAATGATCCATAGAATCCTCTTAATGTAGAGCCGAATGTGATGTGATCGCCATGGGATTAAGCCAGGGCAGGGCGGCCAGCAGAGCCAGTGCAATCATGAACAGGCCGATAGCCTGCTTGAAGCGTTGCATCCTGGATAACCTTGTTAATATGCCGGTCATTATACCGACTCCCATAACCGCAGGTAAAGTTCCCAATCCGAAA
>DAINRH010000205.1:6426-7374 GCA_036741905.1 Methylobacter sp. | reverse complement strand
GACATCGGCCAGTAGCGCTTTTTTACGGCTGTCGGCCAGCCATGCATTGCAGTAGGCGGTGGCGCTTAATTCCTGATCCTCCTCGTTGTTTCCATTCAGATAATCGCCGTCTGTTATCGGCTGCTGGGCTAATACAACGGAATCCTGAAAAGCCTGGGACAACTCTTGGGTACCGTGAGCCAGAATCAAAGACGGATCACTGTCCGATTGATAAAATTGGCGATAAACCTTGCCCAGTCTTTTATACATGGCATTGGCTGTCGCCATCGTCGGTAAGGCAATATACAAACCGTCGGCCAAGCCTTGCGCCATCAGGCGCTGGGTCAAAATCAAGGCAGCCTCGGTTTTTCCGGCTCCGGTGACATCCTCCAGAATAAAGAGTTGCGGTTGTTCGGTGAGCGGTTCAGCGAGTGCATAATGTTGCAACGGTGTAGGCTGTTGGATAAAAGGGAACAGGTCTTTGATATTTTGAAATGCTTTAATTTCAGGCGTTTTCGGTAAAGCGCAAATAGCCTCTTTTGCTTGTTCTAAAGCGGTTCCCTGCCAATAGACATTCAAGTCTTTAGGCTTGTCGAAATAGCTGAAGTAATCCTGATTGGAGCCTAACCAATCGGCCAATACTGCGACACCTGCCAGTTGCCAGGATACGGGTTTCAGCCGTTTTTTAAGCGCCTTGTTCAGTAACGGTTGGAAATCGAAATCACCAAGAAAAAGCGCAATGGCATCCTGTATAAATGCCATTGCCGCTTGCTCATCTTCAACTTCAAAAAAATTCCGCGTTCGTAACTTTGTTTTGGGCGGCATACCATGATGGCCGGTGACTATTTCCAGCCAAGGCTCTAAATGATCTAACCAGCCGTTACCTGCGGACTTATTGCTTAGTGGTTGCTCAAGCAGTTTGGTTTGCAGTGTTTCTTGCCAAAGACAAAAGCCCAAACTGTCGTGTCG
>DAINRH010000205.1:4918-6416 GCA_036741905.1 Methylobacter sp. | reverse complement strand
TTTACCCAGATCATGTAGCGCCAGACAGAAAACAAATAATGTTCTTAGCCATTCAGGCTCTACTTCCAATTGCTTTGCTAATTGTTTGCAAAGCGGTTTGTCGGGTTTCAATAATTGCCAACCCACTGCCGCCACATCCAGACAATGATACGGCAACAGGTGATAGCTGCTGCCCTGCCTGTCATCCGCACAGGCCTTGCCCCAATATTTGTAATACAGTTTTTTCGCCATGTTTCTGCCCTAACGCTTGCTTTGATTCCTATTATCCACACCCACAACCTCAATCGGTGAGGTTGTACTTTATTTTTTATAAATTTTTTGCATGGCCTCTATTTGCGTCCTGACGCCATCCAGCAAAAACTGCGGCGATTTAACCTCCACTTCTGCGCCGTGTTTGAGGATGTCCATGATTAATTCTCGGCTGTCGTTGGGCGAGATACTCAGCTGGTAGCTACCGTTGTCCAGCCATTGTCTCTGCTGGTTGGGATGCCAGTTTTCGTCGGCGACCCATTTGGCACGGGCTTTGGTAAATTCCAGTACCGCAGTGTGCTCTGCGGTGCCGCTAATGCAGAGTATGAATAATAGACACGGATACCGAAAGTAGGCGCCTCCAGGCGGCACTGATTGACGGGTTGAAACGGATTTTATCAGCGTCTATCAGTCAAATTCGTGTTATTACTGGCCGACGGTGGTTTACACTGTTTGTTAATCTTCGGCTGGGTGTTTTTTGCACGGTAAACGCGTGTAAAAAACGAGGAGATAAGCAGCTTACAGCGTCATATCGTTAAGCGAAAGATACCGTTCTTTTGCCTTGCCCTGTTGACGCTCCTTTTTTACTACGAACGTTACACTACGACAGGAGATTAATAATGCGCAAAATAATGATCAATCAATCCGCTGAAAACAACCTATCTTCCGATCTGAGTTTTCTGGATCTGGAACATCTTGCCCAAGTGGAGTTTACCTCGGAGTGCGCGGAGCATCCTATTGAATCCGCGTTGTTACTGACGGAGGATTCGGGCGCAGGGTGGCAGGCGGCAAGCGCCGGCGAGCAGACGATCCGCCTGGTTTTCGATCAACCCTGCACTATTGAGCACATTGTTCTGGTGTTCGATGAGCGGCAACAGGCGCGCACTCAGGAGTTTGTGCTGCTTTGGTTGATGGACAAAGACAGCACTTACCGGGAGATTCTGCGTCAGCAATACCACTTTTCTCCTCCGAACACTACGCGCGAAACCGAGCATTATGAGGTCAAGCTCAGTCAATTAAAGGTGTTGGAATTAAGAATAATTCCAGACATCAGTGGGGGTGACGCTTGCGCCGGACTTAAACAGTTGCGTCTTGGGTAAATGCCGCTTCTAATAGGCATGGCTGTGATAGCTAAACAAATAATAAAAAATAGCGTGGGCTTATGGGCTTATAGCTAAACCAAGCAAAGAGGAGAGGTAGTTATGATGTTTCCAACATCCGCATCAGTTGTTATCGCATTGTTGATGGG
>DAINRH010000205.1:0-4908 GCA_036741905.1 Methylobacter sp. | reverse complement strand
CATGCAAGCCATTGCAAAGGCTATTCAAGAAGGATCGGCGGCTTTTTTGTCGCGCGAATATCGGGTCATCGCGATTTTCGTAGCCATTGTCGCCACGGTTATTTCCCTGTTTTTACAGTGGCAGACCGCGCTTTGTTTCGTGGTGGGGGCGATTGCGTCGGCAGGCGCGGGCTACTTGGGGATGTATGTGGCGGTTCGCGCCAACGTCCGAACTGCGGCAGCGGCGGGCCGCAATCTGCATGAGGGTTTGCGCGTCGCCTTCGGCAGCGGCTCGATTATGGGCATGGCGGTGGTCAGTTTCAGTCTGATCGGCATGACGGTATTGTTTTTGATATTTAACGGCAATCCGAACCAGCTGACTTATATTACCGGTTTCGGGTTCGGCGCCAGCAGTATTGCGCTGTTTGCAAGGGTCGGCGGCGGTATTTATACCAAGGCCGCCGATGTGGGCGCTGACTTGGTCGGCAAGGTCGAGCAGGGCATTCCCGAGGACGATCCGCGCAATCCGGCGGTCATTGCCGATAATGTCGGCGATAATGTCGGCGATGTCGCGGGCATGGGCGCCGACTTATTTGAAAGTTACAGCGGTTCCATTATTGCTGCGGCAACGCTGGGTGCGGCGTTGGGCGCAAAGTCGCCGGCTTTTATCGGCTTGCCATTTCTGGTTGCCGCGGTAGGCGTTATCGCCAGTCTTTTCGGTATTTATATGGTGACCGGCGAAGAACAAAAACAGTCGGAAAACGGCAATGATTCCCTCATCGCCCGCTGCACCCGTTTTATCGGGCAATATGTGATAAAAATTGACGAGAATGCCAGTCTTGATGATTTGTTGAAAGCGTTGCGCCATTCCGTCTGGGGGGCTTCGGTGATTATTCTGGGGCTTTCTTTAGTCGCTATATTGATTTCGGGGGTTAGTTTTAATTATTGGCTGGTTATTCTGGTCGGTTTGGTGGCGGGCAATGCGATTGCTTATGTGACGGAATATTACACATCCTATACCGATAAACCCACGCAGGCTATTGCTCACGCGACGCAAACGGGCGCGGCAACAACCATTATCCAGGGTTTGGCTGTCGGTATGATGAGTACTGTATTTCCGGTATTGATTGTCGCGGCGGCTATTTTGCTGAGTATCTGGTTGGGCCATAAAGCCGACGGCTCCATTGCCGCAGGTCTTTATGCGGTCGCTCTGGCGGGCGTGGGGATGTTAAGCACGTTGGGGGTTACCTTGGCGACTGATGCTTACGGCCCGGTTGCCGATAATGCGGGCGGCATTGCCGAGATGAGCCACTTACCCAGTGAAGTGCGCCATCGCACCGACGCGCTGGATAGCTTGGGCAATACTACCGCCGCTACCGGCAAAGGTTTTGCGATCGGTTCGGCGGTGCTCACCGCATTGGCCTTGTTGGCGGCTTATGTGACGGCGGCAAAAATCGATAATTTGAATATCCTGGGGCCTACCATGTTGCCGGGCATTTTGATTGGCGCGATGATGCCTTATCTGTTTTCCGCGCTGACCATGATGGCAGTGGGTAAAGCGGCGCATGAGATTGTTGTTGAGGTGCGTCGTCAGTTCCGCGAAATTCCGGGTTTGATGGAAGGAACGGGACAGCCTGATTATGCAACTTGCGTCGGTATCAGCACCGAAAGCGCGTTGCGGGAAATGATTTTGCCCGGCGCTTTGGCGGTTGTGGTGCCGCTGGTCGTGGGGCATGTCTTGGGTAAGGAAGCGCTTGCCGGCATGCTGGTCGGCACTATGTCGTCGGGTTTCCTGCTGGCGGTGATGATGGCTAATGCGGGCGGCGCCTGGGACAATGCGAAAAAGTGGATTGAAACAGGGCAATTCGGCGGTAAGGGTTCTGATGCCCACAAGGCTGCGGTGGTCGGCGACACGGTAGGTGATCCGTTTAAAGATACCAGCGGTCCATCGTTGAATATTTTGATCAAGCTGATGACCATCGTTAGTCTTGTGTTTGCCAGTTCATTCGGTTCGGGGTGGTTTAATTTTTAAAAGCGTATCTGTAGTTATAAGGTATAAAACCACGAAGACACGATGTTGAAGACGGAAATAAAACTTCGTGTTCTTCGTGTCTTCGTGGTGATAATTTTTTTCTATGCTTAAGTTGGTACATGCGGTCACTAAAATCCAAGCTACGAGGTTGATATGTTTAAACGACTGATTGTTTTGTTGATAATAACTATTTTGTCCGGTTGCGGTTATAACACCTTGCAGTCAAGTGACGAGGACATCAAAGCGACTTGGGCGGAAGTGTTGAACCAGTATCAGCGACGCGCCGACCTGGTGCCTAACCTGGTCAATGTGGTGAAAGGCTATGCGGCTCACGAAAAGGATGTGCTGACCAAAGTGACCGAGGCCCGAGCGAAAGTGGGTTCGATACAGGCCACCCCGGAATTGGTTAATGATGAGCAGGCGTTCCAAAAGTTTATTGTCGCTCAGGGGCAAATGACCAGTGCGATTTCACGGCTGTTGGCGGTGGCGGAAAACTATCCGCAACTGAAAGCCGACGGTCTGTTCCGTGACTTACAGGCGCAACTGGAAGGTACGGAAAACCGTATCACCGTGGCGCGCAATCGCTATATCGCTGCGGTCAAGGAATACAATATTATCGTGCGCTCTTTTCCTTCCAATCTTACCGCGATGATGTTCGGTTACCAGACCAAGCCGAGCTTTACGGTAGAAAACGAACAAGCCATTGCGGTGCCGCCCAAAGTGGATTTCGGCGCGCCTGCAAAGGTTGGCGGTCAGTAATATGTTGTCTGCGATATTTCCCGTAGTCCGCTACGGAGTCGGATTTTTTCTGTTGTTGTTTTGCCTGACGGCGGGGGCAGCGGTTGGCGTTCCCGAGTTATCGAGTCGCGTCACCGATCTCACTGCCACGCTCAGTGCTGAACAGGTCTCGGCATTGGAAAATAAGTTGGCTGCATTCGAAGCCAAAAAAGGCAGTCAGATCGCGGTATTAATGGTGCCGACTACTCAACCCAAAGATATAGCCGAGTTCGGTATAGAAGTTGCCGATTTATGGCAAGTCGGCCGCAAAGGGGTCGATGACGGCGTCATCCTGATAGTCGCCAAGGACGACCGCAAGCTGCGCCTGGAAGTCGGCTATGGGCTGGAGGGTGTTATTCCCGATGCAGTTGCCAAGCGGGTGATAGCGGAGACCATTACGCCGTATTTTAAGGGCGGCGATTATGCGGGCGGTATTGATGCGGGAATTACCCAGCTCATGGCGTTGATCGAAGGAGAAGCCTTGCCGGCACCGTCTGCAAGTTCGAATGAAGGGCTGGGCGAGGGAGCTTTTATATTTATTTTGATGGGCGGCTTAATCGCAGGTTTTGTGCTGTCGGCCATGATGGGGCGGGTCATGGCCGGCATGCTGGCGGGATTGGGGAGCGGCCTGCTGGCCGCGCTGATTTTTGGGCTGGCTTTTTCGGCAGCGTTATTTGTCGGGTTAATGGTTTTTTTTATGGTTGGGGTTCGTTCAACAGGCGGGCGCGGTTGGTCTAATGGCGGCGGCTTTGGCGGCAGTAGCGGCGGCGGTTCATGGAGCGGTGGCGGCGGCCGTTTTGGCGGAGGAGGGGCATCAGGATCATGGTAAATATTAAACGTTGGTTTCGTCATGCCTTTATGCCGCCGTGGCGTTGGCGCATGTTGTTTTCCAGGACGGTGCTGGGCGATATAGAAAAAGCGGTAAAGAATTCCGAATATCAGCACAGCGGCGAGCTGCGTTTTGCCGTTGAAAATGCGCTTGCATTGGCTCAGGTTTGTCGAGGCGTATCGGCCCGTCAGCGAGCGATAGAGGTATTTTCAAATTTGCGGATCTGGGACACTGAACAAAACAGCGGTGTTTTGATATATGTGTTGCTGGCGGATCGTGAGGTCCATATTGTCGCAGACCGGGGTATTGCCAAGTGCGTTGCGCAAGCCGAGTGGGATGCGGTGGCGGAGGCGATGCAGAAGGCATACCGGAGCGGCGACTTTCTGCACGGTTCGTTGCAAGGCATTGAGCGTATTACGATGTTGCTGGCCACTCATTTTCCGGCCGGTGCGGATAATCGTAATGAGCTTTCCAATAAGCCTGTTATCGTTAAGTAACGGGCATTTATTCGCCGCGAAGAAAAGACGGTGATGGGATTATTTGATTTAATTCCAGATTGCATGGAAGATTCGTAGTTCTAGTAAGTATTTGATTATGAATTTATTTTTTAGATAATTACTCGGTTTATTTTAGAGTAAAAATTTCGTGTCCTTTATGTCTTCATGGTGATAATCTTGTTATAAATACCTCACGCGGATTTGACGAAGTTATTGTTTCCATATACCATTACCCGGTTATGTTAGCTCGATTACCTGAATATATAGACCCCTTGCACCTGGCTGATAAGCGTGGTGAATTGAAGGGGCAAATACCTGTAAGTAGCTTGGATCGTTTGGCGGATATGCTGTTCAACGATACGGGAGCTGTAACCGTGGATCTTTTTTTTGGTCGGGAAGGAAGATTGGCCAAAGTTGAAGGGCAGATAGAAGCGGTTCTGGAACTTACCTGCCAAAACTGCCTGCAAGCAGTGCAATGGCCTGTCAAAAATACCGTCAAGCTGGGTATTGTTACTTCAGTAGATCAAGCGGACAGATTGCCCGATGATTATGAGCCGTTGTTGGTCGATGAAGAAAAAATCCTTCTAAAAAACATTATTGAAGACGAGTTGTTGCTTATTTTGCCTGCCTTCCCCAAGCATCGGCACGATTGTCTCGCCCATAAGCCGGGTAACAATAAAGTGGATTTTTTATTAAGTGAACAGCAGTCGCTCACCGAAAACCCTTTTTCCATCTTAGCCAAATTAAAAAACACTGGAGATTTATAATGGCCGTACAAAAAAGTAAAGTAACGC
>DAINRH010000204.1:0-7385 GCA_036741905.1 Methylobacter sp. | reverse complement strand
TACAGGAAAAGCTGTCCAATCTTTGGTTGGATTATTTGCTGGAAAAACAGCGGGGCTAGAGGCTAGATCAATAGACTACCCGGCGGACGGGATAAATTATTCTGTCCGCCGGGTTTCCGGCATCGTTCAAAACAAGTCTTGATTAGCTAGCTGCTTCAGCCAGCGCTAAAAAGTTCGTCATTCTGGCAGGGATGCCGGAAATCCAGTTACATGGATGTGAAGCCATGGACGGGTATCGAGCCTAAATCATGCAGCAATGGTATCGGCAAGTTACCGTCCATGGTGCTGGATACCGGCATCCCTGCCGGTATGACGGTGCTGGCTGAAGCATCTAGCTAATCAGGAAACAAGTTGCTTCAAAACGTTGGGGCCTCGGTTATAAGACTTCATGGCTAACGAGCCGGAGTCGCAAAGCCGCTATGACCCGATGTTCATCAATGCCAATGCTGTCCGCACTATCCCCCACCCTCCAGGCAAACGAATAGGCCATTCATTTATAGCTTCGAGTTGCTGAAGGAAGCTGCGTACAGTGAATTGTACAGTCCGCGATGATTACGGTAGCGCCGCATATTTAGCCCATTACCTACGCCGTTTGCTTTCAGCAGATTGACGGTTACTGCTGGCAGTTATGCGATTTTTGTGTCACGATTCATTGCCCGCCCTATTGGGAGGGCTGCAACTGACCATCATCGCGTCCTTTAGGGTTATTTATCCATGACCCGTCAATGACTTAAATTATTTCAACGCCGAAACTTCAGCTAGTCGAGTTATGAATCAAAGCCAATACGATAATTTAATTGGGAAAATTTACGATGCCGCCGTCATGCCGGAATTATGGCCGGTTTTTTTGGAGCAGTTGTCGGATACGTTCAAAAGCAGGGGTACAGCACTTCATCTGGTGGATTTTGCCAGCCTCAGTTCCACTTGCCGCAGCGATGAAACCTCCTTTATTCAAACAGTCCGCACCGATCCCGAGACCGTCGTGTCTTACGAGCGCTATTATTCCAAGGTTAATGTCTGGCTTGAAAACTCCAAATATCTACCGGAAGGCGAACTCATAACATCCGACCGCTTGCTTCCCGTACAGGAATTTGTCAAAACCGAATGGTATAACGATTGGCTTAAACCGCAGGGTTATTTTCATGCCATGATCGGTCATATTCTTAAGCAGGATACGCTGGCGGTGCGCCTGTCAATTTTCAGGTCCAAACAACAACCCTTTTCTGCCGACGAAACAGCGCTGTTCGCCCGTTTGGTGCCGCATTTACGCCGCTCCTGCATGATCCACAAAAAATTTGCCGACGTTAAAAGCATACTGACTACGGACGCTGAACTGCTGAACCGCTTGCCGGTCGGGTTGGTCTTGCTCGACAAGAGCGGGCAAGCCGTATTTGTCAATCGGATGGCCGAAAATTTAACCCGCTGTGCAGACGGTTTTTATTTCAATGCCGCAGGCCGCTGCCTGGCGGGCACCGCTGACGAAACCCGCGCCTTACGCCTGTTACTCGACAATGCCATAGAACTGGGACAGGGCAATGCGATGAGCTTGCGCCGGAATAAATCAAACCGCCCTTTATCGGCAATAGTGGTATCGCTACAAAACCAAACCTTGCCTTTTATCGGATCAGTGCCGGCCGTTGCGTTGTTTCTTTGCGATCCCGACTTGCCGCTCGACCTGGACGATAGCCTGTTGACTCAATGCTACGGCCTGTCCCCGGCTGAAGCCAAACTCGCGACCGCTTTGCTGCGCGGACAAACGCCAAGCGATTATGCCGAAACGCGGGGCATCAGCAACAATACGGTAAAAACCCAGCTAAAGCAGGTGCTGATAAAAACGGGAACGCATCGCCAATCCGAACTCATACAGCTATTGACAACCGGCTTCGGCATGCTTGCTAATCCGGCTCAAGCCGCCTTAACACAAAGTTCGCCGCTTGACCTATAGAGCGGCAACAAAGTTCCCTCCCCTTTGGGCATATGCTGTAGTGGTCCAACGCCCCCTTTACCCAATGCCATTAAGTTAAGCGCGTAGGAGCGGGCCGCGCCCGCGACCTTGTGACAGCAATTTATAAGCGCCATCATCGCGGGCATGGCCCGCTCCTACAACAAAAATTGCGCCCCAGCCTCAAGCCTCTAAACAACTTATTCACGTTATTTCACGCACATTCCTTAATAATTTTCATTTTTCACCCGAACGGGTGATGCGGTGCCAAATCGAATCATTTACATTGCCAGCACATAGGGTCAGCCCATAAGGGCGCTGCCAAACTTCGATTAAAAGTGCTTAGGATATGCTCGGTAATAACAAAACTCATCGCTCCCACGCTCTGCGGTTAAGCACATCGACACTCCGTAGGAGCGGGCCGCGCCCGCGATATTTGCACAGCGATAATTCTCATTCCCACGCGCCGCGTGGGAATGCCGTCAAGGCGCGCTGCGCCGCGAGTCACGGGCAACGTCGCGTATGCGGGACGCAGCGCGTCCAGCCCTGCATTCCCACGTAGCACGTGGGAATGAGGTGTGCTTGAACATTTGTGTATAAAGACGAGCGCAGAGCGTGGGAACCCTAAGCGAAAGTTATTATTGGTGAAGTCCTTAACATCAAGCTGGGCTTTTATCCGTCCAATCCGCGTTGTCTCAGGGTGCCTGTTTTGTAGCATCGCGCTCTAATTAACGTCATTGATATTAATTGAAAGTTGCACGTTGAGAAGCTTTTCCCAATACATGTAACAACATTAAACGGAGTACACATGCATTCACAGAATTTTCGCCGTCATGTAGCCGATTGCGGCCGCTTAGCCTTGCTATTCAGGAAAAGCGCTATCAACTGTTCGATAGGTTTACTGGTTTTGACATTAACAGGATGTACGCATCGCAACCAGGAGCAAAGCTCTCTTCGCCCTGTCAGTATTGTTCGCATAACAAGTCAGGAGACGCTGAACGACAGACCGTTTTCAGGCGAGGTTAGGGCGCGCTTCGAGACATCCTTATCATTCCGGGTACAGGGAAAACTAATCAGCCGCTTGGTCGATATGGGCGAGCAAGTGCATAAAGGGCAGTTGCTGGCAAGGCTTGATCCCGGCGATTTCCGGCTTGCCGCGCAGGGCATCAAAGCCCAGCTTATAACCGCTAAAGCCGACCGCGATTACAGCAAAGACGACTTAAGCCGATACCGGGAATTGTTCGACCAGAACATCATCAGCAAGCCTGAGTTAGATCGCCGCCAAACGCTCTACATTACCGCGCAGCAAAAGGTTGCGGCGCTCGAAGCCCAGCTTGGGCAAACCGGCAACCAACTGGCTTACGCCGATTTACAGGCCGACCGCGACGGCGTGGTGACGGCGCTGGAAATCGAGGCAGGACAAGTCGTCGCCCCCGGCCAGCCGGTCATCAGGCTGGCCCAACTCGATGAAAAGGAAATCCATATCGACATTCCCGAGCATCGCGTCGCCGAACTTAAACAGCGCCAAGACGTCATGGTTACCTTGTGGAGCGATAGCGACAAGCCAATCAAGGCGCGCATCCGGGAGATTGCGGCGGCAGCCGATCCGGTCAGTCGTACCTACCGAGTCAAAGCAACTCTTCCGAAAGGCCGGGATGAAGCGCGGCTCGGCATGACCGCAACGGTTTGGATACCGTCAATCGAGCCTTCCAGCCTCGCCGTTCCGCTCTCGGCTATTTTTACGCCCCAGAATAAGCCGGGGCAAACCAGTGTCTGGCTGGTTGACGAACAGACGACCACAGTCAAAGCAGCGCCGGTGCAAATCGGTGCGGCATTGCCCGGCGAACGGGTTACCGTGACCGGATTGAGTTCCGGGCAACTGATTGTCAAAGCCGGCGTAAACCGCCTGCGTGAAGCTCAAAGCGTGCGTTTGCCGCAACAATTCAGCTTGGCGCAGGCAAAGAGTGCTGTCCATGAGTGACTTCAACCTAAGCGCATGGGTGTTACGGCACCGCGCTTTCACCGGCTTTATCATGGCGCTGGTGCTATTGGGTGGGCTATTCGCCTATTTCCGCCTAGGACAACGGGAAGACCCCGAGTTCACCTTCCGGGTGATGGTAGTCAAAACCCTCTATCCGGGCGCAACGGCTTTGGAAGTCGAACAGCAACTGACCGACCGGCTGGAAAAGAAAATCCAGGAATTGCCCGACCTGGATATTTTGCGCAGTTACTCCAAACCCGGCGAGTCGGTTATTTTCGTGACGCCGCGTGAAGATACGCCGCCCAAGGAAATCCCCAATCTTTGGTACCTGGTGCGCAAAAAGGTCGACGACATCCGCATGACCCTGCCGCCCGGCAGTATCGGGCCGTTTTTCAATGACGAATTCGGCGATACTTACAGCCTGATTTATGCCTTTTCGGGCGAAGGCTTTAGTTACGCCGAGCTGAAAAAAGCCGCCGATTTAGTTAGGCAGCAACTGCTGCGGGTCAAAGATGTCGAAAAAATCGACCTGATCGGCGTCCAGGACGAAAAAATTTATATCGAATTTTCCGATAAAAAACTGGCCGAACTGGGGCTTGACGCCAACACCCTCGCCGAAGCCCTGCAAGCGCAAAACAGCCTGACCGCAGCGGGAGCCGTGTACGCCGCCCAGCGTACGTTGCCGATCCGCATCACCGGCCAATTCGATTCGGTGGACAGCATCGCCAACCTGCCGGTGCATATTAACGGGCGCAGCTTGCGTGTTGACGACTTCGCCCACGTCAAGCGCGGCTACATTGACCCGCCGGAACTTAAAATGCGCGTCAACGGCAAGGAAGCCGTCGGCCTCGGCATCACCATGAACAAGCGCGGCGATGTACTGGCGCTGGGCAAGGCGCTGGCAGCCGCCAAGGCTGAAATCGAAGGCGAACTCCCGCTGGGGATCGATGTCGAACAGGTCGCCGATCAACCGCGCGTCGTCAACACCGCTATCGGCGAATTCCTGTCCACCTTCTTCGAGGCTTTGGCGGCGGTGCTGCTGGTCAGCTTTTTGAGCCTGGGTTTCCGCACCGGCTCGGTAGTCGCGCTAACCGTGCCGTTGGTGCTGTCAGGAACGCTGCTGTGCATGCTGCTGTTCGGCATGGAAATTCATCGCATTTCATTAGGCGCGTTGATTTTGGCGCTCGGTTTATTGGTCGACGACGCGATGATCGCCATCGAGATGATGGCGCGCAAACTGGAAGAAGGCATGGACAGAATACATGCTGCGACTTACGCCTACAGCGCCACCGCTTTTCCGATGTTGACCGGCACTTTGATCACCATCGTCGGTTTCCTGCCGGTGGGCTTGGCCAAATCGCAAGCCGGCGAGTACACCGTTTCGATATTTCAGGTGATGGGCATCTCGCTGTTGCTGTCGTGGATCGGCGCGGTGGTTTTTACGCCCTATCTGGGTTTCCTGTTGCTCAAGATCCAGCCGCATAGCGGGCACCATCACGACTTGTTCGACACGCCGTTTTACAATCGCCTGCGCTATTGGGTGACATTGTGCGTGGAACATCGCAAAAAAGTCATCATCGCTACCGTCGCCCTCTTCTGCATTGGCGTAGCGACGCTGACCCAAGTTCCCGAGCAATTTTTCCCGCTGTCGAATCGGCCCGAAGTCATCATCGACCTGTGGCAGCCCGAGGGCAGTTCCTTTGCGCAGAGCGAAGCAACCGCCAAGCGGATGGAAGCGATTTTGAGCAAAGACGAGGACGTGGTGAATTACACCGCCTATATCGGTAGCGGCACCCCGCGTTTCTTCCTGCTGATCGTACAACAATTGGCCAACACCAATCTGGCTGAGTTTGTGGTGATGACTAAAGACAATACGGCCCGCGAACGCGTCATGCAACGCATTCGGCTGGCTTTCGCCACCGATTTCCCGGAACTGCGCGGACGCGTCATGCGTCTTAACGTCGGTCCGCCGATGGATTATCCGTTGGTGTTCAGAGTGTTCGGCGAAGATCCGATGACGGTTCGGACCATTGCCGACCGGGTGGCCGAGGTGATGCGCGCCAATCCCGGCACCGTGGACGTCAACGACGACTGGCATGACCGGATTCCGTCGCTACGCCTGGCGCTCGATCAAGACAAGGCCCGCGCGCTCGGCGTTTCCACATCAAGCCTGTCGCAAGCCTTACAGGCCCATTACACCGGAATTCCCTTAGGGCAATTCCGGGAGGACGACAAGCTGATCGACATCGTCTGGCGGGCGCAAGACAACTTGCGCAGCGCAGCCGAGCGCTTGCCCGATGTGACGGTGCGCACCGGCAACGGCGAGACGGCGTCGCTATCGCAGTTCGTCACCTTCGAAACCGCATTCGAGGACGGCGTGCGCTGGCGTCGTAACCGCTTCCCGGCCGTTTCGGTACGCGCCGATGTGGTCGACGGCAAGATGGCTCCGGACGTGGCCGCTGAAATCATCCCGCAACTTGAATCTATCCGGGAACAATTGCCGACCGGTTATTTCATTGAAACCGGCGGCTCCAAGGAAGATGCCTGGACGTCCCAGAAGTCGATTTTCGTCTGGATTCCGTTGGTCCTGATCGTTACGCTGATCCTGCTGATGATGCAATTGCAGAACCTGTCCCTGACCTTTTTGGTGTTCGTCACCGCGCCGTTGGGCGTCATCGGCGCGGCGTTCGCCCTATTGCTGTTCGGCGCGCCTTTCGGCTTCGTAGCGCTGCTCGGCATCATCGCCCTGTCCGGCATGATTATGCGCAACTCGGTGATCCTGGTCGATCAAATCGAACAAGATAAAAAAGCCGGGCTTGATCTTTGGACGGCCATCGTCGAATCGACGGTCCGGCGCTTTAGGCCGATCCTGCTGACTGCGGCGGCGGCCATCCTGGCGATGATACCGTTATCGCGCAACGATTTTTTCGGCCCGCAGGCTATCGCGATTATGGGCGGACTCACCATAGCCACTTTCCTGACGGTTTTCTTTTTGCCTGCGCTTTATGCCGCCTGGTTCGGGGTGAAACGTGTTGAATCATCCGTGATCTTGCCAGTCGGCAACCGAGTTTCCCAATGAACCAAAAAAAATTAACTTTTCCACGAAAAACACGAAAAGCACGAAAATATCCGAACAAAGACCAAACTATTATGCAGATGGTAGAACGGTGCATTGAGAGGTTGTTGAAAGTAACGCATGACGCAGCCAAACGGTGTGCTGAAGATCGTTACCCAACACGTGAATGGCTAAGCTATAACAATAGATTGTTCTCGTTCCCACGCGCTGCGTGGGAATGCAGTGCTGGACGCGCTGCGTGGGAATGCAGTGCTGGACGCGCTGCGTCCCGTATATACAAGACACTGGGTGTGCTCGCGGCGCAGCGCGCCTTGACTGCGTTCCCACGCAGCGCGTGGGAACGAGGGGTGAACATGTCGCATTGGCTACCGATTCCCATTATGGCG
>DAINRH010000203.1:0-7408 GCA_036741905.1 Methylobacter sp. | reverse complement strand
GGATATTAACCAGGAACGCGAATTCGGTTACGAAGGCTATCAAGGCATGCTGGAGCTGGTGCGCCAACTGGCATTGACCATTGAAAGCCCTGTATGGGAGGCGGTTAGAGCGCCTGCGCCGTGGAAAAAACGGGAGACTGTGAATGGCTGACATCCTGAAAAGAAACAAAGCGCTATCGGTCAATCCGCTGAAAGCCAGCCAGCCGATCGGCGGCTCGCTGGCGACATTGGGATTTAATCGCGCGATGCCGATGCTGCACGGCTCGCAAGGCTGTACCGCGTTCGCCAAGGTGTTTTTCGTGCGCCACTTCCGGGAACCCATTCCATTGCAAAGCACGGCGATGGATCAAGGCAGTTCGGTGATGGGCGCGGACGAAAATGTCGTTGAAGGCATTAAGACCATTGCCGCAAAATCCCGCCCTGCCCTGATTACGATTTTGACCACCGGCCTTGCCGAAACCCAAGGCGCGGACGTACACCGGAATGTCCGGGAGTTCAGGGAAGCTAATCCTGAATTTGCCGACGTGGCGGTCGTCGCGGTCAATACGCCTGATTTTACCGGCAGCGTCGAAACCGGTTTTGCGGCGACGCTGACCGAGATCATTCGAGCCTTAGTGCCAGATGCCAAGGAGGCCGGAACGTATCCCGGCAAACGCAAGCGCCAAGTGAACGTTCTGGTCAATTACATGCTGACGCCCGGAGACATCGAAGCGCTTCGGGATATTTTCGAGCAATTCCAGCTCAGGCCGGTTTTCGTGCCGGATATTTCAGATTCGCTGGACGGCTGTTTGACCGATGAAGATTTCAGCCCGGTCACTATCGGCGGCACCCTGGTATCTGAAATGGCGACACTCGGCGATGCGCTGGCAACGGTAGTTATCGGCCCGTCGCTAGGCAAAGCGGCGGAATTATTGGAACAAAAAACCGGCGTGCCGACCTATACTCTCGATCATCTTTACGGCTTGAAAGCCAACGATGCGTTGATTTCCGCATTGGCTGAAATCAGCGGCAACGATGTGCCCGAGCGCATTGAACGGCAGCGCTCGCAATTACAGGACGCGATGTTGGACACCCATTTCATGCTCGGCCAATTGCGTATCGCGATTGCCGCCGATGCGGATTTGCTGAATGCGTTTGTCGACCAAGTTCAGGAAATGGGCGCGGAAGTCGTTGCCGCGGTCACCTCCTGCAACGTGCCGCTGCTGGCGCGAATCCCTGTCGCCAGCATCAAAATCGGCGACCTTGAAGATATGGAACTGATCGGCAAGGCCAACAAGGTGCAGTTGGTGATCGGCAATTCGCACGCTGTCGATACCGCCGAACGCCTGGGCACGCCCATTTTAAGAGCCGGGTTTCCGCTTTACGACATCATCGGCGGCTACCAAAAAACCTGGATCGGTTATCGCGGCTCCCGGCAAACGCTATTCGATCTGGCTAACCTGGTAATCAATTATTCGCATGAAGAAATTCCGGTCTACCACTCGATATACGGCCAAAAACCTGCCGGCGAAACCGCCGGGAATTGTTCCAACACTGGACTGTCATGTCATTAACAAGACGCTTGGCACTCGTGCAAGGCACTGATGAGGATAAGCTTATGGAAACCGCGTTAAAAATAGCGTTTGCCACCACCGATATGGAAACGGTCAACCAACATTTCGGCTCGGCCAAGTCCTTCGCCATTTATGCGGTGAATATGGACGACGCGCAATTGCTGGAAGCCGCCCAGTTCGGTGAGCTTCAGCAGGACGGCAATGAAGACAAATTGTCGGTCAAGATCGAATTGCTGAACGGCTGCGCGGCGGTCTATTGCCAAGCCATTGGCGGTTCGGCGATCAACCAGCTGATTGCTAAAAACATACAACCGGTCAAGGTGCATGAAGGCGGCAAGATTAAAGACCTGATCGTTGACCTGCAAAACGAGATGAAGGCCGGACCGTCCAGTTGGCTGGCCAAGGCGATTAATCAACATAAGTCGCCCGACCCGGAGCGTTTTAGCAAAATGGAAGATGAGGGTTGGGATGAGTGATATTTCCTCTTGTTTGTAGGAGCGGGCCATGCCCGCGAGATGCTGACGACATTTATTAAGGCAATATCGCGGGCATGGCCCGCTCCTACGACGCCATAGCCACTTAGGCTTCGCTCGTTTTCAAACGAGAGCTTCAAACCGGAACTAACAAATTACCACTTAACGGAGAAATAAACATGGCCATTGCTGCATTAGTCGTACAAGAAGACGATACCAATCTGGGTTCCGACATCGTCAAAGACATGATCAAACAATTACGCGCGATTGATTCCTACGATACCTATGACGGTTGGTCGGAAGCGAAAATTATCGACCCTATCGTGCTGACCAAAGAACGCAAAAAGAACATTCCGGTGATCGGCGATCCCGATGAAATTACCATTGCCCGCTTAAAAGCCTATTACAACTCATTGGCAACGCTGATCGAGAAAAAATCCGGCCTGATGGCGGCGCCGATGGTTCATCTCAGTCACGAAGGTTTCGGTCGCGCGTTGATCATGGTCGGCAAACTGGTTGTGGTCGATAAAATCTTGCGCGATACCCATCGTTTCGGCTTCTCAAGCCTTGAAGACCTGCGCGAAAAAAGCGATCAAACCATCGAAAAAGCGCTGGGCTTAATCGAAAAATATAACGCAGCGGCAACCGACTAAGGAGGCGCTTATGTCTGAAGAATTGAAAAAACTGGAAAAAGAAGTCAAAAAGACCAAACGCTTGGCCAATGAGCAAGCCATGGTATTGCACGACCTGATTGAAGACAGCTTGCCCGAAGGATACGGCGACCTGCTGGGTATCGCCCAAGCGACTTACGATGCCTGTAAAGCCTGGGATGAAGCCAACCAAAAACTAATTGCCGCGCAAACTGAAGCGGCCTGAGCAGGAGAATAGCCATGTCTGATTTTGTAACCGGCGTTACCTTTGGCGGCACGGAGTGGACGCCCGCTTACGTCACCGACATTAATCAAAAAACCTGCATCGGCTGCGGCCGCTGCTTTAAAGTCTGCCCGCGCGATGTGTTCGATTTGGTGGAAAAATCCGAAGCGCTTGACCCGGATGACTTTGATGACGATTACGGCGATTTTGAAGACGACGATGACAACAGCATGGTCATGAGTCTAAAAAACAAACTCGATTGTATCGGCTGCGAAGCATGCTCCAAAGTCTGCCCGAAAAGCTGTTTTACCCACGAACATAAACAAGCGGCTTAACCAGCGATTTGTCCACGAAAAGCACGAAAGACACGAAAAATATCTGATAATTCGGTATGTTGTATTAATTAACTCATTTACTCTTTGGGTAATATCTACAGCTTGACATCCCTTTAAATATTTTCGTGCTTTTTGTGTTTTTCGTGGATCAATTGATTTTTTCTAAGATTAATAGTTCCCACGCTCCGGCGTGGGAATTCAGTCTGCGACGCTCCAGCGTTGCGGGACGCTGGAGCGTCTGCCACGGCATTCCCACGCCGAAGCGCTCGACTTTATACATAAATGCTTAAACACACCTCGTTCCCACGCGGCGCGTGGGAACGAGAATTCCGGCATCCCTGCTGAAGACGGTGTCTCGTAAACACTTGTGTATAAAGACGAGCGCCGGAGCGTGGGAACGATAATTTTTTCTACAATTAAGGAACAAAACCATGCCCAGACCCGAAAAACACGTATTCGTATGCACTCAAAACCGTCCGCAAGGACATCCTCGCGGTTCCTGCGCCAGCAGCGGTTGCGCCGAAATCATGAATGAATTCATGAACGAAATTCAAGCCCGCAACCTGTTTGAGAAAATCGCCCTGACCAATACCGGCTGCATGGGCCCTTGCATGATGGGACCCAGCGTGCTGGTTTATCCTGAAGGAATTATGTACGGCAAGCTGACAAAAGACGATGTAAAAACCATCATCGAACAGCATCTGCTCGGCGGCGAGCCGGTTGCCGACCTGATGGTTCCTGCCGAGATCTGGTAATGGCTTCAGTTGCGTTTGTAGAGGAGCGGGTGATGTTCAGCCCGAACATGCCCGCCGAAGTTAATAGTCTGCTGCAAGCGGCTGTGGCCGCAAGCTCGGTTTACAGGCGCAAACGCTGGATAGCCATTGCTTGCAAACCTATTTTGCGCTGTATAAGTTTTATTTTTTCCAAAAACGTCTCGTTGATGCGGAACGAATTGTTTTGGCAGGACTGGAGGAAGCCGCCAAACAAGGCGGCTTTCCCAACGATTATCGCAGCCTGGTTCAAAGCCAGCCAAAATGGAACTTATATGCCAATGACAGCGCCCTGTTTTATTTGTATACACTGAAGGCCTTGGCATTTATCAAACTGAGACTGGGTTTCACCGCTGACGCGCAGCTTGTGTTGTCGCACCTGCAACAACTGGACCCTAAAGATCTTTCGGGCGCGTCAGTCATTATGGATTTAGCCGCGGGGATTACCGAGCCATGAATTTATCCGACCACATCACAATAAACCGCCCGCTGGCCGAATGCGTCTGTCGCCGGCTGACCGAAGAAATCAACGAACTGGGCTTTACCGAAGCGGATATTCCTCACTATCCGCGCTACGATGACGCCGATTTTGTACTGATCAAAGATCCTTATGCCGGCGCGGATAACTTAGCCTGCTATTGGTACGATGAGCTTAAAAAACAGCGTATCGGCAGGCTTCAGTTCAATAGCGACGGCACTTTTTACGCAGAATACGATGTCGTCAAGCCGCATCCGACCAAGACCCGCCGCTTTGTCGAGGGCGTCACCGCGTGGGGCAAAGCCGAACAGATTAAATCCGAAGCCAAGCTGCTGGAAATGCCCGAATAACCGCCATGAACAATCCGGCGCGAATTTATGAGCTGTTGCTGGATTATGCCGGTAGCGATGCGCAAGTCACCGCATTAAGCATCGGTCCGGTTTGGACGGTTTGTAAAGCCCAGCATACCGGCCTGGCGATGAGTCCCGGCATTCCGACCCGCACTCTACCGTGGCCGGGCACCTTGGCCGGTAAAACATTGGCCGAGCTGGCCGGATGGATTACCGATTGGGAACCTTACAAGGCGACGGTTGCGATGGCGGCTATTAATTGCAGCTTAAACCGCTATGAACCGCCGTCCGGCATAACCCTGCTGCCGGCAGCCGACAACGCCAATCTGACTGTTTTCGAGCATTTCCTGCCCCGTCTGCAAGGTAAAAAAGTCGTTGTTATCGGCCGTTATCCGGGCATTGAACGCTATGCCGGGCAGATCAATCTCAGCATCATCGAGCGCCAACCCATGCCGGGCGATTATCCCGATCCGGCCTGTGAATTTTTAGTGCCCGATGCCGACTGGGTGTTTTTAACGGCCAGCTCCATTACCAATAAAACCTTCCCTCGCCTGGCCGAGCTTGCAAGACACGCCACCACCGTATTGATGGGGCCGACCGTGCCGTGGTTGCCCGAACTGCACGAATTCGGCATTGATTATCTGGCCGGCGTCGAAGTGATCGATCCGCTAAAACTGTATCAAACTGCGGCGGAAGGTGGCGGGGTGCGTATTTTCGACGACGCGGTGCGTTACCGGATTGTCGATTTAACGCCCGGTAACAGCATGATGTGGCTGAAGAGCCAGATCGCTCAAGACTATACGAGCAGACAGCTGCTAACCCTGGCGATGGAGCGATGGTACAGCACCGGCAACAAAGGCCGTTTTCCTGAATTCAACCGGCTCAATCAAATCACCGCCAAACTTTCGCGCATGGATAGCAGCTATAAACGGCTGTGGGATGTCCATAGCAACGCGCTTCCAGATCAAATTAACGCAAGCTGAAAAAAAATTTCACCACGGTTTCGCGGCGCAGCGCGTGGGAACGAGGTAAGTTAAGCCTTGATAGGGGTAGGGAAGTTTTACCTCCCCTCCCTCCAAACCGTGCGTGCGGTTTTCCCGCACACGGCTTTCCAGTTGGTAGTTTCTACATTGAGACAAGCACTAGCGATTTTTTTTTATTTGGTGATTTCCTCGCTCCGCGTTACCGCATTTGCTCGCAAACTCATTGCCTTTTCACAAACTTTGACTGTCTATAAAGTTAAGCCCAATCTCTCAAAATCGTTTACCAGAGGTCGACTTTGTTTGCGTGCATTGCTAAAAACTTTGAATTTCTACCTTCCTACCCACCTTCCCTATTGACGGTTTTGCTATCCGCCCGTTACCACCACTTTCATTCAAGATTTAAGGCTTCTTTTGTTATCTCTGTTTCCAACTGACTTTTAGCTGGTGTCACAATACCCTCACCCAATCTCGATTTTCCATGATTTACAGTACTACGAGGGTTCTGACTCCTGCCTCCGTCACCACAGCGGCAGGTCTCCCCACTTACTTCAACTTACCTTCTTGGCATTCCGCTCCCAACCACTTGGTAGGCCCAGTTATCGTTTATTCGCCAAGCTCAACGTAACTGATGATTTTCAGGCTTCGTCACTCTCTAGCAGACTCGCCGCCTTGCCCTGCCGAATCGGATTCGTTATCCTACGGACTGCCCTTTCGCTTCCAGTTGCTCTCCACCCCATCTCACGATGACGCAGTTACTTTCCGCTACGACGTTATGGCATACGCCGACAGGGACTTTCACCCTGTTGATAAGTTGCCCTTGTGGGCGCACTAGAAGCGGGCCATGCCCGCGATGATGGCGCTATAACGCTGCAATCGCTGTGTAAATATCGCGGGCGCGGCCCGCTCCTACGGAGTGTCGATGCGCTTAACTTAATGGCAGCGACGCAGCGCGCGGGAACGAGGTAACGATTTTAGCGGGTGCCAGTTCCCAAGCTCCGGAGGCTGTGAAAGTATTCGTTTTTACGCTGGTTCCCAAGCTCCCGCTTGGGAACCCAGTGAACAAAACTCCAGCTTTGCGAGCCGGGAAACTAGAGCTTCCGTACTGAATTTTCTCGTTCCCACGCGCTGCGTGGGAACGAGATAACAAGGTAACGATTTTAGTGGACGCTAGTTCCCAAGCTCCAGCTTGGGAATTCTCCAGCTTCCCGTCTCGCGAAGCTGCGACTGCATGAATGCAGGAGCGGTTGCCGAGAGCATCACCTTCCGGGCTCCCAATCTGTAGACAAGGAACCCGCGCAACTCAGCGCCTTTAATCATCCCGCTAAATGTAAGCTTTCTGACAATTTCTTACAAAATCAATTGGCGTTGTTGAATTAAATATCAATAACCGCCCCGATTAAACGACTAAAAAAACGCCCATCCATCTGTTTTAAAACAAAAACAAAGCAACGCATCAATATGGCATAAACCCTGCTTTATCTAAGTTATTACCCTACTAACCTGCACTCGCTGTATTTATTTTATTATCCGGAGAAAACACAATGCTACTCGAAACCTATCAAGATAAAGGCTTATTAACTGTCACTTTGGTCA
>DAINRH010000202.1:0-7412 GCA_036741905.1 Methylobacter sp. | reverse complement strand
TAAAAAATACAGCTACGGAACGGTGTTGATTTTTCACGCCATTTCAACTTTGTCTTCATTCAAACAATATTTATCCCCTTATGAAGCGGGGAATTTATTGTTTTTCACCGCATGGCCGATGCTGGCGGCTTGTATTGCCTTGTTTTTGTTAAAAGATCAGGATGTACGATTGTCGTGCGGAAATAAAGATAAAAAACGAAGTTTTTACGAGGATTTAAAATGATGTTTTTAAGCCTGTTAATCATTGCTGCCTGTTTTCTGGCTTATGCCAACGGTGCGAATGATAATTTTAAAGGCGTTGCCACGTTGTTCGGCAGCGGCGCCGGCAGTTACCGCAATGCCATTGGTTGGGCAACAGTAACGGCTTTCGCCGGTTCCGTTTGTTCCATTTTTTTAGCCGAAAAACTGCTTAAAAGTTTTTCGGGTAAAGGCCTGGTTCCCGATGCCGTCGCACTCTCGCCTGAATTTTTATTAGCCGTATCAGTGGGCGCGGGCATAACGGTTTTAGTCGCCGCCTTAAAGGGTTTTCCTATTTCCACGACTCACAGTTTAACAGGGGCGTTAGTGGGTGCGGGACTGATGGCGGTCGGTACGGAGATTAATCTTTCCGTGTTGGGCTCGGCTTTTTTTATTCCTTTGTTGGTCAGTCCCTTAATCGCGGTTATCTTGGGCGCTGGAGTTTATTTTGTATTTAAAACGGTACGCATTCAATCGGGCATAAACAAAGAATACTGTGTCTGCGTTGGACAAACAGAAACCATCGTCCCGATCCCGCAGCCTGATTCATGCTTTGCCATGACCACTGTTACCGGCATAGAAGCAAGTATTGATAGTGAAGCTGTCTGCCGGCAGCGTTATGCCGGCACGGTCTGGAAAATGAACAGCCAAAAATTATTGGATGGTTTTCATTACCTGAGTGCCGGGGCGGTTTGTTTTGCACGGGGATTAAATGACACGCCTAAAATCATGGCTATTTTAATGTCGGCTCATGCTTTGGGAATGCAATCAGGCTTGTTATTGGTCGGTTCCGCGATTGCGATAGGCGGTTTGTTGCATTCGCGCAAAATCGCGGAAACGATGGGCAAAAAAATCACCCCGCTGAATCATGGGCAAGGATTTTCCGCCAATCTGGTAACGGCTTTTTTGGTTATTTTCGCCAGCCAATTAGGCGTTCCGGTATCGACGACGCACGTCTCGGTCGGCGCTGTGTTCGGTATAGGCGCGATTACCCGGCAAGCGAATGTCGGCGTGGTTTCACACATTGTCTTGTCATGGCTATTAACGTTGCCGATTGCGGCTTTTTTTAGTGCCTGTATTTACGGGTTATTAAGTTTTTACAGCTTGTAAACATGAAGTTTTCCATCATTATTCCTGCCCTAAACGAACAGCATGGTATCAAAAGTTGTCTGTTGGCATTACAGCAATATCGCGACCAAGCTGAAATCATTCTGGTTGATGGCGGCAGTCTCGATCAAACCGTCAGTATTTCCACCCCGTTAGTCGATAAAGTCCTAAAAAGCGCCGAAGGTCGCGCCAAACAAATGAATGTTGGGGCAAATTCCGCTGAGGGCGACCTATTCATTTTCTTACATGCCGATACTTATTTGCCTGATAATGCGTTAACACTCATCAGCGCAAATATTGACGGGGCTGCTCGGGGGCGATTTGACATCCGTTTAACGGGGTCAGACTGGATGTTAGCCGTTATCGCCCAAATGATGAATTGGCGGTCGCGTTTAACAGGGATTGCAACGGGCGATCAGGTTATTTTTGTCACAAAAACCGCGTTTAATTCTATTAATGGCTATGCCAATATCGCATTAATGGAAGATATTGATTTATGCCAACGCTTAAAAAAATCGGGTTCGCCGTTGTGTTTAACTGCAAAAGTTCAGAGTTCCGCGCGGCGTTGGCAAGAATTCGGAGTCTTTAAAATTATTGTATTAATGTGGAGCTTACGGCTGGGCTATTTTTTTGCCGAAAATCCAGAGGTGTTGGCACAGCTTTATAAACAAGGGCGCTGCTGGTTGCCTTTTCAGACTTTGAAAAAAACTTAAGGGTCCGGCAATGCTTTATCAATATCCCGACAGCGTGATTCAAGTCTTTTGCAAAGCCCCGATTGCAGGACAGGTTAAAACCCGGTTAATCACTGAGTCGATAAGTGCAGAACAAGCCATGCAGATTCATATTGAATTGACTGAGCGCATGTTGAAATGCTTGCAGGATAACGCGCTGTGTCCTGTGCAGCTTTGGTGTAGTCCAAGCACTGAGTTTTATTTTTTTCAGCAACTGGCGGCGAAGTACCACTTAACGTTGCATCAGCAAAGTGATGGCGGCTTAGGCGGGCGTATGTTTGATGCGTTGAATGCGGGCTTGCAAAAATTTATGCAGGTATTGTTAATCGGTTGCGATTGCCCTTCTTTAACAGCAGAGGATTTTAAGCAGGCGATTGCGGCACTTAAAAACGGTGCGGATATAGTGTTAGCTCCGACTGAAGACGGCGGCTATATTCTAATTGGGGTTAAACAACCGCAAGCAGCGGTGTTAAGCGATGTCGATATGCCTTGGGGAACGGCACAAGTGTTAGCCATCACCCGCGAACGGATTAAACAACAACGGCTTAAATGGCATGAAATCAGGCAGCAATGGGATATAGACACACCAGAGGATTTAGCAAGGTATCGGGCAAATTTCAAATGAAACGATTTATTCTATTAATGATGATGCTGATAACCGCTTTAAATGTAGCTGCGGAAGTCACCCTGCCGATAGGTGAATTCAGCCGCAACCGTCTTAACGGCTGGGAGCAAAAAAGTTTTACGGGCGAAACACGCTATCAATTGCAAATGGTAGACGGTGTGGTGGTGGTGAGAGCCGATAGTCATGCGGCGGGTTCCGGGCTGTTTAAAGAACAAACCGTTGATCTGGAAAAAACGCCGTTTTTAAACTGGTCATGGCGAATCGGTAATCGTTTGACTGGACTCAACGAACAAAGTAAAGCTGGAGATGATTATGCGGCGCGGGTCTATGCGATTGTGAAGGGCGGGTTGACCTTTTGGCAGACCAAAACGATTAACTATGTCTGGTCCGGCAACAGCGCCAAATTCAGCGTTTGGGCAAATGCGTTCGCAGGCAATCAAGTCATGATGCTGGCATTGCGTGACTCAGAAGCCCCGTTGAATGTCTGGCACACCGAAAAACGCAATGTTCGCGCCGACTTGCAAAAACTGTTCGGTGAAGATTTTCGCAGCATTGATGCAGTCGCACTGATGACCGATACCGATAATAGCCGCGGTCAGGCATCCGCCTTTTATGGTGATATTTGGTTTTCCAAGGATTAACACCGCACAATTGTGTAAGGTTTCGTCTTCCCGTGCGACTTAATAGCATCATACATAAATAACAAGGTACACATCATGCGTTTTACTAAATCCTTACTTTTTGCCGCGGCGCTGAATTTAACGCTCTCAGCCGCTGCTTTTGCCGCCCCGCCTGACTGGAGCGTGTACGCCAAAACTTTACAAACGGTCAAAGCCGGTAAAAAACACGATACCCCGCTTAATCTGGTGGATTATTCAGCCTTGAAAAAATCGGGACAACTGGAAGCGGCTTATCAGCTCATCAAAACCTTTCCCGTTGAAACATTGGCAAATAGAGAAGAAAAACTGGCGTTCTATATCAACGCCTACAACATTCTTGCCCTGAAAATGGTGCTGGATCATTGGCCTGTAGACAGCATTAAAGACGTGGGAAATCTGTTAAGCCCCGTTTGGAAGAAAGCAGCGGGGGTGATTGGCGGACAAGAAGTGTCGCTAGATGCGATTGAAAACGAGGTGTTAAGGCCGATGGGCGAACCGCGCATTCATTTTGCCATTGTCTGCGCTTCAGTCAGTTGCCCCGATTTACGCACCGAACCTTATAGCGCAGACAAGCTTGATGCGCAGTTGGACGATCAGGCCGGATTATTTCTTAACAACGCCAAAAAGGGCTTGAACGATGACGGCAAAGTCATTCACGTTTCAAAAATCTTCGACTGGTTTGAAAACGATTTTAAAGCGGTCGGCGGCATTGAGGCGTTTATCCATCAACATCGCAGCGGATTATCAAAATCCGCTATCAAAGCCGATATTGAATACGATTGGTCGCTGAATAGCGTCGGCGAATAACTTTTATAGCCCTTGGAATAGCCACATGAATACACCTAGAATTTTATTACTGCTGGTGATTGCCGGCGCCATCGCCGCTTTTTTTTACTTTAACGGTCAACAGTATTTGACGTTGGCGATGCTTAAATCGCAGTACGCCGGTATTGCGGCTTTTCGTGATGACCATCCGATACCGGCGATTGCGGTTTATGGGCTGATTTATATTGCCGTGACCGGTTTATCGTTGCCCGGCGCGGCTATTTTAACCTTGGCCGGCGGGGCGGTATTCGGTTTGTTCTGGGGGACGGTGATTGTTTCTTTCGCCTCGACCATCGGTGCGACACTGGCGTTTTTAGCGGCGCGGTTTTTGTTTAAGGACAGTATTCAAGCCAAGTTCGGCGACCGTTTGCAAGCGATCAATGACGGCATTGCACGGGATGGGGCCTTCTATCTGTTCACGTTACGGCTCGTGCCGTTATTTCCTTTTTTCGTCATCAACCTGTTAATGGGCTTAACCTCGATAAAGGTCCGCACTTTTTACTGGGTCAGCCAAGTAGGCATGTTGGCGGGAACGCTGGTGTATGTGAATGCCGGCACGCAACTGGGCAAGCTGGAGTCTTTATCCGGGATTTTATCTCCTCCTCTTGTCGGGTCTTTTGTGTTGTTAGGGGTGTTTCCACTGATGGCAAAAAAAGCCATTGAATTTATTCAACAACAAAGGAAGTCGGATGTCTGAATCAGTCGCTAAAAAATGGCTTAAACCAAAACACTTTGATAACAATTTAATCGTTATCGGTGCAGGTTCCGGCGGTTTGGTCACGTCTTATATTGCCGCTGCGGTTAAGGCAAAAGTCACGCTGATTGAAAAACATAAAATGGGCGGCGATTGTTTAAATACCGGCTGCGTGCCGTCAAAAGCGTTAATCCGTTCCGCCAGGTTTTTATCGCATATTAGTCGCTCGGCTGAATTCGGCATTAAAACCGCTCAAGCGGAATTTGAGTTTGCCGAGGTGATGGAGCGTGTGCAAAACGTGGTTAAAGCCGTTGAGCCGCACGATTCAATCGAACGTTACAGTGAATTAGGCGTGAATGTGATAACCGGCACGGCTAAAATTGTTTCGCCCTGGCAAGTGGAAGTGACTACCGAAACAGGCGTGCAAACCCTTAGCACGCGCTCGATTGTGATTGCCGCGGGCGCGCGTCCTTTTGTCCCGCCGATTCCCGGCTTGGATGATGTCGGTTACCTGACTTCGGATAATGTCTGGAATCTGCGCAAAAAACCTAAACGCTTAGTGGTGTTAGGCGGCGGTCCTATTGGTTGTGAATTGGCGCAAGCCTTTGCCCGCTTAGGGATTGAAGTCACCCAAGTTGAAATGCTGCCACGGATTATGATGCGTGAAGACAGCGAAGTATCGGCTTTGGTGATGGCTAAATTTCGCAAGGAAGGCATTACCGTTTTAGTCGGACATAAAGCCAAGCAATTTTTCGTTGAAAATGGCGAGAAAATTTTAATCGCCGAACACGACGGCAAAGAAGTCCGCATTGCCTTTGATGAGGTTTTATTAGCGATTGGGCGCGTAGCGAATATCTCAGGCTATGGCGTTGAGGAAATGGGCATCGCCTTATCGCCGCGTAGAACCATTGCCGTTAATGCCTTTCAAGAAACCAATTACCCGAACATCTACGCTTGCGGCGATGTCGCGGGCCCTTACCAGTTTACCCATACCGCCGCGCATCAAGCCTGGTACGCCGCCGTCAATGCCTTGTTTGGTTGTTTCAAGAAATTTAAAACCGATTATTCGGTGATTCCGTGGGCAACCTTTACCGATCCCGAAGTCGCCAGAGTCGGCTTGAATGAACAGGAGGCCAAAGAACAAGGCATTGCTTATGAGGTTAGCATTTACGGCATTGACGATTTGGATAGGGCGATTGCCGATAGTGAAGCGCATGGTTTTGTGAAAGTCTTAACCGTTCCGAATAAAGATAAAATTCTTGGCGTAACGATTGTCGGCGAACATTCCGGCGATTTAATCGCCGAGTTTGTGTTGGCGATGAAACACAATTTAGGACTGAATAAAGTGCTGGGAACGATTCACATTTATCCGACAATGGCGGAGGCGAATAAATATGTCGCGGGAGTATGGAAACGACATCATGCCCCGCAAAAATTGTTGACGTGGGTCCAGCGTTATCACGCTTGGCGCAGAAACTAACTGAGGTTTTTATGCTTGATTCCTTACCGTATTTAAAAAACTCGGATTTTCCTGCGATTAGCCGCAACAAACTTGAAATTCTGCAAGTCAATCTGGGCTATTTATGCAATTTGAGTTGTTCGCATTGCCATGTCAATGCCGGCCCGAAACGCACCGAATTAATGGACAAAGCCACGATGGATGAGGTTTTAACGTTCATCGACAGTCATGCGATCCATACCCTGGATTTAACGGGCGGCGCACCCGAAATGAACCCGCATTTTCGCCATCTGGTGACACAAGCCCTGGACAGAGGCTTAAAAGTCATCGACCGCTGTAATCTGGTGATTTTAATGGAACCGGGTTTTGAATGGCTGGCAGGCTTTCTGGCGAAAAACCGGGTTGAAATCATCGCTTCCTTGCCTTGCTACCTGAAAGACAACGTGGATAAACAGCGCGGTAAAGGCACGTTCGATGCCAGCATAATGGCTTTGCAAAAGCTGAATGCGCTGGGCTATGGTCAAGCGGGTAGCGATTTACAGCTCAATCTGGTTTTTAATCCGCAAGGAGCGACCTTGCCGCCGGAACAACAAGCCCTTGAGCGCGATTACAAACAGCATCTGTACGAGCATTTCGGCATTGTGTTTAACCATTTATTTGCCCTCGCCAACCTGCCTGTGCAGCGTTTTGGCAGTGTCTTACTGAGTACGGGGCAATTTGATGATTATCTGAACCTGCTCAAAAACAACTTTCAGGCCCCCAATTTGGACAAGGTGATGTGTAAAAATACCTTGAGCGTTGACTGGCAGGGAAAGGTTTATGATTGCGATTTTAATCAAATGCTGAAACTGCCGTTAGGGGCTGATAACAAAACCCATATTCGCCAAGTTTCAGAATTAACGGGCAAAGCCATTAACACCTTGCAACATTGCTACGCCTGCACCGCAGGGCAGGGCAGCAGTTGTACGGGCGCGATTTAATGTCCACGAAAGGCACGAAAAACACGAAATATTTTTCTTTCTCGTTCCCACGCGCCGCGTGGGAATGCAGTGCAGGACGCGCTGCGTCCCGTATA
>DAINRH010000201.1:4654-7437 GCA_036741905.1 Methylobacter sp. | reverse complement strand
CGGGAGGACCGACACGATCACCATTAAACATTAGCCGTACTGGCTAAAGGACGGCTATTATCGTTGAATCGGTTTAATAACACAAGCCGAAAATGGCATATATTTTGAAAAAGCTAAAGTGAACATGGTTTAAATATTCAGCATCTCAAGTAAATCACCGCGTCTGAACGTCGCCGACAATTGCTGAAGGGAAATGTGTCTTTCTCCATAGCAAGCTGACAGTGCTTTTTCGATTTCTGTAATAGCATTTTGGTGATACTGATATTGTTGTGAATCAAAAGCATCGACCAATGCCTTAATTGTTCGATGGGAAATCTCCGAGAAAGCGATTCCTTGATCCGACAATAAGTTTCTGCCGATTAACATGCTTATGTAATGAGATGCGTACGGTAAAAATTCGGTTGGGTTTGCTTGCGTCGGTCTTTTTCGTTCATTTTCCACAGCACGGAAAATCATCACGGCTAATAAAGCCTGTGCCGCATTCAAATCATAAAATATTTCTTGATAGAGTTTGCCAAAATGCTCTTTGCGTCGAAACTTGGCCTGATGCGGCTTTGCTCGCCAGATCGCCAAAACCGACTCGGCAACAATTGAACTGCTAATTACGCTAGAACCGCCTAAACCCTCTTCACGTTGCCGCTTGTAGGTATAACCCAAATCTTGAATGCCTATTTCGAGCTGCTTTTGTAAGTCATCGTTTGATCGTAAATCGCGTAGATCGACTGGATTTTGGCTGTTTGTGGCATAGGTAATATCTCTGACAAAATCCTTTTCTGTTTCAGCCAGCTGATAAATACGAATCATCACATAGGCCGATTCAGGTTGAACAATAAACGAGGCATCATTAAACGTTTCCTGAATAGTACGACAAGTCTGTCCACCGTTTATCACTTGCATGTTTTTGATTTGAACTTGATAGTCTTCTCTTTGGAAAGCGTTGTAATCAAATTTATCGCATACCACGGTGATTCCGTTGTTATAGAAATAGAACTTATCCGATTTGCTTGGATCGGTCAGTGTTTCATGAATCGCCAAGTTCACCCGATTTGAATGTAATCCCAAGTAACGGCGAATATTTCTTTCTAATAACTTGTCTCCGTGCTGATTAAACAGTCTTTGTATTTCTTGAACGGACACTCTGCCGACCAGTACACGGAGAAAATTCATGTCTTCAATGATGGCCTTACCATTCAAAACCAATTGCGTATCAACTGATTTACTGCGCTGTAAAATTTTGACTATCGAATCATGGTTGAAATGAGAAAAACTCACTTTATCGCCGTAGTTCTTTTCAGCTTCAGCCAGCCATTGTTGTGCCTCATCCTTCCATGATGCGCCGTTATTACATAAAATGACTCGGACGGTTGGAATATATGCATCCCTGATTAATGAGCGAATTTCTTCAATTTTAGGCGCGATTTTTTTATTCAACGCTACTTTACGAGAAGGGTCGAATAACACTTGCACGGTATTCGTGGCTTTCTGCACGCCATTTTCAGGAAAATTTGCTGCACCGGACAAATCTTTAACTTTATATTTTCCTTGAAATATCGTAATCATAAATTCTCCATCTTCCACCTCTCCAACATGCAAGCCATCGACACCGGCATCTTGCCCGCCATCCGTTAATAACTCAGCAGACTCTTCCAGAGTGATATCAAGAGCGGTTGCCATGCAAAGTAGAACAAATGCCGCTGATTTCTTTTTATCAAGATCATTTCCTTCCGTTAACCATTCGGGATGATCTTCGATAATCCCGGTAATTCGTTGGTCAATGATGCTGGCGTTAATATTCATATCTTTCTCACATTAAAAATGATTGGCTAACCGAGGGTCTAAATTTGAATACATTTGGCGCTACGAATTACTGCAAGTAGCGATTTAGCCCTTGGCTTAGTTTTTAAGAGCCATCATATAAATTGTTCATAATGACATGTTTGGTAGACTTGAACCATAACCCGGCCAAATAATCACCGCCGTCCTGAGCCGGTTCTTGCCGAAACTGGACATCCTATCGAAATCCTCGCAGGCGATAGGAATAAATTGGCAATCGATTTCGCTTTGCCGTCCTTCTTCGGGGTCCGGATCGTGCATGTACAGGCAGTCGTCGTCGAAGCCGCTCATCACTACCCAATGCGGGGCTTTTTTCCGGTCCATTCGGAAGGTGCTGATCAGGATCAACGGTATCGCCCCCGACTTGAACGCGCCGATCAGGTCGTTTTGACTGATATTGGCGTAATGTATCTTGATGCCTTGCTCCCTCGCCTCGCGCTTGAAGCAGTTGTCGACCAATTCCACGACCTGCTTTTTTTCCTCATTACGCACGCCGTCGATAAACAGCGTTCCGGTCTGGTTGACCCAAACTTCAACGGTAAAGTGCCGGCGTTTTGCCGCCAGCGCCAGGCCTATCGGGTGGCAGCCGCCATGTCCGGAGGTCATGAAAATGGTTGTGGCTTCGCGCCACAGATTGATCTCTTCTTCCTGCGAGGGTTGATACGCCCGGTTTAAGCCGTGCATCGCCATCATCAGCGATGCGGGGCCGCAGGTAAACGGCGTGGTTTGCCTTAACCAATGCACCGAGCGATGCTGCAAGGTATCGCGATAACGGCGGATGCGCTTCTGGTAACGCAGCGCGTCTTTGTGATCTTCATAGTAATCCCGGTAGATGCCGAATTTCTGATAGCCCAGCGCTTGGTAAAGCTTGATCGCCGCAGTGTTATCGACGCTGACTTCAAGACGCAGATACAGTCTGCCCGCATCACTGGCGGCCTGTTCGCCTGCCG
>DAINRH010000201.1:0-4554 GCA_036741905.1 Methylobacter sp. | reverse complement strand
CTCAAGACGATACTCCCCGCAAGGCTTGTGCAATGACTTGTCTGGCGCGGAACAACACCATTTCCCGCCAAGCCTGATCGTCGGGACAAAAATGACGGCGCATGACCTTGCTGTGTTCCAGGCGTGCTTGTCGGTTATCGGCTTGCGCCCACAGTTGGTGGTCGCGCAGCAGGATTTCAAACAGTTGATCGGTGCTGAAAGTGCCGAATTCCAGGGTGATGTAGCAACTGCGTTCATTCATGATCGCATGCCAGGCATAATCCAGTAGCCCTGTTTTCGGAACCGAAGTGGACGTGCCCAGCAGCGGCAATGCCACCGAATCGCCGTACCAGTTTTGGGCAGCGCGCGTTCCGGTACTGTCCGGCTGATGGTCGCAAATGATTTCGCCATAGCCGTAAGAGCCCAGCCCGGTGTGCAGGTCGACGACCGCCAAATCCCGCTGTTGCAAAGCATAGCGGCGCATCAGGTCTTCGCAGACCCGCCTGCCGTGCGCGGGCGCTGTTCCGCCGTAAAACGGCCCGGACGGATCGCTGTATTGCCCGGCGCTGACCGCCTTTTCCAGCGCCACGCGGCCATGCTGTTGTTCAAATTCGGCAAGGGCGATTTTCCGTTGCGCGGCATCCGCTAGATAAAACGCATCTTTGAGCAGGTCATAGTCTTTGTTTTCAGGCAAGGGGTCCGAAAAATCGACGATATTGCGGTTAAGGTCAACGCCGTCCGCATCGCAGCGCCGTTGCCAGGCATAACCCCACGGCGTCAGCGCATGAATCATCAAAATTGCCGTATCGGCCGGAACAACGACCAGCGCTTCGGCAAGCAAACCCAGCTGATCGATCTGTATCGCGCTACCGGCAAAGCCTTCAATGCCGTGCGTTCCGCCGAGCAAAACCAGTACCCGAGAGGCGTCTTCCGGGCCGATCCAGACCGTGTCGGTCACCAGCTGTTCGCCTTCAGGCCCGCTGCCGGTGCAGGGATAAGGCAGGCATCGCGTAGGGCGGGGTAGATCATTTAACTGCGCCAGCCAGCGTCGCCGGGCGGCGGCATAGCTGCCCGGAAAAACGGCGGTATCGATAGCGGCAAGAGGAAGACAATAGGACATGACGGTTACCTGAAGTTTTTCTTAAGCATAGCTCCAGTTAAGTCAATCAGGAAATATTTATCAATAGCCATAAAAACTCCTTGTGCAAACAACTGACAGGTTCCAGAATTATGGCTTAACTTACTACAGGATCTTATTGCTATGGCGCGCACCCTGCTGGTTGTCGATGATCTTTCCGATTGGAATCCCTATTATCCCAGCGACCAAGTCATCACCTTTGAAAATTATCTTGCGACCGAACAGGGCGAGTCGCATCAGCGCGTCCGCATCATCAATCTTTGCGGCAGCTATCGTTATCTTTCCGACGGCTATTACTGCTCGCTGCTGGCCGAGGCCAGGGGGCATCACGTTATTCCTTCGGTGAAGGCGCTGAACGATTTGGGCAAAAAATCGCTGTACCGGCTTCAGCTTGACGATTTGTCGCAGACGCTGGAGCGCGCATTTAAAAGCGCCGACAAGGACAGGGAAATAACCTTGATGAGTTATTTCGGCACCACGCCCGATCCTGTCTTTCAAGAACTTGCCAGACAGCTGTTCGAACGCTTCTCCTGTCCCATTTTGGAAGTAACGCTACGCTGCCGGCAACAGTGGGAAATCGTCGGCTTAAAGGCCGTGTCGCACCGTCATCTGGATGATGCGATGCAAACCGTTTTTGCCGACGCATTGGATAAATTCAGCACCAAAGTCTGGCGCAAAGGCCGCGCCCGTAAAGCGGCGCGTTTCGATCTTGCGATACTGGTCAACCCCGAAGAACAATTGCCGCCGAGCAACCGCGGCGCGCTGAAAAAATTCATCAAAATCGGCCGGGAACTGGGTATTGAAATAGAGCTGATAACCCAGCAACATTATGTGCGCCTGCCCGAGTTTGACGGCTTGTTCATCCGCGAAACCACCAACATCGATCACCACACCTACCGTTTCGCCAAAAAGGCCGAGGCCGAGGGGCTGGTGGTTATCGACGATCCGACTTCGATGCTGCGCTGCACCAACAAAGTCTATCTGGCCGATTTGTTCCGCACCCATCGCGTGCCGACGCCCAAGACTTGGCTGCTGCATAAAGGCAATGCCGCCCACTTGGACAGAGTGGAAGCGGAAGCCGGATTTCCGGTGGTGGTAAAAATCCCTGACGGCTCTTTTTCTCGCGGCATCGTTAAAGTGAATGACAGGAAAGAGCTGGAACTCAAGGTCGATGAACTGTTCCAAAAATCCGCGCTATTGTTGGCGCAGGAGTTTTTCTACACCGATTTCGATTGGCGTATCGGCATTTTCAACAACAAAGCTTTATACGCGTGTCGCTATTACATGGTTAAAAACCACTGGCAGATTTATCGCCACGGCAGCAGCCGAATCGATACTGGCAGTTTTGCCACCTTGCCGACCTTTGAAGTCCCCAAAGCCGTGCTGGACGCCGCATTAAAAGCGACCCAGCCGATAGGCAACGGATTATACGGCGTGGATGTAAAGGAAAAAGACGGCAAAGGCTATGTGATAGAAGTCAATGACAACCCCAATATCGATAGCGGCGTCGAGGATAAATATCTGGGCGACGAGTTGTATCGCTTGATTATGACCGAATTGCTGCGGCGCATGGAAAATCGCAGTAAAGGGGTAATAACGCTGTAGACCGTTGAAGTAAAAATATAAACTTTTCAGAACTAGACGAAACATTTTAAAACGGAGAAATACCATGTATAAATGGGTGTCCGATCCACACTCTGGCGGAGTCAAGATTCCTGCTGCTGTTCAGCAGCGCACCGAGCGGCGGATTCGCTCCTATGCTGAGGCTCATTATGCCGGAAAGTTCACCCGCTTAGGAATACGCTTTCGCGGAGTGTTCTGTTACATAGACGCTTACACTGAGCCTACGGAACCCGCTGAGTCACTGCTTCTTATTACGGGGGAGACGCGTGAACAGTACCTTGAGCGGTGCAGCAACATACCGCTACATTTGTGCCGGTTACGTTTTTTCGGAAACGAAGAGCGATGGAGCATGGCATTTTTCACTTACAGCAACGAAAAATATGAGCCGAGCGTATTTAATACCGGGAGTTTTGAAGGGACACCGGAACAAGGATTCGAGACATCCGCAATCTACCTTCAAGACTTTTGATATTGTTCCAGATGAGTTGTGAGATACAAATTTCAATAATGCTATACGGTTGTTGAATACTTCAACAACCAAGCGACATCATGGCTACCGTAAACTTTAGCGTACCCGATGACATCAGGCAGGAATTCAACCAGCTGTTTGAAAAGGAAAACAAAAGCGCGATCTTAACCCGATTGATGCAACAGGCGATTGACGAGAAAAAACAACAGCAGTTGTAGGGTACGCTGTGCGTACCGTTGAATGCCGAAAGGTACGCACAGCGTACCCTACGAGACTAACAGGCAATTTATTATGTTGATATATTTAGACAACTGTTGCTTTAACCGGCCTTACGATGATCAGGAGCATGTTAATGTTTTTTTGGAGACGCAGGCGAAGCTCTACATCCAGGAAAATGTCTTAGCAGGCAGGTTTAAGCTGGTTTGGTCATATATTCTTCAATTTGAAAACGACCAAAATCCCTATATCAACCACAAGCATGAAATCAGGAAATGGAAAAGTCAGTCCAGTCATTGGGTGTCAGCTTCAGAAAACATTGTTAAAAAAGCGCAGGAATATCAGGCGATTGGTTTGCACGTTAAAGACGCCTTGCACTGTGCCTGTGCGTTTTCGGTTAAGGCCGATTATTTTATAACGACAGATAAGCAATTGATAAAGACGGCACGTAAAATAACCGATCTTAATGTGGTGAATCCTCTCACGTTTATTCAAGAAGATAACAGCGTATGAAAACAGATAGCGAAATAATGAACACCGGTTTTGAGTCTATTTTTTCCAGCTTGGGGATGGTGGATGCAGAGCGTTTTATCGCCTTGCTCAAACGCGATAAATTCGATTATACCGAATGGCAACGGGAACTTTGGCCGGATGAAACGGTGGAATCTTTATCGGAAAAGGCGCAGCAGGCTTGGGATAAATAAATAATCAGGTTGATTAGGGGGCTGCATTTCGTGCCGACTCAGCTGAAATGTACGCGCAACGTACCCTACTTGGCTGATTTGATTAAAACTCCGGTGGCGCATTACGCGACTGGGAACAAGGCAGGTTTAACCCTCCGGGTGGCGTAATATGTTTGTTAAAATTGATGCACGATCATCCAGAGTTAAAGGATGAGCTGGCAGTTTGAATAATGGAGCGTAGGGTACGCTATGCGTAGCATTGAATGCCGAAAGGTACGCACAGCGTACCCTACTTGGCTGTGCGTTTCCGGTTAAGGCCGATTATTTTATAACGACGGATAAGCAATTGATAAAGACGGCGCGTAAAATAACCGATCTTAATGTGGTGAACCCTCTCACGTTTATTCAAGAAGATAACAGCGTATGAAAACAGATAGCGAAATAAT
>DAINRH010000200.1:6256-7460 GCA_036741905.1 Methylobacter sp. | reverse complement strand
TTTGATGATTTTGTGCTGGGGAACTTCCAATACGCCCATTTCCGATGCCATGATCACGAAGTCGTCATCGGTGACCAGATAACGAGCGGGACGTAAGCCGTTGCGGTCCAGCGTTGCGCCGATTTGACGTCCATCGGTGAAAGCCATGGCGGCAGGGCCGTCCCAAGGTTCCATCAGGGCAGCGTTATATTCATAAAACGCGCGCAGTTTCTCGTCCATTAGCACATTGCCGGCCCATGCTTCGGGAATCAGCAACATCATCGCGTGGGCCAGTGAATAGCCGCCGGCAACTAATAATTCCAGCGCATTGTCGAAACAGGCCGAATCCGATTGCTCTTCGTTGATTAGCGGCCATAATTTATGCATATCGTCGCCCAACACTTTCGATGCTACGGAATGTCGACGAGCCGCCATGCCGTTAACATTGCCGCGCAAGGTGTTGATTTCGCCGTTATGGGCGATCAGGCGGAAAGGGTGCGCCAAATCCCAGGTCGGGAAGGTGTTAGTGGAAAAACGTTGATGTACTAGCGCCAAGGCGCTGACCATACGTTCATCGCTTAAGTCGGCATAAAACGCTCCAACTTGGTCTGCCAATAACATACCTTTGTAAACGATGGTGCGTGACGAAAGAGAAGGGATGTAAAAAGAGTGGCCATGATCCAGTTTTAAATCGCGGACGGCGTTTTCAACTTGTTTGCGGACCACAAACAGTTTGCGCTCGAAAGCGTCCTGGTCTGCGCCTTGATTAGAACAAGCTTCGCCGCGTGCAATAAAAATCTGCCGAATAAACGGTTCAACCAGTTTGACTGTCTCGCCCAGCGTGTGGTTGTCGACGGGGACGTCGCGCCAGCCTAACAGCACGAGTTTTTCCCGCGCAATGATGTCGGTTAGTAATTTCTCGCAAGTGGCTCGATTGGCGGCGTCGCGCGGCAAAAACACCATGCCTGCCGCATAATCGCCTGCTTTCGGAAGAGCGATGCTTATCTTGTCGCACTCTGCGCGCAAAAAAGTATCGGGTATTTGAATCAAAATCCCTGCGCCATCGCCTGCGTATATATCGGCGCCAACCGCGCCACGGTGGGTCAGGTTTTTAAGTAATGTTAAACCCTGACGTACGATTTCATGGCTTTTTTGACCCTTTATATGAACGATAAAACCCACGCCGCATGCATCATGTTCATTGCGTGGATCATATAAACCCTGT
>DAINRH010000200.1:0-6246 GCA_036741905.1 Methylobacter sp. | reverse complement strand
AAAATATTACAAAAGGGTTGTTATCCTCTAACTTAATAACCCTCGTTCCGCACCTGCTCTGACGGGAACATCAAAGGCAGCGGTACGGCAAAACTAGTTAATTATACGGATGACAGGTAATTCTGTCACGCAGTCTTTTGCCCGCCGGTGCCGCCGAACAGTTGTGGAATTGTTAGCGGATATGGCTTTGGCAGTGATTTTTTGTTACGTGAGTAATGGAGGTATTTTTCTTATTCCTTAAATAGATGTGGTATCTTTCCGCTCTGTTTTAATGATTGCTTGTTCTCGTTGAATATTTCTTCTGTTTTTTAAGGGACATTACAATTATTTAAGTGAATTCATATCATATTATTGGTTAATTATGAAAGAAAATTTTGATGTTGTCGTTGTGGGCGGGGGCATGGTTGGGGCGGCTGTTGCTTGTAGTCTCGGTGGTAGTTCATTGAAAGTGGCGGTGATAGAGAGCGCGCCGCCCCTGGTTTTTGCTCCTGAGCAGCCGCATGATTTAAGGGTTTCCGCGCTCAGTATTGCATCAAAAAACATACTTGAGCTTGTGGGGGCGTGGGGCGGCGTTGTTAATCGCAGGCTTTGCCCGTTTCGCAGGATGCGGGTTTGGGAGACGGCGGGAGATACTGAATTTTGCAGTGACGATATTAACTATCCCGAATTGGGTTTTATCGTTGAAAACAGGGTGACCCAGTTGGCGTTATTGGAACGCTTGCAAGGTTTTGCCAATATCGAGCTGATGTGTCCGGCTACCATTAATAAAATCAGCTATTCTGCGGGTAAATCGCCCGAAGTGGAGCTGGGCGATGGCAGGATTTTGTCGGCAAAAGTGTTGGTTGCCGCGGATGGCGGTCAATCCAGAGTCAGGCAAGCCGTGGGGCTGGGAGTAACCAGTTGGGATTATGGTCAGCATGCGCTGGTGATTTATATTGATACGGATTACGGACAGCAGGATATAACCTGGCAGCGCTTTGTACCCAGCGGGCCGCAGGCCTTTTTGCCGTTAACCGGCCATTACGGTTCCATCGTTTGGTATAACTCACCGGATGAAGTGTACCGGTTGAAAGCGTTGTCCAATGAAGACTTGTTGCGCGAATTGACGGCGACTTTTCCTGATTGTCTGGGTAAGGTTAATGCTGTTTTGGGTACGGCAAGTTTTCCATTGAAACGGCAGCACGCGCAAAGCTACGTTAAGCCCGGCGTGGCTTTGGTTGGCGATGCCGCGCACATGATCAATCCGTTGGCGGGGCAGGGTGTTAACATCGGTTTGCTGGATGCTGCGGCGTTGGCCGAGGTGCTGATTGATGCGAGCAAACAGGGGCTGGAGCCGGGGGATTTGGCGGTTTTAAGGCGCTATGAAAAAATGCGTCGTAATGAAAATCTGAAAATGATGACGGTAATGGATGTTTTTTACCGAGTGTTCAGTAACCAGGTCTTGCCGGTGAAGTTTTTACGTAACTTGGGCTTGGGCTTGGCCGAGCGCATTTTGCCCGCTAAAAATAAAGTGATGCGTAGCGCTATGGGGTTGGAGGGTAACTTGCCCAAACTTGCTCGTGGGGAGTCGATTATTTAATCAAGAGGATGTATGTAGTGCGTTTTCAGTAATTGTTTTGATTGTTGGCAGGCGATTAGTCGCATCGATTGCATTGGAATAAGTAATTTTTTAAACTTGAATTTTTAAGTGATTTTGATAGTGAGTGTGAACGGTTATGGAAAGAAGGCTTTATCAAAGGATTCCAGTACAAGTTTCTGCTATTGTCACTACCGAAGATGGTGTGCGCATTAAGGTGAGTGCGGTGGATGTATCCAGTGATGGGCTAGGTATCGAATGTAATATCAAGCAACGGAACATGATTACTCCGGGAGGGAGTTTTGTTCGCGACGGTAAGCCGGTATCGGTGTTTGTCGATCTGGATCTGTCTGAGCGGGAGGGGTATTCATCTAAAATAGCCGCGAAATGCCATGTGGCTTTTTCGCGGCGTATGTCCAGCGATCACTGCAAAATCGGACTGCGCTATACGGATATGGAAAATAACAGCCATGAATGGCTGGTTCGGTTTATCGAGGAAAGGCTGGTGTCTAACTAAGGGGGGCATGAATAATTTGAGTAATTCGTGCCATAAGTTTGTAGCGAGAGTGCGGACTTCGCTTGTATTTGCAGGTCAAGCTTGCACTCCGGTTGCTGTCAGTTTGCCTGAGTTATTTCATATGCGATCTAAGTAGCTTTCGCATTAACCTGTAGTGCCCAGCATTTTTAAGATTTCTTCGCGTATTTGTTCCTGTCTGGCGGGGTCCGTGATGGGCTGCGACTGGTTGTCGGTGATGTAAAACATGTCTTCAGCCCGGCTGCCGATGGTGGTTATTTTTGCGCTGTGCAGATGAATGTCTTTTTTTACAAATGCGCGACCTATTTTCGATAAAAGCCCCGCGTGATCCGTGGTGATCAGTTCAATGATGGTATGCCTGTTTAAAGGATCGGCATGAAATTGAATGCTGGTGGGAATAGGAAAATGTTTGGCCTGTCTTGACTGGCGATGAATATTTTTGTGTTTTTTGACTTCGCGAAGGAGCAGGTTATTGCGGAGGGCGGTGCAGATATGCACTTCTCTGAATAGTTCGTTGATGGGTTCTCCCGACTGTTCGAGAACCAGAAAACTATTCAGCACGTAGTTGTCGGTCGTGGTCATGATTCGGGCGTCAAGAATAGTGAGTCCCAGTTGATCGAGAGTGGCGGTGCTCAGCGAAAAAATAGCTTCTTCATTTTTTGTGTACACAAAAACTTCCGCGCTGCCGCGTTGAGTTTGCGGACGAAGCAGGACCAGCGGTAAGTCATCTTCTCGGGATGAGGCGATGGCAATGGTATGCCAGGCTATTTCATCGGCTGAATATCTTAAAAAGTAATCATCGCCGGCATGTTGCCAGGATTTGAGGATAACCGCTTCGGATATGCCCAGTTTAATCAGTTCGTCTTTTGCTTCTTTTTTGTTTTCGCGTAGGCGGTCCGCCAATGCTACGGGGTTTTGCAAGCCTCTGTGTAAGGCGCTGTAGGTCACCGAATAAAGCTCTTTGAGTAGTGCGTCCTTCCATGCGTTCCATAGTTCGGGATTGGTGGCGCGAATATCGGCTACCGTCAGCAAGTACAGGTGATTCAGGTATTCGATGCTGCCGACGGTCTGGGCAAATTGATGAATCACATCGGGGTCGCTGATGTCCTTTCGCTGCGCGGTCATCGACATGACCAGATGATTGCGCACCAGCCAGCAGATCAGATTGGTATCATGCGGGGAAAGATCGTGTTGAACGCAAAACTCTCTGGCGATTTCTTCGCCAATGGCGGAATGGTCTCCGCTCCTGCCTTTGGCGATGTCGTGAAATAGACCGGCAAGATACAGTATTTCCGGTTTTGGGATCAGCAGAAAAATATCGTTGCAGAAAGGCAGTTCATCAAAGTGTTTTTCTAAAGCAAAACGGCGTAAGTTGCGGATAACAAAAAGCGTGTGTTCGTCCACCGTATAAATATGAAACAAGTCATACTGCATCCGGGCGACGATATTGGCAAAGCAAGGGATATAGGCGGCTAAAATCCCGTAGCGATTCATACGTCTTAATTGGTCGGTAACGCCTCGCGGCTGGCGGAATGCTTCTATAAAAAGACGGTTGGCGTCTTTGTTCTTGCGAAATGCGTCGTCGATTAAATGCAGGCTTTTACGAATCAAGCGTATGGTTGTTGCTCTGACGCCTTTGATTGATGAGTTTTGCTCCAGAACTAAAAAGAGTTCCAGCAAGGCCAGCGGGTGCCGTTCGAAAAGCGTGTCGTCAACGGCTTCAAGGTAGCCGTTGATGGCGACGAATTTGTCGTTAAGCGGGATTGATTTGTAAATAACTTCTCCGGAAACGAAGCGTTCATTAAATAATTGCAGCAGCATTTCATTGAGGCGCTCAAGTCCAAGTACCGTTTTAAAATAAAACTGCATGAACTGTTCGACATCCTGATTGTATTCCTGATGCTCGGTGCTGAAGCCGAATTGCCGGGCAAGGTCGCGTTGATAATCAAAAATAAGCCGGTCTTCGCATCGGTTGGTTAAAAGATGCAATGCGTAGCGAATTCTCCATAGCACCTCAAGCGCGGCAACCAACTCGAAATATTCGGATTTGGGCAGGAAGCCGTATTTAATCAGTTCTTTGAGTGTAGATGAGTTGTAATGGCGCTTGAACACCCAGGCGATAACCTGTCTGTCGCGGAGTCCGCCGGGGCCTTCTTTGATGTTGGGTTCGAGATTGTAGGCGGTGTCATGGAATTTGGCATAACGCTGCCGCTGCTCTTCCATTTTGGCGGCAAAAAATTGATCCGACGGCCAGATTTTATCGGGTGTGATTTGTTGGTTCAGTGTCTTATGCAGGGTGGTGTTACCGGTAATCAACCGATTTTCCATGAGGCTGGTTATGATCGTTTGGTCGCTGATTGCCGCTTCGACGCATTGTTTGATGGTGCGTACGCTTTGCCCCGGTTTTAAGCCGATATCCCAGAGGAATGTGAAGAAATTCCCCAGTGTTTCCTGGTAAGGGGTTGTGTCGTCAGAATCCAGTAAAACGACAATATCGATATCGGAATAAGGGAATAACTCTCTTCTGCCGTAGCCGCCAACGGCAATTAAACTGAGTTGTTTGGCTGGCTCGCCAAGGAAATGTTGCCAGCAGCAGCTTAAGATTTCATCGATAAAATCGGATTTCTCTTTAAGTAAATTGGAGACCGATTTATGCGGGTTGAACTTTTGCCGCAACTCGGTGTCTTTTTGTTTTAGCAGTTGTTTAAATTGTTGCAGGCTGTCTTTTTTGGCAAAAATCGCGGTGTTAATGTTTTTGTTCAAAGCTGTCACATTTCTTCTTTGCGTAAAGTAAGAATTTCAAAGCCGTTATGGGTGACCAAAATGGTGTGCTCCCACTGAGCGGATAGGCTTCGATCTTTGGTTACTGCGGTCCAGCCGTCGGCCAATACTTTCATGTGGCGTTTGCCGAGGTTAATCATCGGTTCAATGGTTAATATCATGCCCTCCTCAAGAATCTCGCCTTCGCCGGCTTTACCGTAATGCAGCACTTGGGGTTCTTCATGGAATTTTTTGCCGATACCGTGTCCGCAAAATTCTCTGACCACGGAGTAGCGATTGGATTCGGCGTGTTTTTGTATGGCGTGGCCAATATCGCCTAATGTCGCCCCCGGCTTGACCTGGTTAATGCCCAGAAACATGGCTTCCTGGGTTATTTTAATCAGGCGTTTTGCGTGAAGGCTCACTTCGCCGACGCAAAACATTTTGCTGGTGTCGCCGTGGTAGTCGTCTTTGATGACGGTAATGTCGATATTGACAATGTCGCCTGATTTAAGTTTTTTGTCGCTGGGAATGCCGTGACAGATCTGCTGGTTGATTGAGGTGCAAATTGATTTTGGAAAGCCGTGATAATTGAGCGGTGCTGGTATGGCTTGTTGCACGTCGACAATATAGTCGTGGCAAATTTGATCGAGTTCGTTGGTGGTAACGCCGGGAACAACATAGGGCTCAATGATTTCTAACACTTCGGCTGCCAGTCTTCCGGCAATCCGCATTTTTTCAATTTCAGTTTCGGTTTTAATGGTTATGCTCATAAAAAGTCAGGTGTAAAGCTATATCGGGTGTAAAGCCACATTAAGGGTAAGGGCGCAAGCGACTGATTTTTAGTCTTGAGTCTCTCATCTTGCGCTCGTGTAATAAGGTCATTTTAACAGCAGCAATTCTCATTATGGGGAATATTTTTAAATCTAAAGTGTTATGAGTTAAATTTGTCCATTCTGCGGGTTCCTGTTTTTTACAGGTGTCGCAAAGCCTTATAAAACAAGGGGCTGATATTGTTGCCGGTTCGGCTCGTTGATTGTTTTGCAAGTGTGGCGGTATGACGCATTCGAATCTTAAAAAATAAAGCGCTATCTATATGATTTTAATTTTGTTTTTATAATAAGAATGGCTGTTTTAACTGAGGTCGTCTTGTTGTGAAAAAGTAATTATGGTATAAAGGGAAGTTCGTTTTTGAACTAATACTCACGCCTATCGTCACGTTTGGAAGGGTGCTGGTATAACCTGACTCTAAATTAGGAGGGTTGTTGCCGGTTTCCAGGCGGGGTAGGTGGAGGCGTAACCCAACTCGGAACATAAGTTCCGAATTTTTTATCTTAGGAGAAATTAATGGCAGCAGTATCTATGCGTCAAATGC
>DAINRH010000199.1:6336-7504 GCA_036741905.1 Methylobacter sp. | reverse complement strand
TTTTGTTTATGTCGGCGGTGAAGTATCGATAGGCAGTTTTCTGATCAATTTTCTCGGCGAGCCCGCCATTGCCGGATTGGCGGAACAAGAGGCCGGAAAGTATGTGTCGTTTTATTGGGGCGGGGCTATGGTCGGGCGATTTATCGGCGCGGCGGTCATGCAAACAATCCGGCCCGGCAAAGTGCTCAGCTTTAACGCGGTAACGGCGGCGCTGTTGGTTTTAATGACTATGTTCGGCAGCGGTCACCTTGCGATGTGGACGCTGCTTGCGGTCGGCTTGTTTAACTCGATCATGTTTCCGACCATTTTCTCACTGGCGGTCAGCGGTTTGGGCAGACATACCGGGCAGGGCTCGGGGATTTTGTGCGCGGCAATTGTCGGCGGCGCTATTCTTCCTGTCGTGCAAGGATTATTCGCCGACCGGATCGGCATTCAACAAGCGTTTTTTATCCCGGTGCTTTGTTATTGCTATATTGCTTATTACGGATGGCGGGGATATAGATAATATAGGTAAACAGTTACTGTAGGCCTCCCTCGATAAGCAAAACGGCTGCCCGCTTGGCCTGTTCGGCTGAGCCTGAGTTGCGCTTCATTTGCTCTGAGACAATAGCGCCCTCGATAAGCAGGCTTAGCTGAACAGCCAGGTTTTCAGGGGATTTCGATCCGCATTGCCTTGCTAAGTCGGTAATATAGGTTCGAAATTTATCGTAAAATTCTGCGGAAACTTGATGCACAGGATTGCCCTCAAGCGGAAATTCAGCGGAAGCATTAATAAAGGCGCAGCCCCGAAACTCGGGAATATCCATCCATTCGCCAATCACATCAAAAATTGCCAATAACTTCCCTTTGGGGTTGTCCGCTTTACTGTTAACTTGATCGACAAACCACGTTCGAAAGTCTTCATCGCGCTTGCGTAGAAATGCAATTACCAAATCGTCCTTGGAAGGGAAATACTTGTAAAGACTCATTTTTGTGGTATTCGCGGCTTTGACGATAGCATCGACGCCCGTCGCCCTGATTCCTTGGCTATAGAATAGTTCTGATGCAGTTTGCAGGATTTTTTCTTGCAGATTGATAGGCATGGGTAAACTTCAGGATGATAAAAATATTGTAATTATACTGAACGGTATACTACAATTAATAATAGACCGACCGGTCTGTATTGTGG
>DAINRH010000199.1:0-6236 GCA_036741905.1 Methylobacter sp. | reverse complement strand
ATTGTGGCTATGGATTCTACCCTTTTGATATGCGTGTATCGAGGAAATATACAATGATTGAAGCAATAAAAACATCTCATCACGGCGGTTGCCCGCATGATTGTCCCGATACCTGCTCAATGGTGTTTGAGGTTGAGGGTGGCAAGCTGATAGGCGTCAAAGGGAATCCGGACCATCCGATGACGCGGGGCGGTCTCTGCGTTAAATTGAAAGATTACGAAAAACGCCATTACCATCCTGATCGCTTGTTATATCCAATGCGCCGCACCGGCCCCAAAGGCAGTAAACAGTTCGAGCGCATCACGTGGGATGAGGCATTGGATGAAGTCGTTACTCGCTGGCAGGCCATTATTGCCGAACACGGCCCGCAGGCGATTGTTCCCTACAGCTATTTAGGCAATCAGGGGCTTGTTCACGGACTGAATGGAGGCGATGCTTTTTTTAATCGCATGGGCGCTACGGTCACGGAACGTACCTTTTGCGGCGAAGGTTCGTGTACCGCCTGGCTCTTGACCGTGGGCCCGACTGCCGGCGTCGACCCTGAAAGTTTTGTTCATGCCAAATACATTATTATCTGGGCCTGTAATTCGGTCAGCACCAACTTGCATCATTGGCATATTATTAAAGAAGCCAAGAAACAGGGGGCGAAAGTCGTTGTGATCGATACCTATGCCTCTAAAACGGCTAAGGAAGCCGATTGGCATATTGCGCCCAAGCCGGGGACGGATGGCGCGTTGGCAATGGCGATGATCCATACGATCATTGAAGAAGGCTTGGTCGATCAGGATTATGTCGATAATTACACGGTCGGTTTTGCAGCATTAACAGATAGAGCAAAAACGCGTACCCCTGAATGGGCGGAACACATTACCGGAATACCTGCGGACGTGATTCGTACCCTGTCTCGCGAATACGCCGCCACGCAACCTTCGGCAATTCGCCTGGGAGTGGCGCTTGAAAGACATTACGGAGGCGGTCAAACCATCCGTGCAGTCTGCTGTTTGCCCGCTTTGACGGGAGCTTGGCGCCATGTCGGCGGCGGCGCATTGCAGTTTCCCGTCTGGGAGCACCCCTACCGGTTTGATGTCATTTGCCGGCCGGATTTGATTCCGGAAGGAACTCGCGTCATCAATAGTTTACAGATTGGCCGAGCCCTGACCGATGAGCCGCCGGCAGGTCCGCCGATTAAATCCGTCATGTGCTGGAATGCAAATCCTGTCACACAAGCGCCGGAGACCGACAAAATCGTCCAAGGCCTAATGAACGAAGAGCTGTTTCTGGTTTCGGCGGAACACTTTATCTCCGATACGGCCTCTTATGCCGATATTCTGTTGCCCGCGTCAATGGGCGCGGAAATGGAAGATATGATCTTGTCCTGGGGACATCTGTATCTGACTTACAATGCCAAATGTGTAGATTCGCCGGGCGAGGCTATTCCTAATAACGAAATCTTCCGGCGTTTGGCTGCGCGTATGGGGTATGAAGAACAAAACTTCAAATGGTCGGATTCGGAATGTCTGGAGAATTATGTAGATTGGGATTCGCCCGCTTGTCAGGGAATCGATCTGGATTATTTGCGTGAACAGGGTTTTGCCCGCCTTAACGTGGGCACCAAAGATAACCGTGCGCCCCACAAAACGGGCAATTTCCCGACGCCGTCAGGTAAATGCGAATTTAAAATAGAAGGCGCAACGAATTTTGTCGCCGGGCCTTTTCGTCAGATGTATGAGGGATTCCAGCCCGGCGAAGCGCTGGATTCATTACCGGATTATGTGCCTTCAAGAGAAACGGCAGCAACCAACCCTGAACTGGCCAAAAAATATCCATTAAATATTGTCTCGCCAAAAAGCCACGGGTTTCTTAATTCCTGCTACGCGAATATGGAACATAAAATCAAAGGTCAGGGCGAACAATTCGTGCTGATTAATGCGCTCGATGCCGATGATCGCAATATCAATAATGGCGACGCTGTCCGGGTCTTCAATGACCGAGGCGCTTTTGAAGGCCAGGCCAGGATCACTGAGGATGTGAAGCCGGGATTGATCGTCGCGACGCTCGGTTATTGGCGGCAATTAAACAAAGGCACGGTTAACAGTATCAGCTCGGCTGAACTTGTTAATATGGGCAATGCTCCAACGTTCTCTGACAATCTGGTGCAGGTGGAAGTCGTCGGATAGTTAAGGCTTGGTGTAGTCGGCGCCGGAAGGGAAATATACTTGGCTCCGTAATGAAAAATCAAAGCGTCAGCAGGGTGATGGTCGGTGAACTCAACTGGCCATCCTGGTGAAAACCACGGACAACAATGACGTTATCGCCTTCGTTGGCCAGTTTTGTTGCAAGGGCGTGATGACGGGCCAGTTTATTGGGGTGGGCATGGCCTGCATCCTCTGCGTGTATCGGTATAACGCCCCAGTATAGATTCATCCGTTGGCAAACCCATTTGTTGGCGCTGATGGCTATCAGCGGCGCAGCGGGTCTTGCCGAACTCAAGGTCACCACCGACATGCCGCCGCTGGTAATGCTGACGATGGCTTTTGCATGCAGGTCGAAACAAAGCTGGGCGGTCGCATCGGCAACCGCATCGCCGAACGGCAGCGGTTTTTGTTCGTTATCCCGGTGCGCCATTTTACCGAAAACATCCTGTTCCCTCATGAACGCTTCGGTTTGATAGATGACTTTGGACATCATTTCAACGGCTTCAACCGGAAAATGGCCCGCCGCCGTTTCTCCGGACAGCATCACCGCATCGGTAGAACAATAAACCGCATTGGAAACATCGGTCACTTCGGCGCGAGTGGGTCTGGAGTTTTCTATCATCGATTCCAGCATTTGGGTGGCGACGATGACCGGTTTGTTCAATGCCCGCGCGCTTTTAATGAGCTGGTGCTGGGCAATCGGCACGTCTTCCGGGTGCAGCTCTACGCCCAGATCGCCTCTGGCAATCATGATCGCATCGGAGGCGTTAATGATGTCCTGGCCGTTAATCAAGGCTTCCGGTTTTTCAATTTTGGCGATGATGTGGGTGTCGTAGCCGCTGGAAATAATCAATTGGCGCAGGTCGGTAATGTCTTCCGCCTTTCTGACGAACGACAGCGCCAGGTAATCAACGCCCAAGTCCAATGCAAATAATGCGTCCGCCCGGTCCTTGTCGGTTAATGACGGGCAGGACACATTAACGCCGGGCAGGTTGATACCCTTGTTGTTTTTTAACTCGCCGCCGTAAATGACTTCGCAGCTAATGTCCTGGGCTGTTTTTTCAATAACCTTGAGTTCGAATTTACCATCGTCCAGAAGGATGCGGTCTCCGGCTGCGACATCATCAGCCAAGCCGGGGTATTGGCAGGGGATAAGATTTTCCCCGCCAACAATATCTCGGGTCGTGACTACAACGCGGTCGCCGGTTTTAATAACAATACAGCCGTTTTTGAATTTCCCGGTTCTGATCTTGGGGCCGCAAAGATCGGCAAAAATGGTAATGTGCTGATGCAAGGCTTCAGCCGATGCCCTGATTATCGAATACAGCTTGCGGTGGCTTTCGTGTTCGCCATGAGACATATTCAACCTGAAAACATTGACGCCGGCCTTGATAAGATTGTAAATAACCTCGGGCGTATCCGAAGCGGGGCCTAGCGTGGCGATGATTTTCGTCTTGCGGCTGGACAGGTGGGGGATGTTGACGTTGATGGGCATTTTTTATCTGTCCTTGTTGATTGTTTTTATTAGACCGCTATACGGTTCAAGCCGCGCATTTTATTCTTGCAATAACCCCAGTATACGCATTTCCAGTTCGGGATAAGCGCCGAATGCGCAATCCCTGAGTATGCCTTGTTTATCGACCAGGATATGCGAGGGCGTGCCTTTTAAATCGAAACGTTCAAAGGTTTCAGCATGGTAATCGAGAGACTGGAAATAATTAAGCGCTTGCTGTCTGAGCTGTTGTTGACGCTCTTTAGATTGTTGCTCGAAATCCGGTATATAGTTTTGGATGAATTCTGCGATGACATTATCGCTGACCTCGCCGCGATGATGGGTCAAACGATCCATCGCCAGCGGGAACGGAATGCGATAGGGTAGGCGGCCTGCGCTTAGTTTGTCTTGTCGGCTTAATACGCGCAGGGTTTCGCCGACCACCTCGCCGTTTTCGGCCAGACGCGTCAGGTTTTCCAGATTGTTTTTATCAAAATCCTCGAACGCGGTAGCGACGCCCACTATCGTTAATCCGTGTTCCGCGTATTTCCGGTGCAAGTCCACCGCCTGCGGCAATGCGTATAAAAAACAGCCCGGACAATTGACCTGAAATACTTCGACCAACACGACCCGGCCTAATAGTCGGTCAAAATTGGTCTCAGTTCCCTGAACCCAGGCGGAAACGGATAATAGCGGGACTTTTTGGCCTAGTTGCGCTTTCATCGTCGGCTGCTTAAATGGCCAGGGCGCGGATTAATTCAAGCTGCGCCTCGGTAGACTCGTTTTTTCCCGTCATGCATGCCGATAAGGGCACCATTTCAATTTCGCCTTTATTAAAAGCCGTAACATGACAGCGTAATCCCTGGTAAAGGCCCTGCACCGCGGCATAACCCATTCTTGAGGCGATCAGGCGGTCCAGTGCGGTAGGGCTTCCGCCGCGTTGGATATGTCCCAAAATACAGGCGTGGACGCTAAGGTTGTACTGCTTCATCAGCGTGTCTTTTATTTCGTAGGATAGACCGGCTTTTTCGCCTTCGGCCACGATGATGATGGATGAGGTTTTACCCCGCTCGGTGCCTTTGTTAATGCCGTTGACAATCTTTTCGTAATCGACCGCCTGATTTGACAGCACAACATGTTCGGCCCCGGTGCATATGCCGACCTGCAAGGCAATGAAGGAGGATTTTCGGCCCATGACTTCGACCAGAAAGGTTCGCGCGTGCGCCGATGCGGTATCCCTGATGTTGTCTACCGCGTTGACGGCGGTCTGTACTGCGGTATTGAAACCGATCGTGTATTCGGTGCCGGAAATGTCGTTATCAATGGTGCCGGGAATGCCGATCACCGGAATGTCATGCTCCTGGTGCAAGGTCATCGCACCGGCGAAAGAACCGTTGCCGCCGATCACAATCAATGCGTCAATATGCTTTCTGGCTAAAATGTGCGCGGCTTCCTGCCTGATTTCAGGAGTGTGAAACTCGAGGCAACGCGAGGTGTCGAGAATGGTGCCGCCGCGCTGGATGATATTGCCGACCGATGACAGGTTGAGCTTGTGTATATTGCCTTCCAACAGGCCGGAATAGCCTTTATAGATGCCGTAAACGTCAATGCCCAGGCCGATAGCGGTCCTGACTACCGAACGTACCGCCGAATTCATGCCCGGACTGTCGCCGCCGCTGCACAACACCGCCAAAGATTTTATTGTTTTTGTGTTAGCTTCCATAGGTTCCGGTTACTGTGAGATGGTTTATGTTGCGCCTATTGTAGTTTATTTTGAACAATCTACGGATGCGAGGCTGTCTTAATGATTCCGGGCCTATTTCGATTTAAAAATAAGTTTTGTACGGTCGCTGTCGTCATCGCTATTTTTAGGGAGTTTAAGTCCGGTTTGCTCCGAGCGTTGCGTGTCCGTGAAGGTTTTTTCCTTAGCATGATCAGGGCGAGACGGATAAGGCGGGAGCGGGATACGAGACGGATAATAGGGGTAAAACGGCTGCTGATAGGGGATCTGTATATTTTGCCGCTCCAGTGCGTCGGCCTGCCGCTTTGCCTCATAAGCTTGCTGCTGTTGATAGTCAGCACTTTTTTTCAAAGCTTCAACAGAGGCATTTCTGTCCCGTTCGGCTTGCAGTGCTTGTTCGGCCTTGATTCTTGCCGCTTCGCGCTTGGCGAAATCCTCTTTCCAAGCCTTTAGCTTGGCTTCTTCTTCGGCGACTTTGCGCGGATCAATTTTTTGAATCTCAATCGTTTCCTGTTTTACGGCAGATTCGCATGGCGTGGATTGATAAACCATTTTGCCCGATTTCAGCTGACATTTAAAAACTTCAGTGAGGGCTGAGGAAGAGAATAGGCTCAATAAAATAAAAAATACTTTTTTCATAATTGAATACCCGGATCGATAGGCGTTACCGGGATGATACAAATAATCCGGATGATCGTCATTTAAATTAGTGACTGATGTTACGCATTGTCCACGAAAAGCACGAAAGGCACGAAAAAAACATCCGCTGTAGGTTTCTCGCTGACGGCGTCATACCCGGCATTCATTC
>DAINRH010000198.1:1232-7584 GCA_036741905.1 Methylobacter sp. | reverse complement strand
CTAACGGGCTGTTCTCGATAAAAGCTCCGGTGCTCGGCGCGGCAAACGGGAGAAGTACCACTCGTGCGGTAACATCAATTACTTACCAAAAATCCATTTAACATGGGCCATCATATCCTTAAGCGAATTTTCTTTAAATGTCTGTATTAACTCGTTTACTTTAAATGCATGATGTCTTTCGTAAGCCACGCCATGTTGGGGCGCATCGGCTAAACCGGTTTCTCTGGCATGATCGACGAATCCGCCGTTTTTCCAGAAAAAAGCGCCCGGCATGGTGGTGGGTATCACCAGGGCAAAGAATAATGAACGGCCCAATGCGCCTGTCGCCAGCATCGATACCGTTAATATCAGCCCCATCACAAGGCTTGACAATCCGCTCATGGCGATCAGGGTTGCCAAGACCAGGCTAAAGCCCAGCAACACATTGCGCAGCAGGTACGGCTTGCCGTATTCCGTGACCTGCCGGTAATAAGAAGCCGCGCCTTCATTAGCGCCGGCCTGCATATCACGGGCGTGTACGATATGACCTATCCCTTCGAGCGCCAAACCAACGGCCATAATCGCGGCTAAGGTTTGCAGCAAGACTTGCGTAGTAAGCGCTGCAAGCGGCAAGGCGCAAACGCCGACCGCGGCTATAATCAAAGCGCCGAAACTCAGCATGGAACCCAAAAACGCCGAGCCTGTCTGCCAGTGATTCCAAAACGGCCGCGCCGGAATGCGATACAGTTTGTACATATAAAACAGACCTATCGCACCGCTGAGGGTGCCGATAAAAGCAAAGCCGTCGGCGATAATTTGCATGATCGGATTATCGAACAACGCAAACGCCGCATAGCCCAACAAGCCTGTGTAAAACAGCGACACTCCGGCGATTTCGCGGCTGACCGGGGACAATCTCAGATTATTAAAGCCGCGGTAAAAGCGATGCGGCTTGCCCAGATGCATATTGAGCTTAAACAAACCTATGGTACTGATAATGACCATCGCGATAATCAACGGCAATAACACGGCGCTACTGTGCAGCACCGCTAAGGGCGCAATCCCTAATAACGGCCCCGCAATCAACATTAAAAAGGCGCCGACGGTTGCCTGGGTAAATAAGGTAAAAATCACATGCGCGCTTTCGTGACTGGTGAGCAGTTTACGCAGGTTCCAGTGTTTTTCGCGGCCCATTTTTTCATCGACGACCGGTTTAAATTTGCCTTCGTTATCATCCCGATGATATTTCAACGGCATTGAATCGGTACGCGTCATTTCCCTGTGCGTTGAGCGGGTTTGCTGAAAGCGGATATTAGGATGGGTAATATCGGTGGTAGGGAAACCGGGGATTTCGGCTTTGGCCTGCACACGGTTTTCAGGGATGCTTTCTATGACCCCAAAGTCCAGCGCGTTACCCAGACAGGCCGCGACGCAAGCGGGCTTCAAATTAACTTCGAGGCGATCGACGCACATATTGCATTTGGACACCTCGCCTTTTACCGGGTCTAACTGCGGCGCGTTATAAGGACACACCCAGGTGCAGTAACCGCAACCAAAACAAATATCCGGGTCTTGCAAGACCGCGCCGTATTCGGCAAATTTGGTGTAGGCGCGCGTAGGGCAGCCGGTCAGACACACCGGATCGTCGCAATGATTGCACGCCATGGAAATATTAAGGCGTTGATAATCGGGAAAGGTGCCGCCCTCGACAAAGCCCACCGACCGGTAAGCCAGGTGGATCGGCACATCATTCTTTTCGCTACAGGCGGATTCGCAAGCATGACAGCCTATGCAGTTATCGGCATTAAAATAGAAGCCGTGCTGTTTATAACGATTGGGGTTTTCGCCAATGTCGGCATCGCCGTTAATGTTCAGGCTTTTATTTCTCAGCTCACTGTCGGCATCGGTCAATTCGATATTTTGACCGTAGCGATTCCGGACTTGAGTTTCTTTATCGCTTAGCAAAGCGTATTGGGGTTCGTCATTACGTACTTCAAACATAATTAATCCTGAGTAGGTCGGGTCGGGTTTACCCTAAAGGGCATAAAAAGCTGTCGCTGTTACCCGGCATTTGTGACTGCGAGGGTTCGGGTCAGGTTACGCTCGGAAACGCATGGAGCAAAAATCTGCCCATGCCGTCGTAACCCGGCCCTACAGTGCTTTAATAATTACGCGACTCTTTGTTCAATTGCGCCGCCATGTTCTGGTCGATAGTTTCAATACATACCGCCGATTGCTTAAAGGCCGGTTGCCGCGAGTGCGGATCCAAAAGACCTAAGGTTAAGCGATTGACGCAATCAAAAAAATGAAACGGAATAAACACCATGTTTCTGGGCACGCGCTGCGTCAACATGACCATGACAACCGCATCGCCTCGACGCGATACAACCCGCACATAGGATTGATGGGCAATACCCAGCTCCTCTGCGGCATCGGGATTCATTTCCATAAATGGAATCGGACTGAATTTGTTGTTATTACCGATCTTTCCGGTTTTAGTGCGGGTATGCCAATGTTCGACCAGACGGCCGGAATTCAGCCAGAACGGAAATTGCTCATCCGGGACTTCATTATTGTTGATGAACGGCAAGGGAATGAGTTTGGCCCGGCCGTCTGCGTAACAGAACGTGGCGGGCTCGGTGTACAGCCGCTGGGCGCCCTTATCGCCTTGTTGGGCCTGCGCTTCGGTATACGGCCATTGAATGCCGCGCTGTTGTTCGATCAGGTCGTGGGTCATGCCCGAAATATCGCAGAGCCGTCCTTTAGACAGCGCCTTCATTTCTTCAAACACCTGTTCCGGTTGCTCGGGAAAGCTGATTTTTTGGCCTTGTTCAAATCGTTTGGCCAGCTCGTTAAAAATCTGCATATCCGATTTTGAATCGGCATGCGGCTGCTGCACCTGGCGGGTCAGATTGACGCGGCGCTCGGTGTTGGTAAAGACGCCTTCTTTTTCCGCCCAGGTGCCGGCGGGCAGAAAAATATGCGCGTATTGGCTGGTTTCCACATCGACAAAGCAATCCTGCACCACCAGACATTCCAGTTTTTCCAGCGTTTTGCGGATGCGCGCGGTGTTCGCCATCGAGGTCATGGGGTTGGTCGCTATCAGCCACAAGCCTTTGATTTCCCCTGTTTCTATCGCAGGAAAAATATCCGTTTCGGTCAAACCGCGTTGCTTGGGGAAAAACTCAGGGTCGATGCCCCAGAATTGCGCCACTTCTTCGCGTTCCTGCTCTTTTTCCAACGCCCGGTAACCCGGCAAACCCGAGCAGGAAGACCACTCCCGCGTCCCCATGGCATTGCATTGACCGGTAATCGATAAACTGGTGCCGCCCGGTTTGCCGATATTGCCGGTCACCAAATTCAGGTTATTGATCCCGACCACGCCGTCGGAACCGTGGGTGCTTTGGTTAATGCCCATGGTCCAGATACTCATCGCCTTGTCGGCTTTGGCATAAAGACGGGCGACGGTGCGAATGGTGTCTTCATCAATGCCGCAAATTTTGGCCGCCGTGCAGGGGTCGTAGTAAGCGACTTCTTTGGCCAGTTCTTCAAAACCGTTGGTATTAGCGTTGATGTAGTCGCGGTCTTCCAGTCCTTCTTTTAGAATTACATGAATCAGCGCGTTTTGCAGCACGACATCGGTGCCCGGCGTGATGGCTAAATGAATATCGGCATGCTGCGCAAAAATCGTGACCCGCGGATCAACCACAATCAACGGAAAAGGCCGTTTTTCCTTGGCATCTTTTAAACGCCAATAAATAATCGGGTGTTGTTCGGGAAGATTAGAACCCCAGGCAATCAGGCAATCGGTATGTTCAAAATCCTCATAGCAGCCCGGCGGGCCGTCAGAACCGAACGAACGTTTATAGCCCGACACCGCTGAAGCCATGCACAGCGTGGTGTTGCCGTCGTAATTGTTAGTGCCGATCACGCCACGGGTTAACTTGCCCAAGGTATAGAATTCTTCGGTGAGTAATTGCCCGGTTGAGACGATAGCGAAGGAATCGCGGCCGTAAGTCGTCTGAATCCGCTTGATTTCAGCCGCCATTTTGTCCAGCGCTACATCCCAATCAGCCGTTTGGTAAGGATGGTGCGCTTGGTCGCGCACCAGCGGCGTTGTCCCCCGCCCCGTTGCTTCAAATACTTCATATTCGAAAATCCCTTTGAGACAAAGCTTGCCGCGATTGACGTCTGCGCCGCTTACGCCGCGCGAGGCAACGGGCTTGCCTTCGGCATTGGCGCCGATTTCAATGGAACAACCGGTTGAACAATAGCCGCAGGTTGAATAGGTCCATTTAACAACGCCTTTGTCGGCCATCTTGATGGGATTTTTTTTATTTCGACCAAATAACATAGTTGCTTCTCGTGTGTTGCCAACACAGTTTGTTGGCTTTAATTGACTTCATGGATCTTTAACAACCCTCAGCCGGCAGATCCGCTCATCGCTTACCCGAATTGTTAATGCATCTTCGCTTTAATGATCCATTTCCAGAGTAATTACACTACGACGCCTCTTTGCGTCGCCCCGATCGACTGCGAACCGGTAGCTGCCTTTGTGCAACAACATCAATAGGCAACGAATGCGCAGGCGGCGCGGTTCCAGATCGTCCTACGCAGGACAGCCCGGAACCGCGCGCTTCGACAAACATGATTCTGTCATCGGGCTGGTGAAAGCTAACAGCAAACCGCATGCCACAAGCCACAAGCCGCTGACCTTGTCCTCTTGCATGTAGTCTGGCGGCGTTGGCGCAGCAAAGTCCTGATAGTCTCCTGAAGCGAGCCATAAAAAAACCGAAACTTTGGCACCAATATGGTGCATACTTGACCAGTCTGGTGCAGCCTAACGGCTAAATATGCGCTTCCCGGCACGCCGGTTGCTCAAATTAAATGGAACCGGACGCTTCAAATGGTTTTTTTGGCTTATTGGTCTGTAAGTTGCTTACTATTAAATATTAAGTATTAACTCAGGAACAACACTTACGCAAACTATGCATAAACGTATACTTGATCATCTTAACGGCGCGATCTTGTTATTTGATCGCGCCCTAACGCTCACTTACATTAATTCCGCCGGAGAAATTCTGCTGGCCGACAGCTCGCGCCACTTGGTCGGTCTCGGCGCCCAAGAGTTATTCAAATCGTCCGATCCCGCCCTGCTGATGAATTTACAGCAATGCTTGACCATGGCCGAGCCGCTGGTGGATCGCGAGCTTATTCTGGATCGCATGAACCACAGTATTACCATCAATTTCAGTGCAACGCCGTTATTAAAAGATGAGCGGGTCAACGAGATTCTGGTTGAATTGCAGCAAGTAGACAATCACCTGCGCATATCCAAGGAAGAGCGCTTATTGACCCAACAGAACACCGCCCGGTTACTGGTCAGGGGCCTGGCGCATGAAATTAAGAATCCCTTGGGCGGCTTACGCGGCGCGGCACAATTGCTGGATCTGGAATTGAACGACCCGGAACTCAAGGAATACACCCGGATTATCATTGCCGAATCCGACCGTCTGCAAGGCTTGATGGATAAAATGCTCGGCCCCAACAAGCTGCCTAACAAGAAAGCCATCAATATTCACGAAGTCCTGGAACGCGTCAGGCAACTGGTCCAAGCCGAATCCAACCTGACCATAAGATCCGACTACGACCCCAGCATCCCTAACATATTGGCGGATAAAGACCAGCTCATTCAGGCCATTTTGAATATCGTCAAAAATGCCGTTCAAGCGCTGAACGGCGAAGGCAACATCACTATCAAAACCCGAATTCACCGGCAAGTGACCATCGGCCGAAAACGCTATAAATTGGCGGTGAAGTGCGACATTATCGATAACGGACCGGGAATCGAAGCCGACATGATGAATCAGATATTTTATCCGATGATTACCGGCCGCGCAGACGGCACCGGCCTGGGTTTATCGATAGCTCAAGCGCTGATCAATCAACATAACGGCTTGATTGAATGCAGCAGCGAACCTGGAAACACGGTGTTTTCAATCTTCTTACCCATTATTGCTCTACGGGAGACCGGCAATGCCTAAGTCCGAAACTGTCTGGATCATCGATGACGACAAGTCCATACGCTGGGTCGTGGAAAAAGCCCTGCAAAAAGCGGACATTAGCACCCGCAGTTTTTCCGGCGCGCTCGATTTGCTGAATGCATTGCAAAACGACCTACCCGATGCCCTGATTACCGATATTCGCATGCCCGGCATGGACGGACTGGAACTTTTGAACAAGATTCAATTGAGCCACCCGAACCTGCCGGTTATTGTAATGACCGCGCATTCCGACCTGGAAAGCGCAGTCTCGGCATTCCACGGCGGCGCTTTTGAGTACCTGCCCAAGCCCTTCGATATTAAAGAAGTCG
>DAINRH010000198.1:0-1132 GCA_036741905.1 Methylobacter sp. | reverse complement strand
TTCCACGGCGGCGCTTTTGAGTACCTGCCCAAGCCCTTCGATATTAAAGAAGTCGTCGACCTGGCTCATAGAGCCTGCATTCATAGCCGACAGCAGCAACTTGAGGGATCGGCTTCAGATGCCCACACGGCCGATGAAACGACGCCGGAAATTATCGGCGAAGCGCCCTCCATGCAGGAAGTATTCCGCGCTATAGGCAGGCTGGCAAGGTCGCATATCACCGTGCTCATCAACGGCGAATCGGGAACCGGCAAGGAGTTGGTCGCCAAGGCGCTACACCGCCACAGCCCCAGGGCCGCCAACCCGTTCATTGCCCTGAATATGGCCGCCATCCCCAAAGACCTGATGGAATCGGAACTGTTCGGCCATGAAAAAGGCGCCTTTACCGGCGCGCAATCGCGCCGCGCCGGACGCTTTGAACAAGCCGATGGCGGCACCCTGTTTCTTGATGAAATCGGCGACATGCCCGCCGAACTGCAAACCCGTTTGTTACGGGTGCTGGCCGATGGCGAGTTCTATCCGGTCGGTTCGTATGCAGCCGTTAAAGTCGACGTGCGCATTATTGCCGCCACCCACCAGAACCTTGAAACCCTGGTCGAGCAAGGCCGTTTTCGGGAAGATTTATTCCATCGCTTAAACGTCATCCGCATCCACATTCCGCCGCTACGCGAGCGTAAACAGGACATACCGTTGCTGCTGCGCCATTTTTTAAATCAGGCGGCCGTCGAACTCAATACCGAAATTAAAATCTTAAAGCCCGAAGCGGAAGCTTTTTTAAGCACATTGGACTGGCCGGGCAATGTAAGGCAGCTGGAAAACAGCTGCCGCTGGCTGACCGTGATGGCTTCGGGCCGGGAAATTCACCTGCACGACCTGCCGCCTGAATTGCTTAACGTAACCGCAGAAAAAAACGCTGCCGAAACCGGCTGGGAAGCATTGCTAAGGAACTGGATAGACCAGCAGCTGCTGCGCGGGAACGAGAGCGAAATCGCCAAACACATCATCCCCACGGTGGAAAGCATTTTAATAAAAGCGGCGTTAAACTTTACCCACGGCAAACGCCACGAAGCCGCTATTTTATTGGGCTACGGCAGAAACACCCTGACCCGGAAAATTCAGGAGTTGGAGATAT
>DAINRH010000197.1:0-7652 GCA_036741905.1 Methylobacter sp. | reverse complement strand
GTATTATCCAAATCAGTATAAAAGCATGTTCACCACGAAGGCACGAAGGGCGCAGAGAAAAAACCATTGCTTTTAATTCGATGCATTGAAAACTTCGCATCCTCGGCTCTTGCTCTACCTCCTGCATAACCCGCAGGGAAGCGGGGAATGCCGTTATTGCAGGAGCAAATGGCCCATGCAGCCGTTCGTGCCTTCCTGGTGAATTCTTTGATTTTGTTCTAAAACGAATACTTTCACAGTCTCCGGAACGTGGAAACCGGCGTAAAAAAGCTAAGGCGCTCAGTTTTGTGAAGCTATTGGCTGTGGCTTAGGCCATTCGGCTGCTGCGGTGCAATTTTCGACAAAAACCTGGTTATTTTTACTGTCGTTTGGAATGTAAACTTGATTCGCCGCCGACGGAGGATAGCTGAGATCGCCGTTGCACTTGACGCTTTGTCCCGGCCCGATCACGACTTGAGTCCCCACTTTTATCGTACAGGCGCTCATGCGGTCCAATGCGCTCCATTCGGGGCAGATGTCTTCTTCCTTGCGGTAACTATCCCTAGGTCCCTTAGGGTCGGAAAGCGACCACCAACTCCCGTAAACCGTGTAAGGACGCGAGCTGTCCCAAACGCGATACACCGTCACCGGCTTTTCGGCGACAAATACTTTGCCGGTGCAGAGCTTGCCTTGTCCCGACGGTCCTTGCGCCGCTTGCAATAGTGTCGCGTCGTCGGCCTCAACAAGCCCGACCGGCGGCGTCATGATAGCGCCGACACAGGCTTGCCCGTCTATACCGACGGCAAGATTGTCCTGAGTAGACGGAGAAATATTGGCGCAGCCTGCAATTAAAACCAATGCAAGATACGCGTAACTGCTTTTAAAAAATATACGCACGGTGGGAACTCCAATTATTAGTTATTGATATGAGAGAGCAACTGCCTAACAACAAAACTTAGGCGAATGCAAAATAAGATACCGAGTACGCCACTGTCAAGAGAATGCCTAATGAACCTGCATAAATTAATTTAAGCAATTGCCATGAAGGGCATGAAGCGTTAAACCCTTCATGTTGTTTATGGTTCAAAATTAAAACTGACTCAAGTGCAATTTCTTGTAATCCGGGTCAACCAAGGATTCCATCAGTAATAACTTCCGCTTAGGGTTTCCACGTAAAGCGCTCGTCTTTATACACAAGTCTCTGCGAGACGCCGTCGTTCTGGCAGGGATGCCGGAACCCAGGCACAGGGAGGTGACGCTTCGTATTACTCAAGTACCGGTAGAGTCACCAAGTTACCGTCCATGCCGGTATGACGACTCTGAAACACACTTGTATATAACGACGAGTGCGCCGCGAATCATGGGCAACGTCCGTCTGTGTATACGGGACGCAGCGCGTCCAGCCCTGCATTCCCACGTAGCACGTGGGAATGAGATGTACTTGCGTATTTGTGTATAACGATGAGCGTAGAGCGAGGGAACGATGCGTTTATGTTTCGAGAAGTTATTGCCGCATCATGGACATCCTGCACGGCATTGAGGCAAAGACCCTGGCGCTACGGACATCACCGCCGGGACAGATAATGGCCATTGCCGACATCGAACTGCCGATGGAACGGCCGCTGCACACGCCGACGCTCAAGCCGTTGATCGCCGATATAGAACTTGAGTCGGGCGATGCCGATATGGATGCGACGGCGCTGTGCTCGCAAATCGTCATCGACAAGGCGCAGTTAGGGCAGTATATCCGCCACGCCTTGCAGGATCGGTCGCAAGTGACATTGCATGCGCTATGCGAAATGCAGCCGCGACAGCACGGTTTGTCGGAGCTGGTGGCGTACCTGCAACTCGCAGGCGATACCTTCAAAACGGTGGTGGACGAGGACAGCATCGATACCATCGCCTGGAAATGCATTGGCTCCGACGGCCTGGACTATATGAAACAGACGCGTTTACCGCGCGTGATCTTTATGAGCGCTTTCGCGGACGCGAGGGGCAATCCGAGCAGGATCGCCGCTGGGCCTCCAAAGTCACTGAAGTGCGCAACGGATTCTTGTTTGCCGCCAGCGAACGCTGGCGCGAGGATTTGACTGAGCACTACAACCAATATTGCTCGACAGGGAACCCGACCTTTCCGGACAATGCTGCGATGAAAATGCTTTACGCAATCCGGTACATCTCAGGCACCGTTTGCCTAATAGGCTAATTGCAAACCCGATTAACCGGAAAATAACAGCCAAAGCAACTGCCCTTGCCCAACTCGCTGACTATGCTCAACTTGGCGTCATGCCGCATCAGCACATGTTTGACGATAGCCAAGCCCAGCCCGGTGCCGCCCACTTTCTTAACGCGCTTGACTTCAGACCGGTAAAAGCGTTCTGTCACGCGGGGAATATCGGTCGCCGCAATACCTTCGCCCTGATCCTCGACATCCAGCACGATGCTGTCGTTGGCCTGGTACCAGCGCACTTTTACTACGGAATCTTCCGGCGAATATTTAAGCGCGTTGCCCAGCAGATTGGTGAACGCGCTACGCAATTCCTGCTCTTCGCCGGCGATGTGTTTATCCGTTTCCAGGGTTAATTCGATCCTGGAACAATCGTTGCCGTGCAACCGCTCCGCTTCCTTGCAAATCTGGATCAATAAAGCCGGGATGTTAACGCACTCGGTTTTCTTCTGCCGGGTTTCCAATCGTGTCAGCAACAGTAAATCATCGACCAGATGCTGCATGCGCTCAGTCTGTCCCTGCATTTGCTGAAACGAGGTGGTCAATAACGGCGATTCTCCGTCATCCATGTCCTGCAAGGTCTCCAGATAACCTTTTAATACGGTCAAAGGGGTTCTAAGTTCATGCGACACATTAGCGACAAAATCCTTGCGCATCCGTTCCATCTTTTTCAGCTCGGTAACGTCCTGAGCCAGTAACAGGCGCAAGCCTGCGCCATAAGCGATAATCCGCACCGCCAGGGTTATGCGATGGTTTACCGGAGAAGGCAATATAACCGGTTCGTTATAATTTTCGGATTTAAGATAGCGGATGAACTCAGGAAAACGGATCAGGTTGGGAATGCGCTGGCCCTTGTCCGATTGCTGTAAGCCGAATACTTCTCGGGCCGCTTTATTCGCCCATTCAATCTCGTCATTGGCGCCCAAAACAACGGCGGCATCCGGTAGCGCTTCGGTGGACTGGCGAAACTGGTCGACCATTTTGCCCAGTTTCTTTTTGCGTTTTTTTTCGTTCTTTTTAATACGGTAGACATGGTAATAAATTTCTTCCCAGATGCCGCTGGTCTTGGGGTATTTAGCGCCGCCGCCGCTGCGTATCCATTTTTCAAACCGGCTAATCTGGAACAGCTGGCGCATTAAAATGGCCAGCGTCAGCAACAGCGCCAGGGGCATAAAAAGTCCGGTCATGCCGCCTATTATCGACACGGCTGCAAACAGCAGCACTGCGCTAATGAGTTCTTTTTGCCAAACATCCATATTGATTACGACGACAGCGATGCAGGCGCGCTTGACGAATCCGTTACTGAAAACCGATAACCGAAACCGCGCACGGTTTGAACCAAGTCCTCCCGCCCGTGTTCGCCCAGAATTTTTCTCAATCGTCTTATATGCACGTCGACGGTGCGTTCTTCGATGTATACGCTACGCCCCCAGACCTGATCCAGTAATTGGGTGCGATTGAATACTTTATCGGGATGGGTCATAAAAAACTGCATTAAGCGAAACTCGGTCGGACTGACTTCCAGTTGCTTATCGCCGATGCTGAGCCGGTGCTGTTCGGTATCCAGTATCAGGTCGCCCAGGGTGATCTGCGCCAGGTCGTTTATTTTTCCGCTTCGGCGTAAAACGGCGCGGATGCGCGCCACTAATTCCTTGGGTGAAAACGGCTTGGTCATATAATCGTCAGCGCCGATCTCAAGGCCTCGAACCTTATCCTCCTCCTCGCCTCGCGCCGTCAGCAGAATAATAGGCAGTTCCCGATACATGGGATCTTTCTTTAAACGCCTCGCCCATTCGACACCGCTGACGCCCGGCAGCATCCAGTCCAGCAGAATCAAGTCCGGCAAAGCCTCATCAAGGGCTTTTTGCGCATCTTCGGCATCCGCGGATGCAATCGACCTAAAGCCGGCCTGCTCAAGCACCATCATCAACATCTCCCGGATAGCGTCTTCATCTTCAACAACGAGAATATTTAAATTGGGCATAATTAAATTGGGATAAGAATAAATGGAATATTTTAACAAACTACATATTACCCTTTTATGACAATCAGGATTTGCTTATTGTCAGGGTAAAGTCAAGATTTACACGGTAAAAGAGCGGTTCAAAAAAATTCCAAAACTTATGCATTACGAGTATCATGCCATTCACCTAGCCTACGTAATAATACCTATTTTGCAGGTTAACGTAGCGTAACTCGATGACCGCTGCCGCAGAGCTTCGACCTTATAATGATTGAAATTTTACGCCGATATAGTCTCATAACGCTGCTGCTCTTTAACTTCACCGTTGCTGCTGCCGACGTCTCCCCCTTGGAATCGGCGCCGGACAAAGCCAAGATTGCACCAATATCGAAACAGGTTTCCGAAGAAACCGTCACTAGTAAATTGTGGAAATTATTATTGGATTTGCCGCTGCTCGCGGACTGGAACAAGCAGTCCGATGATATTTATAAACCCAGTTTCAGCACGCAAAGCAAATCCAAGGCGCCCAAATATATAATAGGTATCCATCCATTGCATAATCCGAAACGGCTATTTGAAGTTTACGGTCCCATCGTCGATTTTCTTAACGCAAACATGCCTGAAGCGAGTTTTACCCTGGAAGCGTCGCGCAATTATGAAGAATTCGACCGGAAACTTTACAGCGAACACTTTGATTTTGCCATGCCCAATCCTTATCAAACCGTTAACTCGCTTAAGCATGGCTATCGCGTATTTGGCAAGATGGCCGATGACGATGATTTTCGCGGCATTATTCTGGTGCGTCGCGACAGCGGCATTAGCAGCGTCGCCGATCTCAAGGGCAAAGCCGTATCTTACCCTGCGTCGACTGCGCTGGCGGCAACCATGATGCCCCAATATTATCTGCATATCCACGGCATCGATATTAACCACGATATCGAAAACCGCTATGTCGGTTCGCAGGAATCGTCCATCATCAACGTCTTGCGCGGCCATGTCGCGGCCGGAGCAACTTGGCCGGTGCCGTGGAAAACATTCAGTAAGGAGAATCCCCAATTAGCCGCTCAGCTCGAAGTCAAATGGCAAACCGAGCCCTTGCAAAACAACGGCTGGGTAGTGCGTAAAGACATTCCGGCAACGGTGGCAGACAAATTTGCCGCGCTGCTGTTCGCTCTTGGCGACCATGAGCAAGGCCGGGCGATGTTGGCACGGATTCCTGTTACCCGTTTTGAACCGGCGAATGACCACAGTTATGAACCGGTGGAGGCCTTTATTGCAACCTTTATCAAAACAGTACGGCCTTTAGAGTAAAGGGACATAATGACAACTGATCGTAATCGAAGTAAAACTCAACGGACTTTTTTTAACCGCTCCATTCGGCATCAATTGGCGTGGTCATTTGGCGGCGTGGCATTGATCATGATGATAGGACTTGCAAGCCTGTTATTCGAACGGCAGCGTAATTTTCTTTATAGCGCTGCCATGCAGCAGAGTAAATCGCTGACCACGTCGCTGGCCAGCAGCAGTACATCATGGGTGCTAGCTAACGATATTGCAGGATTAAAAGAAGTGTTACAGGGTTTTGTCGGCTTACCCGATCTTGAGCGCGCTTATATCTTGTCGTTGCGCGGCGAAGTGCTGAGTTCCACACGGCCTGACGAGGCCGGACTATTCGTGACCGATGAGCAAAATCAGAAATTATTAAGTTCCTCGCCCAAAACGCAAGTATTGCTGGCTACTGCCCGGCAAATCGATGTTGCCGCGCCGGTAATGGCCGGAATGCGCCATGTCGGATGGGCGCGAATAGAAATGACCATGAACGGGGTCAATGCCAACCTTCGCTCCGTTGTGCTCATGGGGGTGAACTTTATAGCGTTCGCGACGCTGACCGTTGTAACCGCAGCCATACTTCTGGCGCGGCGGCTTACCAGAAGATTGCATCACCTGATGCGGCTAGCCGCCGAAGTCGAGAAGGGCAGCCTTGACGTGCGAGCGCATATCTCGGGCAAGGATGAGGTTGGCATACTGGCGCACAGTTTTAATCAAATGCTCGATACCCTGTCCAATTCCGAACGGCAGCGAGAGCGAATCAACCATTTGTATGCGGCATGGACCGAAAGCGCCGACATTATTGTGCGCGAGTCGGACGAGGTTAAGTTATTGACCCAAGTATGCCGGATTATCGTCAATCACGTTGCTTTTAAGCTGGTTTGGGTGGGCATGCATGAACCGGATGGCTGGGTGCGTACCGTAGCCGCCAGCCATCCCGACTCTTCCCTGCTCCGGAATATCAAGGTCTCGGTGGATGAGTCATTGCCGGAGGGGCGCGGCCCGATGGGAACCGCAATCCGGGAAGGCATACCGAAAATTTTCAACAACTTTCTCAATGAACCCAGTACCCTGCCCTGGCAACCGATGGCCGCAGCGGAAAACATTAACGCCTCGGCGGCATTCCCGCTGATGCGCGGCGGCGGCTGCATCGGAGCGATTGCCGTCTACTCGGCTGAACAGGACTATTTCACCCCCGACCTGATTGACCTGATGCGCGGCCTGACCGACGACCTTTCCTACGCGCTGGATAATTTCGACCGCGAAAAGCTGCGGCTCAAAGCCGAGCATGAACTACGCATTGCCGCCGCAGCGTTTGAATCTCAAGAAGGCATACTCGTTACCGATGCCGACAACATTATCTTGCGCGTCAACAAGTCGTTTACCGAGCTAACCGGTTACAGTGCCGATGAGATTATCGGCAAACCCGCCGGCATCCTCAAATCCGGCCGCCACGACAGCGAATTCTATGCGTCCATGTGGGCAAGCATCAATCGCGATAAATACTGGCAAGGCGAAATCTGGAATAAAAGAAAAAACGGCGTCATCTATCCGGAATGGCTGTGCATAACCGCCATCACCAATCCGGAAGGCTTGGTTACCAACTATGTCGGCACCTTCACCGACATTAGTCAGCGCAAAGCCGATGAAGAGCGCATCAAGGATCTGGCTTACTACGACTCCCTGACCAAACTCCCCAACCGCACGTTACTGTTCGACCGACTCAATCTGGCGCTTAACGCCAGCAACCGCAACAAGACTCACGGCGCGTTGATGTTCCTCGATCTCGACAACTTCAAAACGCTTAACGATACCCTGGGCCATGATCGCGGCGATCAATTGCTGATTGAGGTGGGGCGGCGTTTGCAAAGTTGCGTGCGCGATGTCGATACGGTAGCCAGACTGGGCGGCGATGAGTTTGTGATCATGCTGGAGTGCCTCGACGAGCAGGAGATTGAAGCTGCCGTTCAGACCCACACCGTTGCCGAAAAAATTCGTAGTAATCTGGCTGAATTCTACCTGTTGAAAAGCAATATCGACAATAATCTACATCCTTTTGTCGAACATTATTCCACCGGCAGCATCGGTTTTGTGTTGTTTCTAGGAGCCTGTCCGAGAATGAGCACTCTCGCAAGCCATATTAAAGCCCCCGAA